>JBIIHJ010000141.1:0-9363 GCA_044235875.1 Pseudoxanthomonas sp.
CGAAGACGCATGGATTGGCGAACGTGGACTTCGTCCAGGGCGACTGGTTCGCGCCGCTGCAGGGCAAGCGCTTCGACCTGATCGCCAGCAACCCGCCCTACATCGAGGCCGGCGATGCCCACCTGCAGCAGGGCGACCTGCGCTTCGAGCCGGCCAGCGCGTTGGCTTCCGGCGACAGCGGGCTGGACGACATCATCCGCATCATTGTCGCTGCGCCCGCGCATCTGCAGCCCGGTGGCTGGCTGCTGCTGGAGCACGGTTTTGATCAGGGCGGCGCGGTGCGCGCGCTGCTGATACGGGCCGGCCTGGTCCAGGTGCAGACCGCGCAGGATCTGGAAGGTCGCGACCGGGTCACACTGGGACGCAGCGCCTGAGGGTGCGCGAGGCGCTGCGATAAACTGCTGGACCGTCCCCCGCAGTCAGTTGTCTTCATGCGCACGCTCTATCCCGCGATCGAACCCTTCGACACCGGCCGCCTCCAGGTCGATGACCGCCATACGCTGTACTACGAGCAGTGTGGCAATCCGAACGGCAAGCCGGTGGTGCTGTTGCATGGCGGTCCCGGTGGCGGCTGCAGCCCGAAGATGCGCTGCTTCCACGACCCGGCCAAGTACCGCATCGTGCTGTTCGACCAGCGTGGCTCGGGCCGCTCGCGCCCGCATGCGGACCTGATCGACAACACCACCTGGGACCTGGTGGCCGATATCGAAAAACTGCGCACGCACCTGGGGATTGCCGCCTGGCAGGTCTTTGGCGGCAGCTGGGGTTCAACGCTGGCGCTGGCCTACGCTGAGACCCATCCGAAGCAGGTCACCGAACTGGTCCTGCGCGGCATCTTCATGCTGCGTCGCTGGGAGCTGGAGTGGTTCTATCAGGAAGGCGCCAGCCGTCTGTTCCCCGATGCGTGGGAGCACTACATCAAGGCAATTCCGGAAGTGGAACGCGCCGATCTGATCTCCGCGTTCCATCGCCGCCTGACCAGCGATGACGCGGCAACGCGTCTGGATGCCGCGCGCGCGTGGTCGGTATGGGAAGGGGCGACCAGCTTCCTGCGCGTGGACGATGATTTCGTCAATGGTCATGAGGATGCCGAGTTCGCGCTGGCCTTTGCCCGCATCGAGAACCATTACTTCGTCAACGGCGGCTTCTTCGAAGTCGACGACCAGCTGCTGCGCGACGCGCACCGGATCGCCGACATCCCAGGCGTGATCGTGCATGGCCGCTACGACGTGGTCTGCCCGATCGCCAACGCCTGGGACCTGCACAAGGTCTGGCCGAAGGCGACGCTGGAGATCAGCCCGACCTCGGGCCATTCGGCGTTCGAGGACGAAAACATCGATGCGCTGATCCGCGCGACCGATCACTTCGCCTGAGGCCGCTGGGCGGGGGGCTTTGGTGCTCCGCGCGCGGCCGCCTCACTACTGGCTGTATGGCGCGCGCCGTGTCTTGAGGCATGGTGCGCGCGGCAGATGCGCCACGCACACGCGCTCTAGCATCACCCGATCTTTGCCGTGAGGTCGCGCCCTGCCAAGTCATCGCTTGTGGTTGTCTGCCGTATTGTGGCCACCGGCCATGGTGTGCCCACGTCCACTGGCGGCGCAGCAGGTGGGGTCGCAGACGCCCCAGGCCTGGCAGGCCGATGCAAAAGCCAACACGCAGGCGCGGAAAGCCGCCTAAAAAGCCGCCAAGGTCGGTCTTCGAAGCCGAAAGGCAACAGCGCCGGTGCTGTTAGCGGTGGGGCAGGTAGCGGTCGCCCGGTGGCAAGGGTGGCCCCGGTGGTGGCGCACGCCGCGTCGTCGTCACGGCCGATGCGATGTTGCGTCCGGACATGGAGTTCGCCGCACCTCCGAAAGACGCCCTGGTGCTTTATCGCAGCCGTGAAACGGGGGTGTTTGGCAGCATCCAATCGCAGGACGTGGTGATCCTGCCGCGGTGGGCGATCCGGTGACCATTGCGCCGGGTGGCAACGCCACGGTGGACGATGACACCGGCTCGCTGCGCGTGGACATCGCCACCAGCAGCGGCATCCAGGTGGTCTATCGCGATCGCAAGCGAGACGATGCGCTGACGGCGGAGGTACATGCCGAGGGCCCGTTCCCGCGCCCGGGCGGTCGCTTCGATGTCCAGCGACAGCACCGGTTGGAAAAGCCCACGCACCGAACCTGGGCGGATCGTCGGCTTATCCGGCGTAGGCCGCCGACGCTGCGCCCACCGGCGGTCTCGGCGACAGCGTGGGGTCGTCGGTCTGGTCGGTCCACACCAGGAATTTTTCCAGCGTGTTGGCGCCGAAGCTGTTGCTGATCGCCGCATCGGCCGCATCGCGACCGCGTGCGATCAGCACACGCCCGATCCTGGGTGTGTTGTGGCGCGCGTCGAAGGTATACCACTGGCCATCCAGGTAGGCTTCGAACCACGCCGAGAAATCCATCGGTGCGTCCACTGGCGCAATGCCGATGTCGCCCAGGTAGCCCGTGCAGTACCGCGCCGGGATGTTCATGCAGCGGCATAGCGCGATGGCCGAATGGGCAAAATCGCGGCACACGCCGCGGCCTTCGCGCAGGGCCTGGGCGGCGCCCTTGGTCGGGTTGGCGTGGTGATAGCCGAATTCGATCTGCGAATGAACGTAGTCGCAGATTGCCTGGACCCGGTTCCAACCAGTCGGCGCACTGCCGAACAGGTCCCAGGCCATGCCGACCAATTGGTCTGTTTCGCAGTAGCGGCTACCCAGCAGGAAGATCAGCGTCTCATCGGGCAGTTCGTCCACCGGCACCTCGCGCAGGTGCGGCATGGTCAGGTCCTGCACCCCGCTGTCCTGCACCACCGCATCGGCGTACAGGGTGAACAGGCCCGCCGGCGCATGCAGCCGCGTGCAGGTGTTGCCGAAACTGTCGTGGTACTGGCGCATCGGGACGCTGGGCAGGGCGCGCAGTTCCTGGCCGATCACGATGTCGGTGCGGCGCGAGTCGTGGATGTTCAGCGTCACCAGCATCGGTGTCGGCTGGGGCAGGCGGAACGCGATTTCGTAACCCAGGCGGATCAGCATGATGTCGGTACAACGTGCGGGGAGGTTGCACCGGTATAGCACCCCGCAAACCTAGGGGTGCGTGAAGCCCGGTGCCAGCGCCGTCAATTTGTCCGCAAGGCGGCGCGCCCATGCGTCCTGGCCGGCATCGTCGGCGATCAGATCCTGGCGGATTTCCAGCTCCAGATGCACCAGTCCTCGCGCCTCGCCGTGCACCGGGATGGCGTAGTCGGTCTGGTCGCTGACCGCATACGGCTCATTGTCGCCCACCGTCAGCCCGTCGGCTTCCAGCAGCGGCTTGAGCGCCATGGCTAGGCGGCTGTCGCGCTGGTACAGGACGCCGGCGTGCCAAGGGCGGACGAAGCCGGCAAAGACTGGAGTGAAGCTGTGCATCGCGAGCAGGATCGTGGCTTGTCCGCGCGCGGCACGGGCATCGAGCTGGGCGCGGATGAGCGCGTGGTAAGGCCTGAAGATCTCGTCGGCCCGTTGCGCACGCTGGACCTGGTCGGCGGCGGCATTGGCGGCGATCTCAGTGCCATCGCTGATCGCCGGGATCGAACCGGGCGCGCCTAGCGGCCGGTTGCAGTCGATCACCAGCCGCGAATAGGTCTGCAGCACCGCGGTGGCCTCCAACAGCGCGGCCAGCTTGCGGGTAGTGCCGGCAATACCGATGTCCCAGCCGATGTGGCGGTCCAGTTCGACCTGCGGCAGCCCGAGCTGATCCAGCGTCGCCGGCACCCGCTGGCCGGCATGGTCGGCGATCAGCAGGAACGGCGAGGGCGCATCCTCGCCGATCAGGGTGACCGGAGACGGATCGTCCGGCCCCAGCAGCGTGGTGCCTTCACGCACGCGGGGTGCCATCCAGATGGTATTCGATCATCCACAGGCCGGCCCACAGCTTGGCGTCGAGCTGGTAGCCCTCGCCAAGCTTGCGCACCAACCACGCCGCGGCTTGGTCGCGCGGCACTTCATGCACGGTGATGTTCTCGTCGCCATCGCCGCCGCCTTCGCCGATCTTGGTCAGGCCGGTGGCGCGGACGAAGGCAATGCGCTCGTTGGTCGAGCCCGACGAGACCGGACCGATCAGCAGCACTTCGGCCTGCTCGGCGGTCCAGCCGGTTTCTTCTTCCAGCTCGCGGAGCGCCGACAGCTCGATCGATTCATCGGCGTGGATGTCGCCCACCAGCCCGGCGGGCATTTCGATGGTGTTGGCCTGCAGCGGGACCCGGAACTGTTCGACGAACACGACCTTGTCCTGTGGCGTGACCGCCAGGATGATCGCGGCCAGTCCACCGGCATGGGCGCGCTCTGCGTATTCCCAGGTTCCGCGCCGGATCATGCGCAGGTACTTGCCGTCATACATGACTTCAGCGGGTTCGGTCTTGGAGCTCATGGGATCAGGCCGGTTCGTAGGAAGGAAAATGGGGTGCGTCATCGTTGCTCGGTGCTGCCCAGGGCTGTTCCAGCCCGGCCACGGTGCGCAGGCGGCGGCGCAGGGTGGGCCCGAAGCGCACGGCATCGGCCAGCGCATCAAGCATGTCGCCATCGGCCGGCGCGCGGGAAAAGCCCGGCACGAGCCCGTCCAGCGGCGCGTCCAGCGCAATGGTGCTCAGCTGCCGCCACAGCAGGGCGTGCTCGCGCTGCTCGCGCAGGCGCGTGGCGACCTGGGCCGCGCCGCGCATGCGCAGGAAGGCC
The DNA here is from genome assembly GCA_044235875.1 of Pseudoxanthomonas sp. Lineage (GTDB taxonomy): Bacteria > Pseudomonadota > Gammaproteobacteria > Xanthomonadales > Xanthomonadaceae > Pseudoxanthomonas_A. The sequence continues at coordinate 4,718 of JBIIHJ010000141.1, forward strand.
ACTTCATCGCTGCGCGCCAGCAGCGCATCCAGGCTGCCGAAATGCGCCAACAGGATCGCCGCGGTCTTGGCGCCGATGCCGGTCACGCCGGGAATGTTGTCGACCGCATCGCCGCATAGGGCCAGGTAGTCGGCGATCTGGTGCGCTTCCACGCCATGGCGTGCCTTGACCCCGGTCATGCCCCAGCGCAGCCCGCGGGCGAAATCCCACTGCTCGTCGTGTTCCCACAGCAGCTGGGACAGGTCCTTGTCGGCCGAGACGATCACCCCGCGGAAGCCCAGCGGCCTTGCCGCATGCAGCGCGCTCCCGATCAGGTCGTCGGCCTCGTAGTGATGGTGGGCCAGCACGTTCAGGCCCAGCGCCGCGCAGAGCGCCTTGCAATGCGCGAACTGGCGTCGCAATTCCGCGGGCGCCGGCTCGCGGTTGCCCTTGTACGCGGGATAGAGCGCATGGCGGAAGCAGCTGTCCAGCGCCTCGTCGAAGGCCACGGCGATGTGCTGCGGCCGCTCGCGTTCGGCCAGGTCCAGCAGGAAGCGCGCGAAGCCGTGCACTGCGTTGGTCGGCCAGCCTTCGGCGTCGTGGAACTGGTCCGGCATCGAATGCCAGGCGCGGAACACGTACAGGCTGGCATCCACCAGGTACAGCGGCTGCGGCCGCGGTGCCTGGATGGCTGGCAGTTCAGCCACGGCCATGCCAGTCGGTCAGCAGCGCGGACACGTCGGGGCGTTCGCGCTCGGGCACCTCCATGGAGGACGTGCCGATATGGATGAAGCCGGCGATGCGCTCGTCCGGTCCCAGGCCCAGCGCGGTGCAGATCACCGGATCGGTCGCGGCCCAACCGGTCAGCCACTGTGCGCCGAAACCGCAGGCCTGGGCCGCCTGGAGCAGGGCGAAACACACGCTGCCCGCCGTCAGCCACTGTTCTTCCAACGGCACTTTGTGACCGGTCCGGAGGCTGGCGACCACGGTGATGATGACCGGGGCATCAGCAAAGCGGCCGCGGTCTTTCTCCACCGCGCCGTTGGGCGCAGCGGGATCCTTCTGCAGCGTGCGGTCGGCAAGCAGGTCGCCCAGCGCCTGGCGTGCATCGCCCTGGATCCGCAGGAAACGGAACGGCACCAGCTTGCCGTGGTCCGGGACACGGCTGGCGCTGCGCAGGATCTGCAGCAGCGTGTCGGTGTCGGGGCCGGGGGCATGAAGCTGTTTCGACGGAACTGAACGACGTTGGTCGAGGGCTTGCAGCAGTTCGGGGGTCGGCATACGCTCCAGTTTAGCTGCTTGGCACGCTTTTTGAGTGGGAAGCAGGTCGAGCGACGTACGGACGCGGATCACACGCCGGCGACCTTTACGCTTTCATCCTTATTGACACTCAGGGGGCTTGGTGTCGCGGCATGTCCAGTGCGTTCACCCAGGAAGCAAAGCGTGACCGCAACGCCGCACTGCTCGAGCATGTGCGGCTGCTTGCGGTCGTGCCGGTGGGTGAAATATTCCAGGCGGTCATGGACGTGCTGCCAGCGCGCCTGGATGAATATGCCGGCCGTGCCGGCGACGCCCAGATCGACCTGATCGAGGCCAAGCACGAAGTCCGCCGCCGCCGGGAGCGGGGCCTGTCGCGCTTTCGTTCCCACCTGGTCAACGCCTGGCAGCTGCTGGAACTGGGCCGGCCACTGTCGGTTGAGTACAAGCTGGCGGACACCGACCTGGACGAGGCCGGTGCCAAGAAGCTGAGCCTGCTCAGCTATCAGGACATGGAAGTGCGCCTGGGCATCCGACGCATGGCCGACGCGATCGCGCATCGCTGGCGCCCGGAGCTGATGCGGGTCAACCGCTATGTCGGCCTGCTGGCCGGCGGGATCAGGCTCGGCGACGACACACTGCCGTTCGGCCCTCACCACATCGGCGCCGGCGTGTTCGATGCGTTCGAGGAGATGGTACTGGCCCCGGCTGCGCGCCTGGCGATCATCCGCATCTGCGAGGACGAGTTGCAGGAGCGCCTGGGCCCGCTGTATTCGGGCCTGGAGCGGGGCCTGATGCAGGTGGTGCGCAGTTCGGAGGCCGCGCTGCTCAAGCCGCGTTCGCGGATGCGCATCCCCAGCGCCGACCTGGAAGACCGTGATGCGCCGGACTGGATCGCGCGGTTCTTCGCGCAATGGCAGCCGCCATCCGCGCCGGGTCAGGCGGCCGCCGGCGCAGATCATGTGCGCGTGGTCACCCAGATCCTGCCGGGCGAACTGCACGCACTGCTGCAGCGTTCGCGCGAGGAAGACGCGAACGATCTGGATGGGCGTCGCCGGTTGTCCCAGCGCGAGTTGTTGTCGGTGCTGTCGCTCATGCAGTCAATGCCGGCCGAATCGCAGTCGCCAGGACCGCGCGACATCCCGATGCCTGCGCTGCTCAAGCGCGACATCATGGCCACCGCCGGCAAGCTCGGCATCGACACCACCCAGGTGCGCCTGGATCCGGTGGACGAGGACACCGTGGACCTGGTGGCGATGCTGTTCGAGGTCATGGTGGACGAGTGCCACCTGCACGGTGCCGAGCGCGCGGCGATGCTGCGCCTGCTGGTGCCGTACACCAAGATCGCCCTGCTCAGCCCCGAGCTCTTTCTGCGCGAGAACGATCCGCCGCGCCGCCTGCTCAACCTGCTGGCCGACGCGGCCGAGGATCTGGCTGCCGATGAAGCGGTCGAAAAACCGCTGCGCGCGGAGTTCGATCGCACGCTGGAACGCATCACCGTCGATTTCGCCGAACACACCGACGTGTTCGCCGCCCTGCTGCAGTCCTTCGGCACCGCGTTCGGCAACTACCGCCGCCGCGTGGAGATCGCCGAGCGCCGCGCCACCGAGCTGCATCGCGCCCAGGAGCGTCGCGACGAAGCCCGCCGTTTCGCCGACGGCGCGGTAAGCGCGCGTGTTCAAGGTCGCAGCCTGCCGCCGGCGATCCAGGACTTCCTGTCCCGCTACTGGGCGCCCTACGTGGGCATGACCGTGCTGCGCGGCGAAAGCGGCGCGGCAGACCTGGCCGAGGCACTCGGCCTGGCCGATGCGTTGCTGGAAGAGCTCGACCTGGCCCGGGTCCACGGCCAGGCCCGTCCCTGGCTGGAGCAACTGCAGCCGGCGCTGGGCAAGCTGCTGGACAACCTGGGATTGAGCGCCACCGACGCAGAAGCCGCGCGTCGGGCACTGCGCGATGCGCTGTCGGCGCAAGCCCAGCACGACGAAAGCGTGCTGGCCGAATTGCCGCCGCTGCCGCGCCCACTGCCGACCGCCCAATCCGAGGTGCCGGCGCCCGCCGCCTGGGAGGATCCGCTGCCGCCGGAAGAGGTGGACGAGGTCACCGCCGATTATTTCCGGCAGATGCCGATCGGCACCCGGCTGGAGTTCGTGGACCGCCGCGGCGGGCGCATGTGCGTGGCGTCGCCGGATGAGCTTTCAGCCCTGGCGCACCTGGATCGGGTCCGCGCCCACCGTCATGAAGATGCCTTCTACAGCGCCATGCAGGGTGCAATCGACCAGCTGGAACACTGAGTCGGCGCTTTTTGTTCATGTGTCGTGGGGGATTGCCAATTTCGTCACGGTTCATCACCGGGTCGATTCACTACGATCACGCACGCGGCCTCAAGGGACCGCATTCCCCCTCGCTGTCTTCGTCACGGACGCTACCGCCCGTATGACCTCATTTGCTGACATCCAGGGCGGCCAAGGCCGCAACACGCGCCTGCTCGAGCAGGCACGCAGCAGCGTGTTGCCTGCCTTGGTGACGGCGTTCGGTGATGCGTTGGGCAAGTTCGACGATGCGTTGTTCGACCGCGCCGAGCGCGCCGGTCCGGCGCAGATGGCATTCCTGGACGGCATGCGCGAGCTGCGCCGCCAGCGCGAGCCGGCGATCTCGCGCTTCCGCCAGCATCTTGAAAAGGCCTGGCGCGCACTGGAAAGCGGCGTACCGCTGTCAGTCGATACCGCGCTGACCGATCCCAACGTCAGCGGCCTGAGCCTGGTATCGGAAACCGAACTCGAATCGCGCCTGGCCGCGCGCAACCTGGCCAGCGTGGTTGGCCGTGATTGCCGCCAGGTGCTGACCCGCCTGGATCGCCGCCTCGGCATCATCGCCGCGGTCGGTGACCTGGATTCAGACCACAATCCGATCGGCCCGGAGCACGTGGGCGTGGCCATGCACGAGGCGTTTTCCGGGTGCGACTTCACCCTGGATGTGCGCCTGACGGTGATCAAGCTGGGCGAGCGCGAACTGGTGCCGCACTTGTCGCGCATCTATGAAGCGCTGGACCAGATGCTGGTCCAGGCCGGCGTGATGGGCGAACTGCCGCCCACGCGTCGGCAGATGCCGCAGCGTCCGGTTGCGGCGCCGTCCCAGATCCCCGGCCTGGAGTCGGTGGAAAGCCGCAGCGTGGCCGACCTGCCTGCCGGCAACGACGACACCGCCATGCCGGCCTGGATGGCGCGTTTCAGCGAGCGCCTTGGCGATGGCGCACCGTGGCAGAGCGGTGCCGAAGCCGCTGGGGGTTACGCCGGGACCGGGTATGCCGGCACAGCCGATGGCTCGATGGGCGCAGGCGCGCAGGGCGTGCTGCTGGAAGCGTTGCACCACCTGCTGCAGGAATCGCGCGGCCATCGCGGCGAATCTGCCAC
>JBIIHJ010000372.1:0-3886 GCA_044235875.1 Pseudoxanthomonas sp.
AGCTGATCTTCGCCATCGCCGACTACTGGCGCTATACCGGCGACAAGGCCTTCGTCCAGCGGATGTGGCCGCATGTCGAAGGCGCCTACCGCTACATGGAGAAGCTGCGCCTGTCCGAGCGCACCGAGGCCAACCGCGCCAGGAACCCGGCTTTCTACGGGATGATGCCGGTGTCGATCAGCCACGAAGGTTATTCGGCCAAGCCGGTGCATTCGTACTGGGACAACTTCTGGGCGCTGCGCGGTTACAAGGACGCGGTCGCGCTGGCCACGCTGCTGGGTAAGACCGACGAAGCCAAGCGGATGGCCGCCTCGCGCGATCAGTTCCACGCCGACCTGATGGCCTCGATTGCGCTGGCCGCCAAGCAGCACAATCTGGATTTCCTGCCCGGTTCGGCCGAGTTGGGCGATTTCGATTCCACCTCGACCACGATCGGCCTGGCGCCGGGGGGCGAGCAGGCACGGTTGCCGCAGCCGCTGTTGAGCAACACCTTCGAGCGGTACTGGGTCGATTTCGAAAAGCGCGCCAACGGCAAGCGCGAATGGAAGGACTACACGCCTTACGAGTGGCGCAACGTGGCCGCGTTCGTGCGGCTGGGCTGGCGCGAGCGGGCCAACGCGGCGGTGGATTTCTTTTTTGGTCATCGCACCCCGCAGCCCTGGAACCAGTGGGCCGAGGTGGTCTCGCATACGCCACGCAAGCCGTTCTTCGTCGGCGACCTGCCGCACGCGTGGGTGGGCTCGGACTTTGTCCGTACCGCGCTGGACATGTTCGTCTACGCGCGCGAAGACGACGACAGCCTGGTGCTGGCGGCGGGCATTCCGGCGGCTTGGCTGGACGGGACCGGCATCGCCCTCAGCGGTCTGCGCACGCCCGGGGGCCAGTTGAGCTACACGCTCAAGCGTGACGCGGGCCAGCTGCAGCTGGAGGTGCCTGCGACGGGCTTCAAGCTGCCCAAGGGCGGCTTGGTGCTGCAATGGCCGTACGCGAGCGTGCCGGGCAAGACACTGGTTGACGGCAAGCCGGCCAAGTGGAACGGCAACGAGCTGCGCATCAGACAATTGCCGGCCAAGGTGCAGGTGGCCGCGCCCTGAGGCGCGGCCGGCAGTACGCTGGTGTCAGCGATCACAGCCCACGCGCAGCCGCTTGTCCCGAATCGCGGCCATCGGCACGACGTTGATGTACCAGCGTTCTCCGCTGGCGACGGATACCTGCACCTCTGCGGCATGTCCCGCGTCGCTGGCGGTGTCGAATGTGTCGAGTGAAGGTCGCGCCCCGCGCCTCACAAGGATCTGCGTCTTGCCACTTCCTCCAGCCACTGCCGCATGCATACGACGCACGCCCGTGGGCAAGGTGACCCCATAAATCGTTTGTGACCCAATGGCCAGCGTATCGCTGAGCGTGACCGAATCGCCGCAAGCGAGCGACAGCGAGTTCATGTCTGCAGCCATGCGCTCGCCCAGTTGGCTCCACTGGTGCGCACTGGCCTTGGGATCGATCGTGTAGACCTGTCCACCCGTCTCCTGCGCAATGCGTCGATACGTGTCATCGACATGAATCGGAGCACCACGGACGCGCCGCCGTGCCTGCTGATCTTGTTCGGCCAAAGCGAGCGGCGGGACAGCAAGCGCGAATGAGATCACGGTCACCGCGATCTTGCGAAAGACCAAAGCGTGCGGGCATGCGGTCGAGGAAAAAGCAGGGGCTTGAATCGCCATGGTCATCCTTGACGTATCGTCGGGTCGCGTCCGTCGCAGGCTAGCACCCACCGCCGGACTGCTGGCGGTGCGTGCTGCGCTATTTTCGCCGATCAGGTGCGACCGCTGCCGCCGGCTACGCCATAGACCTCGCCGGTGGTATACGCCGAATCGCTGGCCGCCAGGTTGACGTAGACGCCGGCCAGCTCGGCCGGCTGGCCCGGACGCCCCAACGGGGTCTTGGCGCCGAACTGCGGCAGTGCATCGGGCGGCTGACCGCCGGCCGGTTGCAGCGGCGTCCAGATCGGGCCCGGCGCCACCGCGTTGACGCGGATGCCGCGTTCGGCCAACTGCTTGGCCAGCGCATGGGTAAAGGCCACGTTGCAGGCCTTGCTCTGCGCGTAGTCCAGCAGGCACTGCGAGGATTCATAGGCCTGGATCGAAGCGGTATTGATGATCGCCGCACCCGCGGGCAGGTGCGCCAGCGCCGCCTTGGTGATCCAGAACGGCGCATAGACATTGGTCTTGAAGGTGCGGTCGAACTGCTCGCTGCTCAGGTCTTCGATCTGCGGCACGGTGTGCTGGAACGCCGCGTTGTTGACCAGGATATCCAACCCGCCGAGCTGGGCGGCCGCGTCGGCGACCAGTTGCTGGCAGACGCTTTCGGTGCGGATGTCGCCGGGCAGGGCGACACCCTTGCGGCCGGCCTGGGTGATTAGCGCGATCACTTCGCGCGCGTCTTCTTCTTCTTCGGGCAGATAGCCGATCGCCACGTCCGCACCTTCGCGGGCGAAGGCGATCGCCGCGGCGCGGCCCATGCCCGAATCGCCACCGGTGATCAACGCCTTGCGGCCTTGCAATCGACCCGAGCCGACGTAACTGGTCTCGCCATGATCCGGGCGTGGCTCCATGCGCGAGGCCAGGCCCGGCCACGCCTGGGTCTGGTGTTTGAACGGCGGACGTGGGTATTGCGTGCGCGGATCGCGCAGCGTCGGTGCGGCAGCGTCCTCATTCAAGTTCTGCGACTGCGGATGGCGCGGATCCAGGCTTTGTTCGGACATGGGGGATGCCTTGCAGTGGAGCGGAACGCACATGCTGGCCCCAGCGCAGGAAGCGCGTGGTCAATGACGCGGTCCCGAGGCTGCACGCGCGGCTTACGTTCGACGCGTTGTCGCATCAAAAAAGCCGCCCTGCGGCGGCTTGATTGAACCGGCCTTCAACGCGCCGGGGCCATGCAGCGATCAGGGCGCCGCGGTCACGCGCCAGACGGCGTTGCCTACATCGTCGGCGATCAGCAGGGCGCCGCTCGCATCCTGGGTCAGGCCGACCGGCGCGCCGTAGAGCTGCTTCTGGTCATCGGAATAGAAGCCACTGACCACCGTCTGCGGCGGGCCTGCCGGCTTGCCCTGCTGGAACGGCACATAGACCACCTCGTAACCGCTCAGCGGCGAGCGGTCCCAGCTGCCGTGCTCGGCCACGAAGGCACCACCGTGATACTTGGCCGGCAAGGCGTTCTGCTGCGAGAACCACAGGCCCAGTGCAGCCACATGCGAGCCCAATGCGTAATCCGGTTTGATCGCCTTGGCGACCAGGTCCGGCCGCTGCTGCTTGACCCGGGCATCCACGTGCTGGCCGTAATAGCTGTAGGGCCAGCCGTAGAAGCCGCCTTCCCGCACCGAGGTCAGGTAATCGGGCACCAGGTCGGCGCCGATCTCGTCGCGTTCGTTGGCGATCGCCCACAGCGTGTTGGTGGTCGGTTCCCACTGCAGGCCAGTGGGGTTGCGGATGCCCGAGGCGTAGATGCGGCTGCTGGCGCTGGCGACATCGACTTCCAGCACGGTGGCGCGGCGGTATTCCACGTCCAGCCCGTTCTCGCCGATGTTGCTGTTGGAGCCGACGCCGACGTAGAGCTTGCTGCCGTCGGGACTGGCCAGCAGCGACTTGGTCCAGTGGTGCTCGATGGTGCCGGGCAGGTCGGTGAAGGCCACGCCCGGCGCGGTGATCTTGGTCTGGCCGGCGGTGTAGGGGAACTTCATCAGGTGATCGGTGTTGGCCACGTACAGGGTGTCGCCGATCAGCTGCACGCCGAAGGGCGAATACAGGTGCTCGATGAAGACGTGCTTCTCCCAGGTGCCGCCTGCGCCTGGACGCAGCAACGTGATCCGGTTGCCGCCTTTGCCGCTCTTGCC
>JBIIHJ010000085.1:0-12535 GCA_044235875.1 Pseudoxanthomonas sp.
AGATGCTGTCGATCGTGCCGCTGATGGCCGGCGGCGGCCTGTTCGAGACCGGCGCCGGTGGCTCGGCGCCCAAGCACGTCCAGCAGTTCGTCGAAGAGGGCTACCTGCGCTGGGATTCGCTGGGTGAATTCCTGGCCCTGGCCGCCTCGCTGGAACACCTGGGCCAGACCTACGACAACCCGGCCGCCACCGCGCTGGCCAAGGCCCTGGACGTGGCCAACGGCAAGTTCCTGGACAGCAACAAGTCGCCGGCGCGCAAGGTCGGCGAGATCGACAACCGCGGCAGCCATTTCTTCCTGGCGCTGTACTGGGCCCAGGCCCTGGCCGCACAGGACGAACACGCCGAGCTCAAGGCCAAGTTCACTGAATTGGCCAAGGTGCTGACCGAGAACGAGGACGCCATCGTCGGCGAGCTCAATGGTGCCCAGGGCCAGCCACAGGAGATCGGCGGCTACTACCACCCTGACCTGGCCAAGTGCGCCACGGCGATGCGTCCGAGCAAGACCTTCAACGACGCACTGGCGCTGCTGACCAGGTAAGCCACGTCGTGGTGTGATGCGACGGGCCGTCTTTCTCGATGAAAGGCGGCCCGTTCTGTTTTCGCCACCTGAGTTCTTTGTAGGAGCCGCTTCGGCGGCGATGAGGCTTCATCGGGAAGTCTCCATCGCCGCTGGAGCGGCTCCCACGCCCCACATGACTTCAACCCCATGGCCGACACGACCCACCTGTTGTTTTCCTACGGCACCCTTCAACTTGCGTCCGTGCAGCAGGCGCAGTTCGGCCGCCTGCTGCAAGGCCGTGCCGATGCGTTGCCCGGCTACGCACGCAGCCTGGTCGAGATCACCGACCCGCATGTGCTGGCCGCCAGCGGCGAGCGCTTTCATCCGATCGTGTCCCATACCGGCCAGGCCGGCGATGCGGTGGACGGCATGGTGTTCGAGGTCACCGCCGCCCAGCTGCAGTCGGCCGACGACTACGAAGTGGACGATTACCAGCGCGTGGCCGTGACGCTGGCTTCCGACGCGCAGGCCTGGGTTTACGTGCAGGCCTGAGGAGGCACGCCTCGACTGAAAGGCCAGCGGGTGTGGGAGCCGCTACAGCGGCGATAGGGCTTGCCCGGGCACTCCCTATCGCCGCCGTAGCAGCTTCCACGTCGGCCGATTGCCTGCATCGGCTCGGCCGACATGCGCCATCGTCTTTCACCGATGTGTCAGCGGTGGCACGACATACCGCCTCGCCAGTGGCATGAACTGCGCGCTGGGTCACCACCTGCCCCAGAGGCGCTGCCCTACGCTAGCGGCCTTAAAGACCGCCAAGGGGTGGCGGTTAGCATCGCGCAGCGCGTGGTGCGACCAGGAAGCGTCGCGTGACCAAGGTGCTGATCATGGGCTCGGACCTGCGGGGCGAGCTGGCATTGCTGCAGCGATTGCAGGCCTGCGCCGGCACGCAGCGGCATGCGCTGCATCTGAGCCATGACTTGGCCGATTGCGACCTGCTGGTGGTGCGCCACGACGCGGCGCTGCGCAGTGCCGCCCAGCGCATCGTGTCCAACCACCCATGGCTACCGATGTGGTCGATCGGCGATGACGGCGCGCTTTACGATGCGCTGCGCGATCCACCCGTCCCCATGGAGGAGGATCAGGTCCGCACCGTGCTGCAACGGCTGGAACTGATCGCCGGATCGCGCGATGCTCCGGCACCGGCCGCCGCACCTGCACCGACGCCGGAACCAACACCTGAGGCGCACCACGAGGCTGCCGCGGACACCGGTCCATTGAGCATGGCCGTGCGCGCGCGCCTGCAGGCCGCCGACACCGTGGCGGCGCTGTCGCTGCAAGGGCGCGACGTGCTGCTGCTGGATTTCCGCCGGCTGCTGGCCGTGGTGCCGCCCGAAGCGGTCGCACCGGACCAGACGCCGGCACAGCTGCTCGGCCAGGCCTTCGACACGCTGGCGCTGCGTCCGCTGGCGCCGGCACGCTACTCGGCGTTGTTCGTCGACCTGCCCAGCCTGCCGATGATCCCGCTGCTATGGCAGGCGGCGCTGCGCATGGCGGTCGTGCCGGTGCTGGTGTCGCCACTGCACGAAGGCCGCCGGTTGCGGCTGGCGCGCTGGCCGGACTTTCGCGTGCTGGCCCATCGCCACGACGACTTCCGGCTGTGTTCGCTGCTGCTGCGCCGCGCCTGCACGGTGCTGGAGGCCAGCCACGCGCTGGGCGTGGACCCGGGCGCGGTGCGCGCGTTCTTCAACGCGGCCTGGCTGTCCGGCTATGCCCAGGTGGAATCGGAAACCGCGGTGGCGCCTGCGCCACCGCCCACACGCCAGCGCGGCCCGGGCGCGCTGCTGGCCAGCATGTGGCGCGGCGTCCGCCGTGCCCGCGGAGGGTAGGCGTGCGCGAGCACAAGATCGTGGTGTTGGGGTCGGTGGGTGCGGGCAAGTCCACGCTGGTGCGCACGGTGGCCAATGGCCGGGTAGTGGAAACCGACGTGCGCAATACCGACGCGGCTTTAGCCAAGGCACTGACCACCGTGGCGATGGATTACGCCGACGTCGATTTGCCCAATGGGGACCGCCTGCGTCTGGTCGGCACGCCGGGGCAGGCGCGGTTCGATTTCATCTGGCCGATCCTGCTGGCCGGCGCGGCCGGCGTGGTGGTGCTGGTCGATGGCGCCAGCGCCGAGGCCACGGGACAGTTCGACACCTATCTCGACGCCCTGGCCACCCACGCGCCGCAGGTGCCGACGGTGGTGGGCATCTCGCGCCTGGACCTGGCGCCTGAGACGGACTTGGGTGTGTTCTACGCCCGCCTGGAAGCCCGCGGCCGTCCGCTGCCGGTGCTGCCACTGGACGCGCGCGAGGCCGACCAGATCCTGATGGTGATGGACGTGCTGATGAGCGAGATCGAATCCACCGAACTGGTTGGCCCCCATGGCTGACGGACTGCACGCGCGCCAGCGCGATCTGATCCAGACCCAGTTGCAGGCCTTCGCCGATGAAGTCGGCGGCGTGCGCTGCGCGGTGGTGGCCAGCGTGGACGGCTTCGCCCTGGCGGTGGCCAACAGCCCGGAAGGCGCCGGCGAACGGCTGGCGGCGATGACCAGCTCGATGCTGGCGCTGGCCGCCGCCGTCGGCCGCGAGCTCGCGCTGGGCACGCTGGAATCGCTGATGGCCGAAGCCAGCCAGGGCAAGGTGCTGATGCTGGCCGTTCCCGCTGCCACGCCGGTGTTGCTGATGGCTGCGTGCGAGCGCCAGGTGCTGACCGGCAACGTGCTGTGGGCCGCGCGCGCCTGCAGCCAGCGCCTGGCCGAGGCGCTCGGCAGCGCCTGACTTTCACCGCACCTCCCGCATCCCGTCTCGCCGTACGTCGCGTCGTTCCACCACCCACCCCAGGAGTGTCCCGTGGCCAACCTGAAAGACTCGCTCGATGCATTGATGACCGTGGAGGGCGCGCAGGCCGTTGCCCTGGTCGATTACACCAGCGGCATGCTGCTGGGCTCGGCCGGCGGCGGCATCGACCTGGAACTTGCCGCGGCCGGCAACACCGAGGTCATCCGCGCCAAGATGAAAACCGCCAGCTCGCTCAACCTCAACGACAACATCGAGGACATCCTGATCTCGCTGGGCAAGGCGTATCACATCATGCGGCCGGTCGCGTCCAAGCCCGGGCTGTTCTTCTACCTGGTGCTGGACCGCGCGCGCTCCAACCTGGCCATGGCCCGACGCGCGGTGCTGGATGCGGAGTTGAAGCTGGAGATCTGAGGCGGTTTGCCTGCGTTTGCGCACGTGGTGCCCGATGCCGGTGTCTTGCAGTTGCAGTGCAGTACATTGCTGTTGCTGTTGCTGTTGCTGTTGCTGTTGCTGTTGCTGTTGCTGTTGCTGTTGCAGTGCAGTGCAGTGCAGTGCAGTGCAGTGCAGTGCAGTGCAGTGCAGTGCAGTGCAGTGCAATGCGGTGCGGTGCGGTGCGGTCGCCAAGCATGCCCGCTTTGCCCCCTCCCTTTCGCCGCAGGCGAAGGGGAGGGATGGGGAGGGGTGCTGTTAGCTGTTAGCTGTTAGCTGTTGCTTCTCGACCATCAGCTCTGCGCACCCTGAGCCAACCCCCTCCCGGCCTCCCCCTGCTACGCAAGGGGGAGGAGAGGAGCAGGCAAGACGGCGCTTCAAACCATCTCATGCCCTGCCTTCAAGCCCTCACGCCAGGTTGAGCTGCCAGCTGACGCCGAAGCGATCGTTCAACCAGCCAAAGCGCCGGCTGAAGCCGTAGTCGCCCAGCGGCATCAGCGCGGTGCCGCCGTCTGCAAGCACGGCCCAGGCGTGTTCCAGCTCGGCCAGATCCTGGCATTGGACAAACAGCGACACCGATGGCGTGAATCCGAACGCGTGCTGTGCCGGCGAATCGATGCAGGCCAGCGCCTGCCCGGCCACGGTGAAGCGCGCGCGGATCACGCTGCCCTCCTTGCCCGGTCCCTGCGTGCCGTAGTGGGCAACCTCGTCGATCCGCGAATCGGCGAACAACGACACGTACAGCGCCATCGCGGCCCGCGACTCACCGTTCTGGAACATCAGCTGCGGGATCAGGGAATGGGCCATGTCGATGTCCTTTGCAATGTCGTGGATGCGTGAGGCGTCAGCCCTTGGATGGCTTGCGCGCCACTGCTTTGCCGATGGCTGTCTTGGGCGCCGCTTTTTTCGGCTTGGGCATCGGCAGCGCATCGCCCGTGGCGCGCAGCAGGCGTTGCAGGGCGTCGGTGTCTTCCAGCGCATCGGCCAGCAGGTAGTGCGGCTTGGCGCCCGGGTATGGCGGTTGTTCGATCACTTCGTGCAGCAGCGCGCGGCCGGCGGCGGTGGGTTTGAGGAAAAGCTGGTTGTCACACGCCAGCGCGACCACCTTGCCGTCCAGGTACAGCGCGTATTCGCCGAACATCTTCTTGGACGCCAGCGCGGCGCCGAGACCGGACTGGGCATGCACGTGTTGGATGAAATCCGGATCGGTGGCCATGGTGCGAGGGTCTCTTTCAGGGGATGCCGTTGCGTCCATGCGCACGATACCCGGCGCGGGTCTCCAGGCGTGCGACCCAGGCCTGGACGGCGGGCAGCTCGGGCCGCGCCATCGGCGTCATCAGCCAGCGGTTGGCCGACAGGCCCAGGACGATATCGGCCAGGGTGAAATCCTCGCCGACCACGTAGGCGCCGGTGCGCTGCAGCTGCCGCTCCAGCAGGACCATCAGCCGGTTCCAGCTGGCGATGCTGGCATTGATGGCCGCCTGGTCCTGGTAGGCCTTGTGCTGCCGCACCAGGGCCATGAAGGCCGGCCGCCAGGCGCTGTTGAGCTCGGTGGCCTGCCAGTCCATCCATTGCTCCACCCGCGCACGCGCCAGCGGGTGGGCCGGCAGCAGATCGTGGCGCCCTTCGCGCGCGGCCAGGTAGCGGCAGAGCGTGTTGGATTCCCACAGCACCGCATCGCCATCGATCAGCACCGGGACCAGCGTGTTTGGATTGAGGATCGACAGCCGCGCTGCGCTGCCTGGCGCCTCCAATGGGTCGTGGTCGAATGGCAGCGCCAGTTCGTCCAGCAACCACAGGACCTTGCGCACGTTGATCGAGGTGGGCTTGCCGAGCAGCTTCAACATCGCGCCGCTCACGCGCTGGCCACGTGCCAGCACACGCCGGCCAGGTCGATCATGTGCACTTCGCGCCCCCAAGGGAAATCGGTCGGCGTGCCCAGGCGGAAACCCGGAAAGCGCTGCTCCAGTCCGCGCCCGGCCATCTCTGTCCACCACGCGTCCACATCGGCCACGCAGATGCGCAGCATCAGGTTGTGGGCCACTTCGTCATTGTGAAAATCCTGCAGGATGAAGCTCGCCGCGCCACTGCGGAAACCGCACACATCGCCGGCCTCCCACTCCTCGACGAAATCCAGCGCGGCAAACAGCGCGCGGCTGCCTGCGTAATCGGCGCCGCCCGGCACGAAGGGCTGCAGCGAGGTCAAGGTGGTCACGTCCATCGAAGGCTCCTTCAAGCCGTGGGGAGTGGGATGCCTGCGGCGTCCTTGACGGTGCGCAGGACGAAACTGGAGTTGACATCGGCCACGCCGGAGGCGGCCAGCAGCTTGTCCAGCAGAAAACCGGAAAAGTGGTCCAGGTCGCGCACCAGCACCTGCAGCAGGTAGTCCATGTCGCCGGTCAGCGCATGGCAGGCGACCACCTCGTCCCAGCTGGTCACGGCGGCGGCGAAGCGGTCGATGGCCGGCTGGTCGTGGTGCTCCAAATGCACACGCACGAACGCCTGCAGGCCCAGGCCCAACGCGCGCGCTTCCAGCCGCGCGCCATAGCCGCTGATGACGCCGGCCGCCTCCAGCCGCTGGGTGCGGCGCAGGCAGGCCGAGGGCGACAAGTTGATCTGCGCGGCCAGCTCGGCATTGCTGACGCGGCCCTGGGTCTGCAGCAGCGCGAGCAGGCGCAGGTCCGTGCGGTCCAGGGAAGGATTGGCGTCCATTTACCGCGCTGCAGCATCGAATGACGCAACAAGATTGCGCCATATGGCCCACCGCGTGCAACTTTCGCAACCCTGTTGCGTCACCTTGACGGTAGCGTGGCAGGCACATCCCGTCTGCTGGATCCGCTCATGAATACCACCCCGCGCCGCGTCGAGAATCAGCTCACCGACAAGGGCTACGTGCCGGTCTACACCACCGCGGTGGTCGACCAGCCCTGGAGCGATTACACCGACGCCGACCACGACACCTGGGGCCAGCTGTTCGAGCGCCAGCGCGCGCTGCTGGTTGGCCGTGCCTGCGACCAGTTCCTGGCCGCGCAGGACGCGATGGGCATGACCCCGCATCAGATCCCGCGCTTCGACGACCTCAACGTGGTGCTCGGCGCGGCCACCGGCTGGCAGCTGGTGGGGGTGGAAGGCCTGCTGCCCGAGCTGACCTTCTTCGAGCACCTGGCCCACAAGCGCTTTCCGGTGACCTGGTGGATCCGCAAGCCGGAGCAGATCGACTACATCGCCGAGCCGGATCTGTTCCATGACCTGTTCGGCCACGTGCCGCTGCTGATGAATCCCTTGTTCGCCGACTACATGCAGGCCTACGGCCGTGGCGGGGTCAAGGCGCACGGCATCGGGCCCGAGGCGCTGGTCAACCTGACCCGGCTGTACTGGTACACGGTGGAGTTCGGCCTGATCGACACGCCCCAGGGCCTGCGCATCTACGGCAGCGGCATCGTCTCGTCCAAGGGCGAATCGCTGTACGCGCTGGAGTCCGACGCGCCCAACCGCCTCGGCTTCGACCTGATGCGGGTCATGCGCACGCGCTACCGCATCGACGATTTCCAGAAGACCTACTTCGTCATCGACAGCTTCGACCAGCTCATCGACGCCACCGCACCGGACTTCACCCCGCTCTATGCCCAACTGGAACAGTCCGACGCACTCCCGGCCGGGCGCGTGCAGGACGACGACACGGTGTTCCATCGTGGCACCGGCGCGGGTTGCGCCGAGAGTGGGGATGTCTAGGCACACGCAGAGTGGATACCTCCGGGGGCAGTCTCGGCTCTGCGTCCCTGCGTGATTACCTGCACACCTGGTAGCGATGGCAAGCGCTAGCATCGGCGTTCAATCAGTCCTGGGAGGGACGTCGATGCGTTGGATGCAGGTGCTTACCCTTGCGACCGTCTTGATCGCTGCGCCCGCCTGGGCCGCCAAGGCGGACAGGCCTTCGGCGGAAACTCCGGAAGACCTGAAGCACCGGATCATGCTGTGGCCCGGTGGCACCGGGCCGGGCTCCGAGCGCGCACCGGCGCAGACGGTCATCACCGATCGCAGCGATGATCCCATGGCGATGGATCGCTCGATCAGTGCGATCCGCGCGCCGTACATGGTCGTCTACCGGCCCAAGCATCCCAATGGCACCGCACTGCTGGTCACGCCAGGCGGCGGCTATGCGCGGATCGTGATCGACAACGAGGGCGGCACGCTGGTGCCGGCCTTCGCCGAACAGGCGGGGATCACGCTGTTCGTGCTGCGTTACCGGCTGCCGGACGAGGGACACGCGCAAGGCCGCGACGTGCCGCTGGCCGATGCACAGCGCGCGCTGCGGTTGATCCGCGCGCAGGCCGGTGATTACGGGATCGATTCCGAGCACGTGGGCATCATGGGCTTCTCCGCTGGCGGTCATGTCGCGGCGAGCCTGGCCACGCGCTTCGACGAACAGGTCTACACCGCGGTCGACGCTGCCGATCGACTGAGTGCGCGTCCGGACTTCGACCTGCTGATCTACCCGGTGATCGACGTGGGCACTACGATCGCGCACACCGGTTCGCGTGAGCGGCTGCTGGGCAAGCATCCGGATCCCGCGCTGGTCCACGCCTACTCGCTGCAGAACCGGGTCACCGCACAGACGCCGCCGACTTTCCTGCTGGCCGCGCAGGATGACGACATCGTGCCCGTGGCCAATACGCTGGTGTATCACCAGGCGCTGCTGAAGGCCGGCGTGCCGACCGAGCTGCATGTGTTCCCCCTCGGCGGCCACGGCTTCGGCGTGCGCCGCATCGCCGGCAAGACGTTGCAGGCCTGGCCACGGCTGGCCGTCGACTGGATCACCGCGCAGACCGCACCGACGCGCTGAAGTGGCGCATCGTCACGGAGACCGCGCAGCGCACAGCGACGTTAAGCTGTGCGGCCGGCCCGATCCTTTGCATCGGGCGTTTCGATGCGTGATCGCACTTGACCAGCTCCCCCACTTACGCGGCTTTCCTGTTCGACATGGATGGGACGCTGTTGACCTCGATCGCCGCAGCCGAACGCGTATGGACGCGCTGGGCGCTGCGCCACGGGCTGGACCCGGTCACCTTCGTGCCGACCATTCACGGCGCCCGCGTACAGGACACGATCCGGCGCCTTGATTTGCCCAATATCGATATCGAGGCCGAGGCCGCCGGCATTACCCGTGACGAGATCGCCGATGTCGAAGGTGTCGCGCCGATTGAGGGTGCGATCGCGTTTCTTGCCGCGCTGCCGCCTCAGCGCTGGGCAGTGGTGACCTCAGCGCCGCGTGCGCTGGCGCTGCGGCGCATGGAAGCTGCCGGCCTGACCGCGCCGGCGGTGATGATCACTGCCGAGGACGTGGTGGACGGCAAGCCGGATCCGTCCGGCTATCGCCTGGCCGCCGCGCGCCTGGGCGTGGACGCGGCCGACTGCCTGATCTTCGAGGACGCCACCGCTGGCATCCAGGCCGCCGAAGCGGCCGGCGCCACGGTGCTGGTGATCACCGCCACCCATGGCGGCCACGTGGAAACACCCCACCGCAGCGCGCGCGATTTCCGCCAGCTCCTGGTGCACGCCACGTCGTCCGGCCTGGCGCTGGCGCGGCCCGCTGGCTGAAGGAACGATGCACGGCCATCGCCGTATGGGCAGATCGTAACCGCCCGTTCACGGTGCTGACCCGAGGATCGCGCAAACCCCGTTCGCGTGAATGACGGGGCAACCCAGGGGAACACCAGATGCGTCCAAGTGCCGATGAGCTGTCCGACGAACTCTCTCAGCTCGACCTGACCTTGAACGCCGTGGCCGCCCAGCCCGGCAGTGCCGACCTCCCCCTGCAGCAGTCGCTCCAGCGCCGGGTGCGCAGCCTGCGAATCTTCCTGGACATCGATGCGGCGCAGGTGCTGCATGACCTGGCAGACGCCGCCCAGCGCGTGCTGGAAGCCACCGATGAGACCGCCGTGGCCGCGGCCATGCGCGATATGGGCCGCATGCGGGCGTTGCTCGATGCGATGTTCCGTCGCCAGGTCGCGCAGGCGACCGCCGCATAACCTTACGGCCCGGATGGGCCGCGTTCGACCACCTCAGTGATGCTTGCCGTGCACGTCTTCGCCCAGGCGGCGATACAGCGTGCTGCGGCTGATGCCGAGCTTGCGCGCGGCCTGGGTGATGTTGCCATCACAGGCGGCCAGCGCCTGGCGCATCGCCGCTTCGGCCATGGCATCCAGGCCTGACGCGGGTTCGACGCCAACCACCAGTGGCGGCGGCGGCAGCGCCGGGCGCATGTCGTGCAGGTACGAGGGCAGCAGCGCGACCCCGATCAATGCATCCGGCTCGCTCAACGCCACCAGCGTGCGCAGGCAGGCGGTGAGCTGGCGCAGGTTGCCCGGCCAGCGATAGTCGGCCAGCTGCTGCTGGGCGGCCTCGGTCAGCCTGCGGCCCTGACCCAGCCGCTTCCACAGCGCACGCACCAGCCCCGCGCGATCGCCGTTGGCGCTCAGGGGCATGATCCGCACCGTGAAATGGGCAATCCGGTAATACAGGTCCGGCCGGAAGCGGCCCTCGGCCATCGCCTGTTCCATCTCGCGATGGGTAGCGCAGACCAACGCGAAGTCGAGCTTGATCGGCCTGCCACCGCCCAATGGCGAAAGTTCGCGCTCCTGCAGCACGCGCAGCAACCGCGGTTGCAGGGCCAGCGGCATGTCGCCGATTTCATCCAGGAACAGCACGCCGCCGTCGGCCTGGCGCAGCAGGCCGGGATTGCCATTCTTGCGTGCACCGGTGAAGGCACCATCCTCGTAGCCGAACAGTTCGGCTTCGATCAGGCCCTCAGGAAGCGCCGCGCAGTTGACCGCCACGAAGGGCTTGCCGGCGCGCGCACAGCGGCGGTGCAGTTCGCGCGCGAAGACTTCCTTGCCGGTGCCGGTTTCGCCCTGCACCAGTACCGGCAGGCCGGCATCCAGCACGCGGCAGGCACGGACCAGCTCGGCCTCCTGACCGGCATCGAACAGCGGCGCGTCGACCGGCTGTGGATTGATCGCCACCGACACCGTGATCGGCGGACGCGCGGCCGGGCGCTTGGGCCGCGCCTGTCCATCATCCACGCGGCCGTACAGTGCGCGACCCTGCCGGTCGAGCAGCACGCCGTCGTCGCGCAGCTTGCCCAACGCATCCTCGAACAGTGCCGTGTAGGAGGCGCGCCCCAGCTCGCTGCGCTCCAGGCCGAACAGCTGCAGCCCGGCCTGGTTGGCGGCGAGCAGGCGTCCATTGCGGAACGCCAGCAGGCCTTCGCGTGCGGTGCCCAGCAGCGCCGGATCGCGATGCAGGCGCAGCAGCTCGGTGTCGGGAATGCCGTCGTCGAAGTAGCGGTGCTCGATGTTGGCCACCGCCAGCCGTGCCAAGCCCAGCGCGTGCATGTGCTGCACCTTGGAATCGCCGGAAATGTCCAGCACGCCGACCTGCAGCCCATACGGATCGAAGATCGGCGAGGCCGAGCAGCTCAGGATCCCGTGCGGCGTCAGATAGTGCTCGCCGCCGTGGACCACGACCGAGCGGCCTTCGACGATCGCCGTGCCGATCGCATTGGTGCCCACCTGCGTCTCATTCCAGCAGGCGCCGGGCATCAGCGCTACGCGGCCGGCGCGGTCGAGGAAGCTGGCACTGCCTTCGGCATCCAGGATCCAGCCGTCCTCGTCAGTGAGGATGACGATGCTGCCGGTGGCGGCCGCATCCGATGACAGCAACTCCAGCTCGGCGCGGGCCAGGCGCCAGAGTTTCTCGTGGCGCTCGCGCATCTGCTTCAGGCGCGCGGCCGGCACCGGCTCGATGTGTGGCGGCGCCTCGGCGGTCAGCCCCAGCCGCTGGCAGCGCACCCAGGACCGCAGGATGGTGTCGGGCACCTTGCCCACTGGCGCGCCACCGTGTTCGAAGAACGCGCGCCGGGCCTGGCCGAGGTGTCGATCCGACTGGGATTGCTGGTGTGCCACGTTCCCTCCAGGTGTCGCATTTTGCGACACCGCATCAGTGCGCTGTCCCAATAAACATCACAGCTTCGGCAGCTTGGCAACGACCGCGCGTGATGCGTCGCAGCAGGCGCGGATGAAGACGCTCGATCCGGCGTGGCGACAGCGTGTGACGCAGCGCAGCACCGGTTTTTTGGCATCGGCCTTGCGCGCCCTACTGCACCCGAAACGGGCAACACGCCACCCCGCACCAGGAGCACCGCATGAGCGCCGTCACCAGCACCAAGCCGCTGTCCACCGATCCGCAGGCCATCTTCAAGAAGCGCTACGCCAACTTCATCGGCGGCAAATGGATCGATCCCAAGGGCGGCGAGTACTTCGACAACATCACCCCGGTGACCGGCAAGGCGTTCACCCAGATCCCGCGCTCCAACAAGGACGACATCGAGGCGGCGCTGGACGCCGCCCACGCCGCCAAGGCGTCCTGGGGCGAAGCCTCGCCGACCGAACGCGCCAACGTGCTGCTCAAGATCGCCGACCGCATCGAACAGAACCTGGAGCTGCTCGCCTACGCCGAGACCTGGGACAACGGCAAACCGATCCGCGAAACCCTCAATGCCGACGTGCCGCTGTGCGCCGATCACTTCCGCTACTTCGCCGGCGCGATCCGCGCGCAGGAAGGCGGGATCTCGCAGATCGACAAGGACACCGTGGCCTATCACTTCCATGAGCCGCTGGGCGTGGTCGGGCAGATCATTCCCTGGAACTTCCCACTGCTGATGGCGTGCTGGAAGCTGGCCCCGGCGCTGGCCGCCGGCAA
>JBIIHJ010000086.1:0-12524 GCA_044235875.1 Pseudoxanthomonas sp.
GCAGCACATCCAGCCCGAGGGCCGCGACGAGTGGCTCAGTGCGATGGTCGCCGCCTATGCCGAGTACCAGGAACGCTGCGACCGGGCCGGGCTGGTCGACTTCGCCGAACTGCTGCTGCGCGCCCACGAGCTGCTGCGCGATACGCCCGCCTTGCTGGCGCATTACCGGCACCGCTTCGGCGAGCTGCTGGTGGACGAGTTCCAGGACACCAACGCGATCCAGTACGGTTTCATCCGCCTGTTGGCCGGCGACACCGGGCATGTGTTCGTGGTCGGCGACGACGACCAGGCCATCTACGGCTGGCGTGGCGCCAAGGTCGAGAACGTCCAGCGCTTCCTCAAGGATTTCCCCGGCGCCCAGACCATTCGCCTGGAGCAGAACTACCGCTCCACCGCCAATATCCTGGGCGCGGCCAATGCGGTCATCGCCCACAACCCGGACCGCATCGGCAAGGAGCTGTGGACCGATTCTGGCCAGGGCGATCCGATCGACCTGTACGCCTCGTACAACGAGATGGACGAGGCGCGCTACGTGGTCGAACGCGCCTCCCAATGGGTGCGCGACGGCGGCAGTTACGGCGAGGTCGCCGTGCTCTACCGCAGCAACGCGCAGTCGCGCGCGCTGGAAGAAGCACTGATCGCCCAGCAGGTGCCGTACCGCGTCTACGGCGGCATGCGCTTCTTCGAACGTGCCGAGATCAAGGACGCGCTGGCCTACCTGCGCCTGGTCGCCAACCGCGCCGACGACGCGGCCTTCGAACGCGCCGTCAACACGCCGCCGCGCGGCATCGGCGAGCGCACCCTGGACGAGGTCCGCCGCCAGGCGCGCGCCGGATCGGTGTCGCTGTGGCAAGCCGCACAGCAGTGCGCGCAGGGTGGCGACCTGGCCGGGCGCGCGCGCAACGCGCTGGCCGCCTTCGTCCAGTTGATCGACCTGCTGGGCGAAGAAACCACTGCGCTCGACCTGAAGGAAAAGATCGACCACGTGCTGCTGCGCTCTGCGCTGCGCGAGCACTGGGCCAAGGAAAGTAAGGGGGGGCTGGATTCGGATTCCCGCACCGAGAACCTGGACGAACTGGTCTCGGTGGCTTCGCGCTTTGCCCGCGCCGAACACAATCCGTTGGAGCTGGACGACGCGCCCGACGCTGCCGAGACCATGAGCGAGCTGGTGGCCTTTTTGTCCTACGCGGCGCTGGAGGCCGGCGAAGGCCAGGCCCAGGCCGGCGAGGACGGCGTGCAGCTGATGACGCTGCATTCGGCCAAGGGCCTGGAGTTTCCGCTGGTGTTCCTGGTCGGGCTGGAGGATGGCCTGTTCCCCAGCGCGCGCTCGGTGGAAGAGGCCGGCAAGCTGGAAGAGGAGCGCCGCCTGGCCTACGTGGGCATCACCCGCGCGCGGCAGAAGCTGGTGCTGACCTATGCCGAGTCGCGCCGCATCCACGGCATGGACAACTACAACGTGCCCTCGCGCTTCCTGCGCGAGATCCCGCGCGAGCTGCTCAACGAAGTGCGCCCCAAGGTGCAGGTTTCGCGTGCGGCCTCGCTGGGTGCTTCGCGCGGCAGCTTCGGCCATGCGCCGATCGAAGCGCCGGCGATGAAGCTCGGGTCCAATGTCTCCCATCCCAAGTTTGGCTTGGGCGTGGTCGTCGATTACGAGGGGGCCGGCGCGCATGCGCGCGTGCAGGTGCAGTTCGACGAAGGCGCCAAATGGCTGGTGCTGGCCTACGCCAACTTGTCTGCGGCCTGAGCGGCGTGCGTGTCGCGCGTCGCGGCCGACGCCGCACGAGGTTGATCGTGGGCCGCGTATCAGGAGGACACCATGCGCAGTGAGAAGGACAAGATGCTGGCCGGTGCGCCGTACGACCCGGCCGATCCGGAACTGCAGGCCGGGCAGGCCACCGCGCGTGCCTGGATGCAGCGCTACAACGCCGCGCTGGCGCAATCGCCGCAGGTGCGCCGCGGGCTGCTGGCCGAGCTGCTGGGTGAAGTCGGAGAGGGCGCCGTGGTGCGGCCGCCCTTTCATTGCGACTACGGCTTCAACATCCGCCTGGGCCAGGGCGTGTTCCTGAATTTCAACTGCGTGATCCTGGACGTGGCCGAAGTCAGCATCGGCGCCGGCACCCAGATCGGACCGGCGGTGCAGATCTACGCAGCCGACCATCCGCGCGATGCCGCCGCGCGCGCCAGCGGGCTGGAACTGGGCCGGCCGGTGCGGATCGGACGCAACGTCTGGATCGGCGGCGGCGCGATCCTGCTGCCGGGGGTCACCGTCGGCGACGATGCAGTGATTGGTGCCGGCAGCGTGGTCACCCGCGATGTACCCGCCGGCGCGACCGTTGCCGGCAATCCGGCCAGGATGCTGCGCGGCGCCGACTGAACACAGACCCCTGCTGTGTCAAAGCCTTGATCACGATCAAGGCACGCCGCGCGCGCTGGCGCTTGAATGCGTCTTCGCCGCAGACGCTGGAGGCACCATGTACGCACGCATCCTGATTGCCATCGATGGTTCGGACCTGTCCATGCGCGGCCTGGAACACGGCCTGACGCTGGCCGCCAGGCTGCAGTCCAAGGTCGACATCCTCACCGTGTCCGAGCCCTGGGCCGGCGGCATGGCCGACGTGCAGGGCTGGGCGGTCGGGTATGAGTCCGGCCCCGAATATCGCGCCGAGCGTGAGCAGGCCGCCAACGTGATCCTGCAGCGCGCGCTGGATCGCGCCGAGGAAATGGAGGTGGATGTCGAGCCGCTGCACGTGCTGGACCGTTTCGCCGCCGATGGGATCCTGGAGACGGTCCAGGTGCGCAAGAGCGATCTGGTGGTCATGGCCTCGCACGGGCGCCGCGGCCTGAGCCGCGTGCTGCTGGGCAGCCAGAGCGCCGAGGTGCTGACCCGCAGCACGGTGCCGGTGCTGGTGGTGCGGTGAAGCGTGCCGCGCGCGGCGGCGTCAGAAGTCGCCGCAGCCGTTCTCGCGTTCGCTGGACACGCAGCTGCTCAGGTTAGGGCGCGAACGCACGCGCGCCCATTCGCGGCCCAGCGTGTCCCCGTCCTGCTCGCGACGCATGCCGGCCGGGGTTTCGGCCGGGCAGATCGGCGCCATGCCCAGGTTGAGGTCGTACAGGTAGTTGTCCGGCGGCAGGCGCAGGATGTCCGGCAGCGCGGCGGCTGGCGTGAAGTCCACCCGCAGCGCGGTCAGGTTGGACGGCGCCTGCACGAACACGTAGTTGCCCGCCTGCAGTCCGCTGCCGTAGATGCCGTAGCTGCCGGGTGCGACCACGCCGCCGTCGGTGGAGAACATCAACGTACCGGTGGTGGCCGAGCCCAGCGTGTCGCCGTTGCGGAAGCCGGTGACCGTGCCACTCAGGGTGCCCAGCGGCTGACCCAGCAGGACCGATCGCGGATCGGCGGCATAGGTCAGCGTGGCCGGGGTCACGGTCAGCACGCCCGGATCGATCTGCAGCGCGTAACCAAGGTCGGAGGCGAACGCGCCGTCGATGGCATAGCTGCCCACATTGCTGCCCGCGCCGGCGTTGGAGCTCGGCGTGCCGGCGGCCGCCGATGCGATGCGGTCATCGGCGAACACCAGACCGGTCGCGGTCAGGCCGAAGGCGGGGTTGGCATCGCCGTATTGGCGCGTGGCATCGGCGATGTTCAGCGCCAGCGTCGGCTGGGCGGTGTAGATGAAATGGTTCTCGCCGCCGATGGTGACACCGCATGCGCCCCCGTAGGTGCAGTTGAACAGGTTGGGCCGGGTGCCGCTGCCGAGCAGGCCACCGCGGTCTTCGCCGAGCCAGGTGTTGGACCACACCCGCCAGGTGCCGGTCGCGGTGAGCGCGACATCGCCCACATTCTGCAGCGTGCCGGCGGTGACCAGGTCGACGTTGCGGCCACCGACGCCGGCGCGCAGGGTCAGGTTGCCGGCGTTGTTGCGCACCAGCACGTCGCCAGCGGCGACAAGGCCGTCGAGGGCGATCGTGTCGCCGGCGCCGCTGGCCAGCACGCCGTTGCCGCTGACCGCGCCGATCGCGAGCGGCCCGGCGTCGACGTAATTGAAATCGCCGCCGGCGCTGCCGGCCAGGGTGTCGCCGGAGAGCTGGTTCTGCCCGGCGGACAGGTTCACGTTGCCGCCGGCGCGCACCAGCAGGCTGTGCGCGGTGATGCCAGCGGCCGCGGCCTGAGCGATGTCGCCGCCGCTGGACAGTACCAGCGTGCCGTCGCCGGTGGACACGGCGCCGTCAAGGGCGATGCCGCCGCTGCCGCCGTCGTTCTGCAGGGTCAGGTTGGTGGTGCGCGCCAGGTTGGCGGCCAGCGTGATCGCGCCGGCATGGCCGGCATGGCCGATCACCAGATCCGGTGCCGCGATCTGGCCCAGGCTGGCGATGCTGGTGAAGCCGCCGCCGAGCACCATCGCCGCGGCGGTGTCGTCCACGACGTTGCCGGTGCCATCGCTGCGGCCGGTGCGCAGGTTGACCAGGCGCGCGCTGTCGATCGTGCCGTCCCCTGCGATCGCCAGGGCAGTGCCGTCGACGCTGCCGGCGCGCAGCACCAGGTTGGCGTCGCCATTGGCGATGCGGCTACCGCCATCCACGCCAATTCCATTGCCATCACCGCTGCTGGTGCCGCCGATCACGATGTCCCCGCCGGTGCTGTCGATGCTGCTTGCCCGGGTCAGCACCACGCCCTCGGTCGTGCCAATGCCCGCGATGTCGACGCCGCTCGCGTCGGTGCTGATCGTGGCAGCGGCCAGCAGCACGCCGGTCTCACCGGTGCCGCGCATCCGTAACACGCCCGGATCGAGCGTGGTGCCGACGACACTGATACCGATGCCATCGGTACTGGTGCCGGTGATCTGCGTGGAGGCCGCGCCGACCGAGCCACCAATCAGCGACACGCCTTGATCGCTCTGGCTGATGCCGGTGATCGCCAGCGCGCCGCCACCGCCATCGGTACGAAGGGTGTCCAGCACGCTGTCGTTGAGCTCCACGCCGGCACCGCCGACGGAGGTGCCGCGCAACGCCAGCTGT
This sequence comes from Pseudoxanthomonas sp., assembly GCA_044235875.1. Taxonomy (GTDB): domain Bacteria; phylum Pseudomonadota; class Gammaproteobacteria; order Xanthomonadales; family Xanthomonadaceae; genus Pseudoxanthomonas_A. The sequence goes on from JBIIHJ010000086.1 coordinate 5,017, forward strand.
CCGCCATGGGTGGTGATCGTGCTGTCCTGGAGCGACACCGCAGCCCCCTCGGCGATGCCGCCGTCCAGGCCAATGGCGCCGCCCGCGCTGTCCAGGGAGGTATCGATGAGCTCGACCCCTTCGGTCGTGCTGGCCTGGCTGATCAGGTTGATCTGCCCGCCATTGCTGGAGATGCTTCCCCCATAGAGGCCGATCGTGGACAGGGCATCGAACGACACATCGAGCGGCGCGCCGTCGGATCGGATCTGCCAGTTCGCTCCGCCGGTGAAGTCGCCGGCAATGATCTGCCCACCCGTCGCCGAGACCGAAAATTCAGCGGCGACGGCGTTCTTGGTGATGATCTGCACGTCCGGCGCGATGTTGATCTGGCGGATCACGCCCGTTTCCTGCGCGCTGATGTCCACCTTGGTGCCGGTCGTGAGTGCGCCGGCGATGGCGTCATCGGAGATCAGGCTGTTGCCGGCACCGAACCCGTTGGTCGCATGCACGATGGCCAGATCATTGCCGGACACAACCTGCCAATCGCCTGCCAGGGCGCCGCCGCCGGCAGAAGCATCCACGCCCCGCAGGTCCAGGGTGAATCCTTGGGTGAGGAGTGCGCCGCCAACGCTTCCGCCGCGGGCCTGCAGGCTGACGCCCGCTGCTGCCTGCAGCGTGGCGCCGGCGATGAGTTCGATGCTGCCTCCGGTACGGCCACCGGCTGCTGCCAGGACTGGATCACCGTTGAATTCCGGATAATCCGCCGGTGAGGACGCGATGCTGACATCGCCATCGACATTGGTCACCGCGATGCTCCCGCCGGTGCCATCCACTCCATAGCCTGTCGCCGAAACGCGCATGTCGCCATACAGTTCGGTGGCCCCGGGACCGCGCAATGAACGTCCGGTATTGTCCAGCGTGATGCGGCCGCCTTGACCGTCCACGCCCGTGCTGTCGGCGAGCAACTGCACCGACGTTTCGGTCGCGCCAGCATCGAAACCGCCCCCAATGCCCAGATTGCCTTCACCGCGGAGCGTGATGCTGCCGCCTGCGGCGTTGCCGCTGGCATCCAGTCGCGCGCATGAACCGGTGGCGACATCGCAGCCTGTCTTGGCCACCCAACGACCGGTCAGGACGACCAAGTCGCCATGCACGGCGATGTCGCCGCCGCGCTCACCGGCCTGGTTGCCCGTCACGTCCAGGACAACACCCTTGAATGCGTCTGGGTTGCCCAGGCCGACCTGTCCGGTTTCGCCCGCGTCCAGGGTGATCCGCCCGCGCTGGTTGTCCAGCGTCCGCGCCTGCAGCACGCCGGTGACCAGCACCTGTCCTCCGCTGGAGGTGTCCACCTTGAACTGGGTCAGCCCGTCACCGAAGGGGTCAAGCGTGACCTGGCTCGCCGCCACCAGGCCGATGCTGCCGGCATCGGCGTGCAGCGTGCCCTGGCTGTCGACGTTGTTGCCCAGCAGCGCCAGCAGCCCACGCTGGCGCGTGATCATCAGGGCCGCGCCGGCTTCCACCAGCACGTCACCCGGATCGCCACCGCCAAAATTGAAATGACCACTGTCCACGCCTGTCAGGAAAGCGGTGTTGTCGATGCCCATGGTGGAAGCCACCAGTCCGCCGACATTCACCACCGCACCGTTGGCGAAGGTCACGCCCGCCGGATTGACCAGGAAGACGCTGCCATTGGGCGAAGTCAATGCGCCGGCGATGCGCGAAAGCGCGGGTCCATTGCCGAAGCCGACCACGCGGTTGAGGGTGACGCCGCCATCGATCAGATGGTTGAACGTGACCGAGTTGAACGTGGTGGCGTCTTGTCGACCGATGCTGAACGAGCCCCACTCGATGATGGCGCCCTTCACCTGTTGGTTGATGATCGTGCCTGCGCCTGCATCGATGCTGTCGAATTGGCCCGGGTTGTAGGAAATCGTGGCATTGCTTGGGCCTCCGAACACCGTGCCATTGCGCGGTAGCTCGCCGCGTGCCTGGGCCAGCGCAGGCAGGGTGGGCAAGGCCAGCATGGCCACCGCCAGCGCGCTGGCCAGACGCGTGCGCGAAGGAAAGCGGGGGGAATTGAAGCGACGCATCATGGCCTCCATCAGAAGCTCTTCTGGAACTGCACGTACAGGCGCGGGTCGCGCGGGTCGGCCAGCGCGCGCGCGGTGTCGCGCCAGGCTACGGTGGCGTTGAGACTGAAGCTGCCAGGCTTGGACCAGCTCAGGCCCACGCCGTAGCCACGCAGGTTGGTGCCGTTGGTCACGGCCAGCGGGTTGCGGTGGCTGTCGTATTGGCCGTGCGCCGCGTCGTAGAACACGAACGGCGTGATCGCATCGGTGGCCGCATAACGTAGCTCCAGGTTGGCGATCCAGCCCTGGTCCACCAACGCCTCGTTGGTGGAGTACGCACGCACCGCGCGTGGGCCGCCAAGCGAGAGCTGCTCGGACGGATCCAGGTTGCCGCCGGACTGCTGTAGGCCGGTGCCCAGGTAAAGGTTGAAACGCTCGGTCAGCCGCTGCAGGCGCGTGGCCTGCAGGCTGAGCTTGGTGAAGCTGCCTTCGGTCCTGCGCCCGAACGGCGACTGGTCGATCAGCGCGGTCAGAGGATCGCGGATGTCGAGCGTGCCGCGGTAGATCACGCCGTTGAGGCTGGTGTAGCCGCCGCCCAGCAGCGTGTCGCGCGATTCGAACGACAGCCCGACGCTGGCGCCGCGCACGTGCTTGTCCACGTCCAGGCCGACGGCCTCGTACTTGTCGGTGAGGTTCTTGTTGTCGATGCCGGCGCGCAGGAACAGATTGCCGCCGCGCTGGCGGACCACCGGCCAGGTCAGCGAGACATCGGTGATGTCGGCCGTGCCGGTCGCATCCAGCGCGCGAAAGGCGCCGCCCAGTTCGTACTGCACGCGTGCCAAACCTGCGCCCAGGCGCACGCCCTGGTAGCCCAGTGGCGTTTCGTAGGACAGGCGACCGAAGGTGGTGTGCGCGTCTTCGGCCACCAACACGCGCAGGTCCAGGTTGTCGCCATGACCGGTCGGGCTGTTCCAGCGCAGCGTGCCGCCGACGCGGGCGCGGCCGGACTCGGGCGTGCCGTGGTTGTCGGCCTCCAGCATGAAGGCCAGCGGCCGGCCCTTGTCCACATGCACGGTCAGGTCGGTGGTGCCGGACATCACCCCTGTGGTCACCGCCGAAGTCGCGCGGATGCCGGGCAGGTCGGACAGCAGCAGCATCACCCGCTCGTACTGCAGGCCGTTGAGCGGCTTGCCGGCTTTCAGCGATGCGAGGGTGGCCTGCACGCGCGTGGCCGAGACCGGCGCATCGGGCGCGACCTGGAGATCGACGTTGCCCAGCGTGCCTTCGACCACGCTGATCTGGACGCGGCCGTCGCGCACTTCCTGCACCGGCACCACCGCCTGGGCGAGGAAGTACCCCAGCTGCCGATACAACGTGGTCACCTGGGTGGCGATGCCCTGCAGATCGTTCAAGGTGACCTGCTGGCCCACGTGCGGCGCGACCATGGCCTGCAGGCGCGCGTCGGGAATGCGCGTATTGCCATTGAAATCCACGCCGCTCAGCGTGAAGCGGTCCTGCGCCTGTGCGCGCAGCTGCGGCTCGGCCTGCGGCAGGCCTTGCTGCGGCACGTCCTGGGCGTCGGCCTCGCGCGCAGGCGTGGCCGCACACACGCTCAGGGGGCTCAGCACGAGAGCGATCGCGGCCGCGAGCCGGCGTGGCATGGTCATGCTCATTTCTCCACCTTCAGGCGCCAGTCGCCGATCAGGTTGAAGGCGGCCCAATAGAACGGATGGTTGGTGTCGGGGTTGGCGATGACGGCCAGTTGGCCGGCCTGCATCGCGCGCTGGGCGTCGTCGCCCTGGCGCAGGTCGCCGTAGAAGGTACGCATGAGTTTCTCGGTCTCGCGGTCGGGCACCGGCCACAGCGAGGCGACCAGCGCCGCGCTGCCGGCCGACAGGAACGAACGGGTGAAGCCCAGCGCCTCGTCGCCGTCGGTGACCTTGCCCAGGCCCGATTCGCAGGCCGACAGCGTCACCAGCGCCACGTCGTGCAGATCCAGGTCCAGCACGTCGTGGGCTTCGAGGAAGTGGGTCTTGCCATCGACATCGGCAAACAGGATCTGCGAATGCAGCGGGTCGGCCAGGTCGGCGCGCGCATGCGCGGCCACGTGCACGATCCGCGCCTTGGGTGCGTCGGCCTCGAAGCGCGCGCGCGTGGCGTCGGCTTCGAAAAAGACCTGCGGCCTGGGGAACAGGGTGGCGATGTGGTCGACCTCTTCCTGCGCGTGCGGCAGCGGATCGGCCACTGCCGGGCTGACCAGCGGATTGCCGAAGGCCAGCAGCCGCGGCGGCGCCGCGCGGCTGCGCAGCGCCAGGCGCGTGGCCACGCTCACCGACGGGGCCAGCGAGAGTGGATGACGCTGTATCAGGTACTGCCCGTCCACCCGCAGCGCCTGGAACGGCAGGTAATGCAGCGGCCCATGCGGGACGAACACCAGCCGCTGGCCCGGTTGCAGGTTGAGGGGAGCAATCAGCAGGTTGGCGATACTGTCGCCAGCGCTGATCGCACCCGGGCGCAGGCCGATGATCGCGGCGCGATAGGCCTCCACCAGGCGCGCCAGGTCGGTGCGCTTGAGCGCGATGCTGACCTGCTGCACGCCCTGCGCGGAAGCGACCCAGGCCAGCAGCTTGTCGTCCAGCGCGTGGTAGGCGACGACACGCTCGTCCTCGTGCAGTTGCGTGCGCAGCTGCGCGGCAGTGACCGGCGGTGCGGTGACATCGGCACTGGCGGTGCCACGGTCGGCGATGGCATCGAGCAGGGCGCGGGCGCGGCTGCGCTCGCTGATGTCGAACGCCGCTTCGGCTTCGCCGGCCTCGGCATGCAGGCGCACGGCGCGATCGAACACGCCCTGGAAATCGGAGAACAGCCCCATCTTGAATTCGTCGCTGCGAAAGCGCGCACGCACGCCGTCGAAGGCGGTGATGGCCTGGTCCAGCGCCTGCGCGGCCTGCTGCGGATGGCCCAGCGCCTGTTCGCTCTGCGACACGCCATCGAGCGCCCACATCCGGTAGTTGCCTTCATCGCCCGGCACCGGCGTGGCGACCAGCTGCTGGTACAACGCCAGTGCCTCGGCCGGCTTGTGCTGGGCCAGCAGCAGCCGGCCGCGCGTGCGCTGCTGCTGGAAGGCCAGCGCCGGATCGTCCGGCAGGGCCAGCGCATCCAGCGTGGTCTGGGCGCGCGCGGTATCGCCGGACAGGATCAGCGCGTTGACCAGCGACGCCTGCACCAGCGGGCGATAGCGTTCGGAGCTGGCATCCAGCGCCTGCGCATAGGCGGCCACCGCCTCGTCGTAGCGCTGCTGGCGCGTGCGCACATCGCCCAGCACCTTGAAGGCCGGGCCGCGCACCTTGGCCGGGTCTTGGGCTTGCTTGGTCAGGGCCAGCTGGGCAAAGGTCTCGGCGCGCTCGAGCTGGCCGGCGTAGTTGAAGACGATCGCCAGGTCGCGATACGCCTTGGCCAGCAGATCGCTATTGCCGGTCTGCAGCGCCACGTGCATCGCCTTGCTGGCCGCCTGCACGCTGCGCCGGAACTGCCCGCGTTCGGCCAGCGCCACCGACTGGCTGCAGTAAGCGTAGCCGTCCAGCTTCACCGGCTCGGCGTCGTAGAGCGCGGCGCCGTCGGCCGACAGCGACAGCGCGGTATCGGTGTCCTGCATGCGCGCGAGCGCACTGGCGATGACCTGCAGTTCGGCATTGGCGTCGCTGCCGGCCGGCATGGTCGCGGCGTCCTGTGCGAACACCGGCGGCGCGGCCAGCCACAGCGCCAGCATCAGCCGGCTGACCAACGGCCGCGCGTGGCGGCGTTGGGAAAGGCGCGTGTCGGTCATCCTTCGACTCCAGGCATTCGGGGGAATGCGCACGCGTTGCGGGCGCCAATGGCCGAGAGTCTAGGAATGCGGGTCAGGCGCGCCTATTGCCGAGACGACCTAGTGCTTTCGGCCGACGCCTGCGTTTCGCGCCGAGGCGTGCACGCCGCAGCGATGCGTAGAACGCGCGCACAACGCGTTGAAGTTTTGTGCGCACGATCGGCAAGGCAGCGCTGACGATGCTTCAGCCATGCGCACGGGCCGCGTCATTGCAACGCGGCGGGGCTTTTCCTTAGACGGTGGCGACCGAGGCCAAGGCCATCGGTGCAGGGGACATCGCGCCGTGGCGATAAGCGTCGACGTCGTTCGCCTCCACGTCCAGGCGCACACCGTCGACATGGACTTCGCCCAGCGGTGCGAGAAACGCACGGCGCCGTTCAGCCGGCATGGTCACCAGCGCGGCACGCAGCACGACCGGATCGTGGAAGCGGAAGGTCTCCGTGCGTCCGTCCAGGCCGGGAATGCGCAGCCACGTACGCAGATGGGCACGCAGGCAGCTCGTTTCGATCCCGGCACGCGGCTGCAGCACCACCGCGTGGGGCAGCAGCCCGGTGGCGCGCGCTGCGGCGCAGGACAGTCGCAGTAGGTGCGGTGCGCAGGCACTCAAGCTCGCGCCCAGGTTGGCGGCCAGCAGGCAACCATGGTCGGCGCCCGCTTCGCGCAGGCGCTGGGGCAGCAGGGGATGGTGGCCGCCATCGAGGATGGCAAAGCAGGCCTCGCCCGTTCCGCGGGCCAGTAGCCCGGCTTCGATCAACGCCGCCAGCGCATCCTGTGGCACCGGCCGCGCGGGCGGCGAAGGCAGGTGGGCACAACGGTCTTCCATGGTCGTCGACATCGCATGACTCCGGGGGCGGCACGCGGGTCTTCCCGACCCCTGGCCCGGCGCAGCGCCATGCGTTGCCGGGGCCGCCGTTATGGCACGCCGTCCCGCGCCAGGCAAGGCGGAGACCCCGCTTTTGCGGCCTGTCAGCAGAAACGAAAAACAAAATCGCCAGCCATGTCTGATGGGCTGTCCGCTTTGCGTTCCTACGCCGTTGTCGGCCAGAACCCGCCATCGCGTCGCGATGGCGACCGCTGCGCGCGCAAGTCACCCCGCTGCCTGGCAAGTAAGAGGTGACGCCCCAGCCAACCAGCGCCAGGACCTGCACCAGGGCCCAGGGCGGCACTTGAAGACAACAACGCAGCGCGCGTGCCCGCCCGGCCAGCGCGCGCCGCAGCCCGGTGGCCGAGGTCACTCGGCGAGTTCGCGCATCACCTTGATCAGGTCGGACTTGCCTTCAAAGCCGATGCCCGGCAGTTCCGGCATGACGATGTGGCCGTCTTGCACCTTCACCGTGTCGGGGAAGCCGCCATAGGGCTGGAACAGGTCCGGATAGCTTTCGTTGCCACCCAGCCCCAGGCCGGCGGCGATGTTGAGCGACATCTGGTGGCCGCCGTGCGGGATGCAGCGCGACGGCGACCAGCCGAATTGCTCCAGGACCTCCAGCGTGCGCAGGTATTCGACCAGGCCGTAGGACAGCGCGCAGTCGAACTGCAGGTAATCGCGGTCCGGGCGCATGCCGCCGTAGCGCAGCAGGTTGCGCGCGTCCTGGTGC
>JBIIHJ010000373.1:0-3857 GCA_044235875.1 Pseudoxanthomonas sp.
GCGCCAGGCCGAGGCGACCCATTGCTATGTCGGTCGCCGCTGGCAGGACGTGATCGGCATGTTCCCACCGCCGGCCGAGCTGATCAGCCATCGCATGCGCATGAATACCTTCCTCGGCAAGTGGGTCGAATATCTGGCCGAGCGTGGCCATGGGGTGGCGACCTTGCACCGTGTCGAAGCGCCGGCGGTGCTCGAACAGATCGCGACCGACCAAGCAGGCTGAAGGTCTGTTGCCGACCCACCAGGGGTCCGATGCGGTCGGGTGGACTACCAGAAATCCGGCAGCGGTCGCTTGATGATCGCGTCGTGGCAATCGATCTGCGATTCGATGTGCATCTTCGCCAAGGTGAGGTAGTTGGCCTTGGGGCCACCGCCCGAACCGTTGACTTCGCCCAGATATTCGCTGCCTGCCCACACCCGTCCGATCCAGTCGGCCCGGTGCTCGCCAATGGTCAGGGTGACCGTGTAGCGCAGCCGGCGCCCATCTTTGTCCTGGCACAGGTAGACCGTCGGAAACTGCATGGTGAAGTCATCTTCGCCGCTGCGCTGCTGCAGGAACTTGCGCAGGTCGCCCGTCGCAGTCTCCTTCTCGGCGCCGACCAAAAGCGAAAATTCGTCGCGGACGTAGTCAGATTGCTCGATGAAGAACTCGACCGCCTCGCTGGGCCCATAACCGTTCCTTCGGATCCAGCTCGCAAACGCCGCCTCATGGCGGCCGTTGCGATTCTTGTCTGACTTGGGCATTGAAATTCCGTGCGTGTGCTGAGGATCTGCGCGTACATGAACACGCGCGTTTAGTTTCATGAATCCACGATACTGATTCAATGAAAATCTCGGCGCCCGTGCCTTCATGCCATTTTAATCAGCGCAGCGCCGGATTGGATGTTCGGACGGAGCACGGGCAACAAAAAAGCGCAGCGGTGTGCGCTGCGCTCTGATGCGAAACAAGTGGCGTCCCCACGGGGATTCGAACCCCGGTGTCCACCGTGAAAGGGTGGTGTCCTAGGCCTCTAGACGATGGGGACGCTGTCTAAACCTGACGCAATCGCAAGCGGGCCTGGTGCTTGGATGCGGTGAAACGTGGTGGAGCCAGGCGGGATCGAACCGCCGACCTCCTGCATGCCATGCAGGCGCTCTCCCAGCTGAGCTATGGCCCCGGTGTTGCCAAGAAAAAACGCAGCGGTTGTGGCGCTGCGCTTCCTTGTTGTAGCTGGCGTCCCCACGGGGATTCGAACCCCGGTGTCCACCGTGAAAGGGTGGTGTCCTAGGCCTCTAGACGATGGGGACGCTGTCTAAAACTGTCGCAATTACAAGCAGGCCTGGTGCTTGCAATCTCTGAAACTTGGTGGAGCCAGGCGGGATCGAACCGCCGACCTCCTGCATGCCATGCAGGCGCTCTCCCAGCTGAGCTATGGCCCCGGTGTCTTGGGAGCCCGGCATTCTAATGACCGCTCCAGTGTTTCGCAAGCATGAATACGCGACTTTTTTCGATCGATGGAACCATGCGCGATCAGGCTGCGCGATGACGCAGGCGCAGCGCGTTGAACACGACCGACGCCGAGCTCAGGCTCATGGCCAGCGCGGCGAACATGGGCGACAGGCGCCAGCCCAGCCACGGCGTCAGCACGCCGGCCGCCAGCGGCACGCCCAGTCCGTTGTAGAGCAGGGCAAAGCCCAGGTTCTGGCGCATGTTGCGGACCGTCTGCTGCGAAATGCGCCGTGCGCGCAGGATCCCGCTCAGATCGCCCTTGACCAGCGTGACCTGCGCACTGGACATGGCCACGTCGGTGCCGGTGCCCATGGCAATGCCGACGTCGGCGCTGGCCAGCGCGGGCGCGTCGTTGACGCCGTCACCAGCCATCGCCACCACACAACCTTCGCTGCGCAGTTGCTGGACCAACGCGGCCTTGTCCTGCGGACTGGCGCTGCCGTGCACCTCGTCGATGCCGAGTTGGCGGCCAACCGCCAGCGCCGTTGCCTGCGCATCGCCGCTGGCCATGACGATGCGTAGGCCTTGGGCTTGCAGCGCGGTGATGGCCTGTGCCGCGTTGTCCTTGATGGGGTCGATCACCGAAAGCATGCCGGCGAGCGTGCCGTCCACCGCCAGGAACATCACGCTGGCGCCCGCCTGGCGGCGCGTCTGCGCCTGTTGTTCCAGGTCGCGCGTGTCGACGGCGTCGGCTTGCATCAGGGCCTGGCTTCCCAGTGCGAGACGCTGCCGATCGATGTTTCCGCGAACGCCAAGGCCGGTGTCAGATTGCATGTCCGGCACGCTTGACAAGGCCAGGCCGCGCGTCCTGGCTGCAGCGACGATGGCCTGGGCCAGTGGATGCTCGCTGCCCGCATCCAGGCTGGCGCCAAGGCGCAGCACCTCATCTTCCGAATAAGGCGCCAGTGCCTGCACCTGATCAAAGCTGGGGCGACCGAGGGTCAGGGTGCCGGTCTTGTCGATGACCAGCGTCTCCACCTGGCGCAGGCGCTCGATGGCCTGGGCGTCTCGAAACAACACGCCGGCCTGCGCCGCGCGCCCGCTCGCGACCATGATCGACATCGGCGTGGCCAGGCCCAGCGCGCACGGGCAGGCGATGATCAGCACGCTGACCGCGTTGAGCAGGCCATGAGTCCACGACGGCGGCGGGCCCAACAGGCCCCAGCCCAGCAGCGTCAACACGGCCACGGCCAGCACGCTCAGAACGAACCAATAGGACACCTTGTCGGCCATCGCCTGCAGCGGCGAGCGCGTGCGCTGGGCCTGGGCGACCAACTGGACGATCTGGGCCAAGGTGCTGTCGGCACCGGTCCGCGTGGCCTCGATCACCAGCGCGCCGCTGCCGTTGAGGGTGGCGCCGATGACCGGCTCGCCCGGGCCGCGTGCGACGGGCACCGGTTCGCCGGTGAGCATGGATTCGTCCACATGTGAGCGGCCTTCGCGCACCACGCCATCGACCGGCACCTGTTCGCCAGGACGCACGCGCAGGCGATCACCGGGGCGCAGCGCATCCAGGGCGACGTCGTGTTCGCTGCCATCGACGTCGATGCGGCGGGCGGTCTTTGGCGCCAGGCCCAGCAGTGCTTTCAGCGCCGACGAGGTCTGCGCGCGTGCCTTGAGTTCCAGCAGCTGGCCGAGCAGGGTCAGGCTGACGATCGCCGCGGCAGCTTCGAAATAATTCTCTACCTGGCCATGCATCCGGAATGACACCGGGAAGACCTGCGGCGCCAGCAGCGCCACCACGCTGTACAGATAGGCCGCGCTCACGCCGGTGCCGATCAACGTCCACATGTTGGGGCTGCGGTTGGCGATCGACTGTCCCCAGCGCCGCAGGAACGGCCAACCTGCCCACAGCACCACTGGCGTGGCCAGCAGTCCCTGCGTCCAGGCCAGTATCGCGCTACCGGAGGCCGGCAACAGGTGGCCGGACATGCCCAAGGCCACGGTGACCAGGCTCAAGGGGAGCGTCCACCAGAAGCGACGGCGGAAGTCGGTGAGCTCGGGATTTTCCTGCTCCTCCAGCGATGGCAGCATCGGCTCCAGCGCCATGCCGCACTTGGGGCAGGTGCCGGGCGCGTCGCGGACGATCTCCGGATGCATGGGGCAGGTGTACCGCGTGCCGGCAAGGGCGGGCGCGTCGTCCTGGGCAGGCGGTTGCAGATAGCGCTGCGGATCGGCCACGAATCTGGTCTTGCAGCCGGCGCTGCAAAAGCCGTAAGTCTGGCCTTCGACAGTGGCGCGGTGCCGGGTCATGGCTAGATCGACCCGCATGCCGCAGACCGGGTCGGTCACCAGCGAGGGGGTCGCCACATCTGGCGTGCCAGGGCCGCAGCAAGTGGAAGCGGCGGCTTGCGGTACTGAGGCAGGC
>JBIIHJ010000374.1:0-3803 GCA_044235875.1 Pseudoxanthomonas sp.
CCCGCAAGTCGCCTCTCCATCGTAAGAGCGGAGTTCTCCATCGATTCGGCGAGCTTGAGGACCGAATCTCCCGCATCAGTCAATAGAAGCCCGTCCTTGGTTCTGCGGAAGAGAGGCTGCCTTGCTTCTTCCTCCAGGGCTTTGATCCGACGGCCGATCGTTGGATGGCTGAGCCCAAGGCTCCGGGCGGCTTCGCCAAGTGACCTAGATCGCACCACTCCCAGGAAGATCCTGACGTCACTCCAGTCCATACACCGCCCTGTAAAGAAAGTCAGTGCTAATGATGAAGGATGGTAGCTCCAAACGACGGCTTCGATATCCAGAATGCAGGTTGCTTGGAGCGTTGCTCATCAAAGGCTACTTCGGATCCGAAGTTGAGCTGCGGAGACAGGCCCAACATTGCGCGACACTACATGACGAATGCGCCGATGACTGTAACGTCAAAGCTGTACGCCACCGGCGATCTCGATCCGCTGACCATTAACCCATCCGAGCGCGTCTGAGAGTAGTGATGCGATAACTGGACCGACATCCTCGGGCCTGCCGACCCGACCCAGTGCCGTCTGGGCGGACAGAGCCGCAGCGACATCGGGATTGTCGCGCACGATTCCACCGCTGAAATCGGTTGCGATAGCACCTGGCGCGACCACGTTGACGGCAATGCGGCGCTGCCCGAGTTCGAGGGCCATATATCTGGTGAGCGACTCGACGGCTGCTTTCATCGGGCCGTAGATTGCGCGGCCAGGATAGGAAAAGCGCGCGAGCCCAGAAGAGATGTTAACGATCCTGCCGCCATCGTTCATCAATGGAACCAACTTCTGTGTCAGCAGGAAGGGGCCTTTGAAATGCACCGAAAACTGGGCGTCGAGCTCTTCCTCTGTCCCATTAGCCAAGGTTGCCGTAGACGATGTTCCCGCGTTGTTGACCAGATAGTCGAATGACTTAGCGCCAAAGATTGAGAGCGAATCTTGGACATCGAGGACGAATCGATCAAAGGTTGAAGACTGGCCAACATTGAGCTGAATAGCTACCGCAGCCGCACCCTCGGCTTCTATGGCCTGGACTACTTTCATAGCCTCGTCCTGACGGGTGTTATAGGTGATGATTGAGGATACGCCGCGGTGGGCAAGTCGCAACGCAGTATCACGCCCGATGCCCCGGCTTCCACCCGTAATGATTGCAACAGGATTGGTGTTCGTCATAAAAATATCCTTTCACATTCGTATTTATCGAGCTTTGGTTACCAATACCCGGGCAAGCCGCAGCAAGGAGAGCCAAGTAGAAGGTTTTGTACGATCTAGGCCCGCCATAAATCTCGCCGCATCAAGCAAGGTGGATTTCGGAAAGTCAGCGGGCAGCTTGGCCATCAACCCCATCGCCTCATTGCGCTTGATAGCTACGCTCTCCCACTGTGCGCGGGCCAAAAGCCTAGTCAGCTGATGCGCCGTCCCGTCAGTGCAATAGGCCGGCTGCCCCAGCTGTTGCCGCCACGAGTCCGCGAGAGGTCCAGCATCCAAGGCGTCGAAGCCAAGGTCATTGATCAAACGCATGACGACCGCGCGGGCCTGCGAATCATCACCGGAGACAGGTAGGGCGATTCTCGTTGGCGATCCGGCAGGCTGACCGCCGTACTCCAGGCTCAAGTCGGAAATGCTGTTGAAGGCTTTAACTACCGGCGTCCTTAACTGCTGTTCGACCCAGACAGTCTCGGGCATGCCGTGATCGATTTGCTCAATGCGCCCATCACGAAGGGGAACGTAATTCCCTGCATCGACGATGACCTGCCCTTGCCTCCAGGAATCAATCACCTCTTCACGAAGTGTCGTTACTTTCCCCAGCGGGATCGCAAGGATTAGTAGATCCGCGGCATGTCCGACTGCACTGACGTCCACGGCTTTAGCGCCAGTCTTACGGACGAGTGCTTCCAAGCTCCCTGCGCCTCGAGAGTTGGCGACCTTCACTGTATGGCCAAGCATAACCAACCGCTTTGCCAGTACGCTGCCAAGCTGGCCTGCGCCGACAATTCCTATGATGCTCATTCTTGGTGTTCCATGAGTATCGGCATTTTCTATCTATCCCGCTAAGCTAAGAAGCGGGGCATCTGAGTTTGTGCTTAAGTCGTTGCCAAGCGGCTTAGAACCCGCTCCATGATCAGCCCGAAGAGATCCGGCTCATCCAAAGCACGCGCAGATAGCATTGCGCCATGCGCAGTCGCCAAGAAGGCTTCCGCTTCAACCCGTGGCGAGTTGGCAAAGGCTAAATTTCCCTGACGTTCACCGTATTCGAAGGTCCGAGCAAGCCATGAGGAAACTTCGCAAAAATAGCCTCTGATTTCTCTGGCGACATCTATCGGCAGAGTGTGCAACTGAGCCGATAGAAGTGCACAGGCACTCAGTGACGCCTCTGGATTGGCCAGTTCGCGATTGCAGTACGTGACATACGCCTGAAGCTGTGTCAGCGCATCAGGCACATAGCTCGTCAATGTCGATAAACATTCGCGAGCATCTTGACGCCCACGCGCAACCGCGCCTCGAACATGTTCGATCTGGGACCCAAGTTGATGAGGTTCTGTATCTTCGAAGACGCCGATTCGATCCGCGACATTGCCGCACCCGAAATCCACGTAGCCCGCGTCACCGTTCGTGGGTTGGGTACATTCGACAATGTGCTCTGCTATAGGAGTGGCGGCGTCCATTCCGATAATCTACCTATTGATAGGTAGCCTGTCAAGTCATGACTTATGCCCTCGTCGACCTGGCTCATGCGGGCTTCGCACGCATCTACCCTATTGACGAACGAATGCTTAAGTACTGAAAGGCGAAGCGTCTCTTCGCCATCGCGCCTACGGCCTCGTGTCAGTGCGCATTCGCTGCAGAAACGCATCCACGATGATGTTGAACTTTCCAGGATCGCCATAGGCCCTGGCCATCACCATCGCGCCGTAGACCGTGGTTTGGAAGAACTGCGAAGAAATTCCGGGCTCCAGCTCAATTTTGATCGTGCCTTGCTTGACGCCAAGCAGCATGAGTCGTTCAAGCCACTTAGCTAACTTGTTGAAGTGGCCCTGCACGGCAGCAGCAACGCTCTCCGGCAAGCTAGGCAGTTCTACTGCGAGCACTCCAGCTAAGCAAAACGGTGCCGACTGGTCCTCGATGCAGCGTTTCCAGTAATCCACGTAAGCAAGAAGCTGTGCCATGGCGTCAGTGGCGCCGCTTTCGAGTACATCGATCTGCTCGGCGATTGCGGCACTTTTACGCTCGATCACGGCCACAACCAAATCCGCCTTGGTGGGGAAATGGTGATGAATGCTCGCCTTTCTGATGCCGATGCTGTCGGCCAGATCGGCGTAACTGAAGCCGTTGTAGCCAGCATTGACGATTAGCTCGGCGGCTTCGTCGATCAACTTTGTTGCGGTATTGCTCAAGAAACACCTGCCTACTAAGTCGTAGGGAATTAGGGGAGAACCGTTGTCGGCCTGGAACGAAGGCATCGTTGTACAGAGGGAATGCCGGACGTAATTTCGGCTTCAAGAGCATATCAGGAGTTGACACCTACCATCTAGTAGGTAGAATTCGCTCCGTCAGCGACATCCGCTGTCCTCAGGCGCAAGGCCTTGAGCGTTTGAGTCAAAGGAGAATGAAATGTCTGTAGATGTGAAATACAGCACGACCGCTACCGCGTCAGGCGGTCGTGACGGTCGCGCGAGCACCAGCGACGGGCAATTGGAAGTTCAACTTGTTACGCCGAAAGAATTAGGCGGTCCTGGTGGTGAGGGCACCAACCCAGAGCAGCTTTTTGCCGTT
>JBIIHJ010000375.1:0-3784 GCA_044235875.1 Pseudoxanthomonas sp.
GCACGGGAATGCTGGATTTCGTGTTCGAGGATGGCTTTGGGTTTGAGCGCTACGTCGATTACCTGCTCGACGTGCCGATGTACTTCTCCTACCGCGACGGCATCTACCACGACGCCAGCGGGCAGAGCTTCCGCGACTTCCTCAAGGGCAAGCTGCCGGTGTTGCCCGGTGCGCTACCGACGCTGCGCGACTGGTCAGATCACATGACCACCGCCTTCCCGGAAGTGCGGATGAAGAAATTCCTGGAAATGCGCGGTGCCGATGCTGGCGCGCCCGATCGCTTGGATGCGCTGCCGGCGTTCTGGGTCGGGCTGCTCTACGACGATGCCGCGCTGGATGCGGCCTGGGACCTGGTCAGGGATTTCACCCTGGAAGAGCGTCACGCGCTGCGTGATGGCGTGCCGCGCCACGCGTTGAAGCTGCCTTTCCGCGATGGCAGCGTGCGCGAGCTGGCCATCGAGGCGGTCAAGATCGCCCAGGCCGGCCTGCGTCGCCGCGCCTTCCTCAATGACGATGGCGCCGACGAATCGATCTACCTGGACGTGCTGGCGCAGATCGCCGAGTCCGGCCAGACCTCGGCCGAGCGCAAGCTCGCGCGTTTCCACGGCGCCTGGAACGGCAGCGTGGATCCGTTGTTCAACGAGTTTGCTTACTGAGGTCCGGGAGACGGCGGACACGGCCGTTGGCCGACGTCTGTCTCAACAGTGCATGTTTAGGCCTCGCCGTTGGCGCGCGGCAGGATCGCCCAGGCGCGCAGGCCGCCGTCTTCGCGGTTGCTCAGGCCGATCTCGCCACCATGGGCCAGCACGATCGCGCGCGCGGCCGACAGGCCCAGGCCGATGCCGCCGGTTTCCTTGTTGCGCGAGTTCTCGCCGCGGAAGAACGGCATGAACAACTTGTCGCCCAACGCCGGATCGATGCCCGGCCCGTCGTCGTCGATCTCCAGCCGCGCATGGCCATCGCTCCGACGTACGCGCACCTGCGCGCGCTTGCCGTATTTGACCGCGTTGCCGATCAAGTTGCCGACCACGCGCCGCAGCGCCAGCGGATCGCCGTCGAGCATCACGCTGTCGCCGGCTTCCAGGACGACGTCCTGGCCGATGTCGGCCGCGTCATCGACCACGCTTTCCACCAGCAGCTGGAAATCCAGGCGCTCGCGCGGACCGCTCCGCGACTGGTCGCGCAGGAACTCAAGCGCGGCGGTGATCATGTGCTTCATCTCGTCGATGTCTGCCGCGGCGCGTTCGCGCAGCGGAGAGTCGATGTCGTTGAGGCGGAAGGCCAGCCGCGCCAACGGCGTGCGCAGGTCATGGGCGATGGCGCCGACCATGTGCGTGCGTTCGGCCACCATGCGGCTCAGGCGCGACTGCATCGCATTGAACGAATCGGTGGCCTGCAGGATCTCGGCCGGGCCACTGCGTTCAAGCGGCGGAGAATCCGGGTCGCGGCCAAGGCGGTCGGCTGCCGCGGCAAACTCCCGTATCGGAGCCGAGAGTGCGCGTGAAAACCACCATGCCAGTGGCAGCATCAGCAGCAGGCCCAGCGCGAACAGCACGCCGAGCTGCACCTTGAAGGCATTGGACAAGGTCAGGCCGTTGTAGCGCACCACGCGCCAACTGCCATCTGGTTGCAGGGCGCCGGCAATGAAGCCATTGGCCACGATCTCGCGCGGACCGAATCCGAATCCGCGCGTATTGCCAAAAGGATCGCCGCTGTTATTCGGCGGCGGCATCATCTGATCGAGTTGCCTGAAGCCCGACCCGGCCGGTGGGCTGCCACCGGACGAGGTCGCGCGCGCGGACGCGTTGGCGCCGTCGGGCTCGACATTGGGCATCTGCCGCACCCACGGCGGGCCGTTGCGCGGACGCGGCGGCATCATGCCCAGGCCGTCGCTCATGCCCTCGTCGAGCAGCTCGCGATGCTTGGCGCGGAAGAAATGCACCTGGCTGGTCGGCTGGCGCATCCACTGGGCCAGGATCGCTCGCATGCGCGGATCTTCCACCGTCATCGCGCCGGCACCTTGCGGCGCCCTGGGCTCGTCGGTGACCGAGACTTCCTTGTTGGATGCCGGCATGCGCGTGGACAGCAGCGCGACCAGTTCCGGCAGATCCATCGGGCGGTTCCACACCGGCGTGCGCATGAACAGCAGCGCCAGGCCAATGCACTGTGCCAGGACCAGCGCTGCTGCCAGCAGCACGAAGGTCCTGGTGAAGATCGAGCGGCCGGAGCGGCCTCCGGCCGCGTCGGTCATAGGCGAGTGACGGCCGGCAGCAGCATGTAGCCTTCGTTGCGCACCGTGCGGATCAGTTCGGCATGGCCCCGGCCGTTGATCTTGCGGCGCAGGCGGCTGACCTGGCTGTCGATGGCGCGGTCGAAGACCTCGGTGCCACGGCCGCGGGCCAGATCCAGCAGCTGGTCACGGCTGAGCACGCGCTGCGGGTGTTCGACGAAGGTCCTCAGCAGCGAGAACTCGCCATCGGACAAGGTGATGTAGTTGCCACCCGGATCGCGCAGGTCGCGGCGCACGGCATCCAGGCGCCAACCGCCGAATTCATACTGGCTGCCACGGACTTCCGGCGCGGCACCGAAGGCTTTCTGTCGACGGAGCAGGGCGCGCACGCGGGCGAGCAGTTCACGGGGATTGCAGGGCTTGGCCAGGTAGTCGTCGGCGCCCACTTCCAGGCCGACGATGCGGTCGGTGTCGTTGCCCAGCGCACTGAGCATCAGCACCGCCGGACCATTGCTGGAGTTCAGGCGGCGCGCCACGCTCAGCCCATCTTCGCCCGGCATCATCACATCGAGGATGATCAGGTCGGGGCGGCCCTGTTCGAGGATCTCCCACATGTCCTTGGCGTTTTCCGCCTCGTCCACGACATAGCCGTGGCCGATCAGGAAATCGACGGTGAGGCGGCGCAAATCCGGGTCGTCATCGACCACGAGAATGCGGAATTCGGGTTCCATATCGACGAGGATGGCGTTCATGGCGGCAAGAAATAGCCCGTGAGTGTAGGCATCGTTTGTCAAGTTGACAAAAATGTCGACACAAAGGCCTGGAGATTCAGCCTTCCGCAGGGCGTCGCTACATGTCGCACCCTGCCACTAGATGGCAATCGCCTGCCATCTCATCCCGCCAAGTTATGCGTGGGTTTCCACGTGGGCGCTGCTGGCAGCGCCACCGGGCAACCTTCGGCGCAGATCCTCCCGGCATGAGCGCTGCGTCGGTGCGGCCGTACGTCCGGCGCGGCCGGTGGGGATTGGCCGATGCCACATCGAGGCGGTGCATGACCGCGGGGGCGCGTCATGGACATACAAGGGGAAAGGCGGTGTCTGCACCGCCAATGGCTGGCAACGCCGGGACATCGTGGCTTGCCAGTCTGTCGTGGTCTCGTCGCGCGCCGTAGCACGTGCGTGGCCGAGCCGACGTCCGGCTTTTCGCCGGACGCGTGGGGAGTACGCGTTGTTCAACCACGGCGTGGCCGATAAGGCTGCGTCGCAACAGGAACCGGCAGGTCTTGCATGCAGCAGCGTGCCACCGCCAAGGAGATTCGATATGTCTTTTGACCGCACCCATCGCCTCGCGGCTGCAACGCTGGTCGCCTTGCTGTCCGCAGGCGCGACCTGGGCGGCTACGCCGCCCGTGACCGCCGATACACCCCCGGCCGATGCGCCACCGCCGCCCGGCCCACCGCCGCCGCACGATCCCAAGTTCACCGCGGCGCTGGACGCCTGCGCCGCCGAGCAGGGTCTGCCGCCGCCGCCCAGGCCCGGCACGCGTCCCGATGGC
>JBIIHJ010000087.1:0-12212 GCA_044235875.1 Pseudoxanthomonas sp.
ACATGGAGTCCACCCGCCAGCAGGCGCGAGACAAGGGCTACGTGGAAACCGTGTTCGGCCGCCGCCTCTATCTGGACTACATCAACGGCGGTACCCAGGGCCAGCGCGCCGGCGCCGAGCGCGCCGCGATCAACGCGCCGATGCAGGGCACTGCGGCCGACATCATCAAGCGCGCCATGGTCACCGTGGACGGCTGGCTGGCCGATCATGCCGACAAGGCGCTGATGATCCTGCAGGTGCACGATGAACTGGTCTTCGAGGCCGATATCGACTTCGTCGAAACCCTCACCGGCCAGGCGCGCATCCTGATGGCCGGCGCCGCGACGCTGGCCGTGCCGCTGGAAGTGGACTGCGGCGTCGGCGACAACTGGGACCAGGCGCATTAAGGCGTGTGCTTCAGCGCATTGGGGCGCTTCGGTCCGCTCGTCTGGATTTCGGCACACTGGCCACTGCATTTGCGCACACCAAAAGCGTGCCTTAGTGCCCATTCGGCCTCTTCGCGCGTGATATCGCTCGACATTCAGCGCGTTTGAGATCGCATCGGGTGTTGATGCAATACCGTGCGGTCAGCGAGAAGATTCGCGCGGAGCGCAACGTCATTTTGTGGATCGATGTGTGTCAAATACGTCATCGATTTCACTGGAAAACAGGCAGTCAGCGTCATCGTCCGGTTTCAATGGAGACAATTTCAGAACCGGTGAGTTTATGATCTGAATATGTCTTAAATCCAACGGGTTTTTAACTGAAATCTTCACGATTCATCCATGTTGGGAATGTTCTTATAGCCCTCGACAGATGCAAGGTCTGTCGCGGATCGCCCTCCCCATCCCCTGGGGGGCCGGTCCCCTGGTACGAAGGGCCCCTCCCCAGGCTCCCGTACCCTGGCCCCGCCGAGCTCCCCCTGCTCTGCGGGGCTTTTTTATGCCTGCCATTTCGTATTTCTGCCGCCGGGCACGATCAAGGCGGTGTCTGGCGCGCGCCTGTGGAGCGCGCTTTGTGCATCCCCTCTTGGGGACTCCGCCGCGCTTGGTGAGGTGTCTCGGAGTCCCGTCAGCGCAGCTCGTGTCCCCTGTAGCGCGGAGCTTGCTCCGCTGCTCTCCGTGAGGTGCTGGGGAATGCCTCAGCAGAGCAAGCTCCGCGCTACATGCTCGTAAGCCCCAGCGGAGTCGTGCCTGGCGCCTGTGCCAATCCCTTCTTGGGGACTGCGCCGCGCTTGGTGAGATGTCTCGGAGACCCGTCAGCGCAGCTCGTGTCCCCCTGTTGCGCGGAGCTTGCTCCGCTGCTCTCCGTGAGGTGCTGGGGAATGCCTCAGCGGAGCAAGCTCCGCTCTACCGGACCTTGGCGGAACCGCTAAAGAGGATTGGTGCAGAGCGCTGCGCTCTACAGCAAGGCGCTTCAACGGCTATCGTGTCGACAGCCAGTCGCGCGGCACCAGGTAATCGGCCAACCGCGCCTCGGCGCTGCCGGCT
Organism: Pseudoxanthomonas sp.; assembly: GCA_044235875.1. Lineage (GTDB taxonomy): Bacteria > Pseudomonadota > Gammaproteobacteria > Xanthomonadales > Xanthomonadaceae > Pseudoxanthomonas_A. The sequence continues at coordinate 1,470 of JBIIHJ010000087.1, forward strand.
TCCGGACTGAAGCCGTATTCCCAGCGCACGTTCGGCGGCAGGCTCATCAGGATCGATTCGGCGCGGCCGCCGCTCTGCAGGCCGAACAAGGTGCCGCGGTCGTAGACCAGGTTGAATTCCACGTAGCGCCCGCGGCGATACAACTGGAAGTCGCGTTCGGACGCGCTGTACGGCGTGTCCCTGCGCGCAGCCACGATCGGCAGGTACGCATCGAGGAAGCCATCGCCCACCGCCCGCATGTAACCGAAGTCGCGCTCGAAATCGCCATGCAGGTCGTCGAAGAACAGCCCGCCCACGCCGCGCGTCTCGTTGCGGTGCTTGATGAAGAAGTACTCGTCGCACCACTTTTTGTGGGCGTTGTAGCGTTCCTGCCCGCCGAACGGTTCGCACAGGTCGCGCGCCGTGCGGTGCCAGTGCCGTATGTCTTCATCCACTGGATAGAACGGGGTCAGGTCGAAACCGCCGCCGAACCACCAGGCCACCGTCTGGCCCTCGCGCTCGGCGCGGAAGTGGCGCACGTTGGCGTGTGTGGTGGGCAGGTGCGGATTGCGCGGGTGGAACACCAGCGATACACCGACCGCGCGCCAAGAGGCGCCCGCCAGCTCGGGACGCGCGACCGACGCCGAAGGCGGCAGCTTGCTGCCCGATACATCGGAAAAACCGATGCCGGCCTGTTCGAACACCGCCCCATCGCGCAGGACGCGGGTGCGCCCACCGCCGCCTTCGGGGCGGTTCCAGGCGTCTTCGATGAAACAGGCGCGGCCATCGGCGGTCTCGATGGCCGCGCAGATGCGGTCCTGCAGTCCGGTGAGGTAGTCGCGGACGGGGTCGATGCTGTTGGTCATGCGTGCAGTGTAAAGGCCGCCCGCGCAGCGGCATTGATCGCGATCAATCGTCTTGGCCGATCAAGCGTCGGCGTTGAACTGCGCGCGCACCGCGGCCGTGCACAACTTCCAGATGATGCCGCCATGCAGGACGGCGAAGACCACGGCGACACACCCACTGAAGACCGCCGCCACGGTGGTCATGCCGGCCAGCTCCGGCGGCAGCGGCTGGCCGGGCGACTGCAGGGCGAACTGCATCGACAGCGTCTGCTCGATCATCGCCGGCAACAGCCAGACCAGGCCGAAGGTCAGCACCGTGCCGACCACCAGATAGACGATGAAGCCCAGGCGCGCCCATTCCAGGCGGCGCAGCAAGCCCCAGCCCAGCCATAGCGTCAGCGCGGACAGGACGAGGCTGACCAGGCTGATCTCAAGGGTATGCGCCAGGGTCCAGCGCAGCATCGGAGGCAAGGGCAGCCCCCCACCGCGCAATGCCTCCAACAGCAGCTGGATGTTGGGATCGCGGCCGCCCGGTGCCGGCAGCAGCTGCAGCAGTCCCGTGCCCACGCCGAGCGCGCCCAGGGCGATCGTGAGCCAGGCCAGCACGGTGACAAAACCCTGCGCCGCATCGCGTGGCGGCACCGGGCGGGCGGTCGAAGCAGGCAGGGGCGGCGGTGCGTTCATGGGATCAGTGTGGGAGGTGGCGGCGGACGCGACAATCGCCGGGACCGCTGCCGCGCGTGGCATTTACGGCGCTGGCTTGAGCGTGTCGTTGAACAGGTTCAGCACGCGCTTGTACTCGTCCAGCCAGGAATCGGCGCGGGTGAAGCCGTGGCGCTCCAGCGGGTAGGGCGCGATGGACCAGTGGTCCTTGTGCAGTTCGATCAGCTTCTGGGTCATGTCGACCGAATCCTTGAAGAACACGTTGTCGTCGATCATGCCGTGGGCGATCAGCAGGCGATCCTGCAGGCCGTCGGCGTATTCGATCGGCGAGGAGGTCTTGTAGGCCTGTGGATCGATGTCGGGTGTGTTGAGGATGTTGGACGTGTACTCGTGGTTGTACTGGGTCCAGTCGGCGACCGGACGCAGCGCGGCGCCGGCCTTGAATACCCCCGGCGTGCGGAATAGCGCCATGTAGGTCATGAAGCCGCCGTAGCTGCCGCCGTAGATGCCGGCGCGCGCGCGATCGCCCTGATGGTTGGCGACCAGCCAGTCCAGGCCGTCCAGGTAATCGTCCAGCTCCGGATGGCCCATGTTGCGGTAGATCGCGGTGCGCCAGTCGCGGCCGTAGCCAGCGCTGCCGCGGTAGTCCAGGTCCAGCACGATGTAGCCCTGCTGCACCAGCAGGTTGTGGAACATCTGCTCGCGCGGGTAGGGCGGGTAACCGGCGATGGCGTTCTGCAGATAGCCGGCGCCGTGGACGAACATCACGATCGGATACTGTTTGCCCGGCTGCATCTGCGCCGGCGCGTAGTACTTGCCCCAGACCATACCGGCGCCGTGCCTGGACGGCACCTGCACCAGCTGCGGCTGGATCCACGGCTGGGCCTTGAAGGCGGCGGTGCGCGTGTCGGTCATTACCCTGGCCGCGCCGCCGTTGGCCGGCACCACGGCGAGCTGGGACGGCAGATAGCTGGCCGAATACTGGATCAGCAGCGAGCGGCCGTCCGGCGACTGGCTGAAACCCTCCACTCCGCCGCCCAGCGCCGTGACCTCGGCGACCTCGCCGGTCTTGAGGTCCGCAAGGCAGGCCTCGTAGCGGCCCGGCGCGGCGCGATTGCACAGGAAGTAGAAGCCCTCGCCGTCGGCCGACAGCGCCGGTGCCGAGACTTCCCACTGGCCCGACGTCAGTGCCTTGGCTTTCTCGGTGCCGCGCTGGGTGTACAGCTGCGAATGCCCACTGGCCTCGGACAACAGCCACAGGGTCTGGTTGTCGGGCAGCCAGCCAAATTCGTTGAACGTCCAGTTGATCCAGCCTGGGTCGGTCAGGCGGTCGCGCACCTGCAGGCGGGCGTTGCCCAGGTCGACGCCGGCGATCCAGCGGTCCTTGTTGTCGGTTGCGCGCAGCAGCACCGCGACGTTGCGCGAATCGCTGCTCCAGTGGATCGCCGCGCTGCCGCCATCTCCATCGCTTTCCACGCGCACGGCGCGGTTGCCCTTGAGCGGGTCCTTGCCGGCGGCCTTGCGCAGGTCGGCCAACGGATCGGTGGTGATGCCGGGCAGGGCGTCGAAGCTCAGCGGCTTGACGGTGCCGCTGCGCATGTCGGCCAGCCATAGCGCCTGCGGCACCGACGAATTGCGCCCGACCAGGGTGCGCGCTTCCTGCTCCTCGGCGTAGCCGGACTCGGTGACGTAGTGCGGGACCTTGCCCGCCGCGCCGGCCTCGGCGGACTTTTCCTGGGTGACGATGAGCAGCCACTGGCCGTCGGGCGACAGCGCGGTCTGTTCGATCTGGACCTTGGTGCCAAGGTAGACCGGTGCGGGCGCGCGACTGGGATCGGCCTTGCGCCAGCTGTCCTGCTGGCGGCGCAGCGCCTCGCGCATGTCGCGGTCGTGCGCCAGCGTGGACAGGGTGCGCAGCTGCTGTTCGCGCAACAGGTCTTCGGACGGTGGCTTGGCCGGATCGTCCTCGGCCTTGACCTGCGCGGCCTGGGCCACGCTGGTGCCGTTCCAGCGAAACCACTGGTTGCCCACGCGCCAGACCAGTGCGCCGTCGCTGGCGAATTGCGGCGCGGCTTCTTCCTCCAGCGTGCGGGTCAGCTGGATCAGCGCGCCGCTGCGCAGGTTGCGCACGAACACATCGCCATTGCGCACGAAGGCCTGGTGCTGGCGCTTGGCGTCGTACACCGCGCCGCTCGCGCCCAAGGTGTCGCGGGCATCGTCGGCCACGCGCGTGGCGGCGGTGGCCGAGACGTCCTGGCGGAAGGTGTCTCGGATCGGCGAGCCACTGCGCTTGAGGTCGTATTCCACGCTGCGGCTGTCCCAGGTCCAGCGGGCGTCCTCGACCGGCGGGCCGATCCAGTCCAGGTCGGCCATCACCTGCTCGATGGTCAGCGGCGCACTGGGCGCCTGGGCAAAGGCAGCGGTCGAGACCAGCAGGCAGGACAACATGGCGGCAGGCAGGCGCATCGGCAGGATCGATCCGGGAAAGTCAGGCAAGCGGAAAAGGTTAGCAGCCGCCCTGCGGCCGCCACACCGGCCCAAGGTCATGGCGACAGGCGGTCGACGGACCGAATCTGAACCTCCCGGCTTGCCCGACCGGCGTCCAGCCGCCAAAGTACGTTCGGACACCCGGCATCGTTGCGCCGGATCGCACCCGGGAAGCAAAACCTTCTATGTCAGCCGTCATCCATCCCGCGCCCAGCGCGCCTGGCCTGTGTGCCTTGGGCGAAGGTCCGCTGGACCGCATCATCGCCCGTAGCGGGGGCCAGGCCATCGACCTGGGCACCTTCCACGCGCACGTGCGTGCCCTGGCGGCGCAGCTGCCTGCCGGCCGCCATGCGGTCAACCTGTGCGAGGACCGCTATCGCTTCCTCGTGGCGTTCTGCGCGGTGGCCCTGCGCGGCCAGATCACGCTGCTGCCGCCTTCGCGCGCGCCGGCCGTGGTCCTGGACGTGATGCAGCGCCACGCCGACAGCTACGCGCTGGGTGATGCCGCGGCGGATCCGGCCACGCCTGACTACTGGCGCATGCCGGCGGTGCTGGCGCAGGCCGACGGCCCGTTGCCGGAAGTGCCCGAGGACGCGGTGGTGGTGATCGGCTTCACTTCCGGCAGCACCGGCGCGCCCAAGCCTTTTCCCAAGACGCTGGCGGCGTTCCGTACCAGCAATGCGCAGAACCTGAGCGCCGTGGCCGACCTCTGGGGCACGGCCACGCCAAGCCTGGTGGCCACCGTGCCGCCGCAGCACATGTACGGCATGGAGATGTCGGTGGTGATGCCGCTGCTCAGCGATGCCTGCGTGCACGGCGGCAAGCCGTTTTTCCCCGAGGACGTGGCCCGCGCACTGGCCGACATGCCCGAGCCGCGTCTGCTGGTGACCACGCCGGTGCATCTGCGCGCGCTGGTGGAATCGGGCGTGTCGCTTCCCGCCATCGCCGGCTACGTCTCGGCGACCGCGCCGCTGGAGCAGGCGCTGGCCCAGGCGACCGAAGCACGCTTTGGCGGTGAGCTGCGCGAGACCTTCGGTTCGACCGAAACCTGCATCTTCGCCCGTCGCCGGACCGCGCTGGAAACCGCCTGGACGCCGCTGCCCGGCGTGTGGGTGCAGCCGCAGCCGGACGGCACCCTGGTGCATGCGCGCCATCTGCCGCAGCCGGTGCCGCTGGCCGATCTGATGGAGGTGGAAGCCGATGGCCGCTTCCATCTGCGCGGTCGCCAAGCCGACCTGCTGGAAATCGCCGGCAAGCGCGCCTCGCTCGGCGATCTCACCCGCCGCCTGCTGGCCGTGCCCGGCGTGCGCGATGGCGCGGTGATGCAGTTGGAGCCGGACGACATGGGCGTGCGCCGCATCGGCGCGCTGGTGGTCGCGCCGGATCTGACCGAAGCCCAGGTGCTTGATGCGCTGCGTGGCGCCATGGACCCGGTGTTCCTGCCGCGTCGCATCCGCCTGGTGACATCGTTGCCGCGCGGCGAAACCGGCAAGCTGCCGCGCCAGGATGCGCTTCGCTTGCTGGAAGCCTGAGCCGCGGGAACGGAACAGGCATACGTCGCTTCGGCGATGCGAGGATTTGAAGGAAGCCATGTCGGCCGTCATCGAAGCAGACCTCCGCCCAGCAGGACGCTGCGCGCTGGGCACAGGATCTTTGGATCGGGTGATCGCCTACGCCGGAGGGCGCGCGATCCCTTTGCGCCGCTTCCACGCCCAGGTGCGTGCCTTGGCCGCGCAGCTGCCGGCTGGTCTGCATGCGGTGAACCTGTGCGAGGACCGCTATCGCTTCATGGTGGCCTTCTGTGCGGTCGCGCTGCGCGGGCAGGTGACGCTGCTGCCGCCGTCGCGTGCGTCGGCGGTGGTGGACGATGTGATGGCACGCCAGCCGGGCACGTACGCCCTGGGCGATGGTCCGCTGGAGGTGGAGCCGGCCGCGTACTGGCGCTTGCCCGAAACGCTGGACGAGATCGACGGCCCGCTGCCGCAGATCGATGAAGACCTTGTGGTGGCCGTGGCCTTCACCTCCGGCAGCACCGGCGCGCCCAAGGCCTTCCCCAAGACGCTGGGCCAGTTCCGCGCCAGTACTACTCAGCTGGTGGCGGCGATGGCCGACCTGTGGGACGGGCGCACGCCGAGCATCGTGGCCACGGTGCCGGCCCAGCACATGTTCGGCCTGGAGCAATCGGTGATGGTGCCGCTGCTGAGCGGGGCGACGCTGCACGGTGGCCGGCCGTTCTTCCCGCAGGACGTAGCGCGCGCGCTGGGCGACGTCCCGGCGCCGCGCATGCTGATCACCACGCCGATGCACCTGCGCGCGTTGCTGGAATCGCAGGTCGCGCTGCCGCCGATCGTCGGCTGCGTGTCGGCGACCGCGCCGCTGGAGCAGCCGCTGGCGCAGGCCGCCGAAACGCGCTTCGGCGGACAGGTGCGCGAGATCTTCGGTTCCACCGAAACCTGCATCTTCGCCATCCGCCGCACCGCCCTGGACCTGGCGTGGACACCGCTGGCCGGCGTCAGCGTGCAGCCGCAGCCGGACGGCACCCTGATCGACGCGCCGCATCTGGCTCAACCGGTCGCGCTGGCCGACCTGATGGATGTCCAGGGCGATGGCCGCTTCCACCTGCGTGGACGCCAGGCCGACCTGCTGGAGATCGCCGGCAAGCGCGCCTCGCTTGGCGATCTCACCCGGCGCCTGCTGGCCGTGCCCGGCGTGTGCGACGGGGTGATGGTGCAGCTGGACACGCCCGGCAAGGTCCGGCGCATCGCCGCGCTGGTGGTCGCACTGGGCTTGTCCGAAGGCGATGTGCTGTCGAGCCTGCGCGACGCGATGGACCCGGTGTTCCTGCCGCGCAAGATTCGCTTCGTCGACACACTTCCGCGCACCGACACCGGCAAACTGCCGCGGGCCGAGCTGATGCGGTTGCTGGGGGAATAGGCTGCTTCATTCCGTGACGAAAGGAGACGTCATGCGACGCCAAGGAAGTGCATGCGCATCGTGGTTGCTTCGTGGACCCATGATCGTGGGAGTGCTGCTGGTCGCGCTCTGCGTGCAGGCCACCACGCCGTCAATGCCGCCAACAGCGGCGCCGCCACCTCCGGACACGCCGCTGCAGGCACGGCTGCCCGGCTTGCGGGCCGGCATCGCGCGCGGCGACGCGTTGGCCATGTGTGTGCTCGCCGCCGCATTGGATGATTGCGAGACCTATGGACGGCGCCTGACCGAGCTTCAGGAATACCTGCGGATTGCCGGACGGGCGGCGGCGTCTCGCGGCGATCGTGATGCCGCAGCCGCGTTCTCTGCGAACAATGCACGCGTGCGGCAAGACTTGGAGCCGAACCTCCTGGGCTGGGCGAAATCCTGTGCGGGGGCATCGGACTACAGCCGCGCTCAGCGCATCGACCTGTGGCACGACGCAGCGCAGGCGGGCAATCGCAACGCGCTGGCTACATATGGCAGCGGTGCGGCGTTCCACGTTGCCTTCGCTGATCCGCTCACCGGCCTGGAGCCGCAGCTGGCGGCCCATCGCGCGCAGGCCGAAACCCTGACGCTGCTGGCCGCGCGCCGCGGTGATGTCTTTGCGGTCTCCGCCCTGGCATCGGCCTATGCCGACAACGAATCGGTGCAGCAACGCAGCCTGCTTGCCCAAGCCGTGCAGCCGGACCGGGTCAAGGCCGTTGCCCTGTATGCCCGCCTTGCAAGGGCAATGGATGCGCTTCCGCAAGGGCGCAGCAACTGGCTTGGGCGGCATTACGCGCGCTTCCAGCTACAGCGCGTGCGTGAGGGCCTGACGCCTGAAGCTGCAGTGCGCGCGCAGGCACTGGGCGAGGAATGGGACAAGAGCTGGGCGCCGATCGACACCAGTGCTGCGGGGTTGGTGGGCTACTGGTCCAACGATAAGGTCGAGGTGGCCACGGACCACTGCATGCGCTGAAGCTGTGGCAGCATCTGGCCAACGGGATCGAGGCGACGTGGGGCGGCATGCAGAAGCAGACAGCAATAGCGAGTGCCGTTGCCGCGCTCTTGGTTGTAGGAGCAATCGCCTGGTGGTGGCATGGCCGTGCATCGGCCCTCCCGGCGCCAGACGCGGCGGTGGGGGCGGTGCCTGGCGTGCCTGCGCCTTCAACGCCGAAGGTCGCCCGTCTTCCGGTGGCGCAGTCTCCCTTGCCCGAGCCAGGCACGCCGCTGCGGCTGGTGTACGACGGACTCAAGCAGCGTGCCAACAGTGGCGATGCACGCGCAGCTTGCCGGCTCGCGGCGGAGCTGGAGCAATGCGAGAGGGTACGCACGCAGCTGGCGCAGTTCGACGATCAGCTTGATCGGCGGATGGGCATGGAAGAAATCGTGGCTGGGAATGCGGAGGCCACGACGCGAAGGCGGGAAAGCATGGATCGCATGTTTGCAGATCGCGGCCAACAGCTGCTGCAGGCCTCGGAGCAGTGCGACGGCGTGCCGTTCGTTTCGCCGGGCGAACGCGCCACGCTGTGGCGCAGCGCGGCGCTGGGCGGCAGCCTGCCGGCGTTGACCCAGTACGCGGTAGGCAATGCCTTCCGCACGCGCGACACGCTGCAGGTGCTGCCGCAGCTGCAGGTCTATCGCAACGAAGCCGAGGCACTCGCGCTGCAGGCGGCGCAACGCGGCAGCATCAAGGCAACGCTGGCATTGGCGGCGGCGTATTCGCCCAATCGCGATACCGGCCGGCGCACCTATCTGGCACAGGTGGTATCGCCGGATGCGGGCAAGTCGTTGGCGCTGTACCTGCAGGCCCAGCGCGCCTTCAACAGCGAAGACGCCGCCGCGGGCGCGCCGCCGATGCGGCAGGCTTTCGTCAATCGCAGCATCGAGGCGCTTCGCCGGAGCATGACCCCGGACCAGCTTGCCCAGGCCGACGCGCAGGCCGCGCGCTGGCGCCAGGACTGGGTCGCGCCGGGTGCGGCCAATGGCAGCTTCTCGCCCGATGGCGGGACCTCGGATATCGAGCCGCAGGCCTGCGGCGAGTAAGGGCGATGTGCAGGCGACGGGCTTGAGCCCTTCAGCGGCCAAGTGGCCTGACCGCGCAGGCAGTCCACCGCCGATGCGGCTTCACAGGTGACCCAGGCGCAAGGGCGCCTAGGCGCCGTGGACGCCGTCGATCTCGATCCGCAGGTCGCGACGGCAGACCGTGGCGTGCAGCAGCACGCGCGGGACCTGCGCCGGCAGGCGCGCCTCCAGCAGCGCGGCGACCAGTGGCAGTTCGTCGGCATCGCGGACGTACACCTTCAAGCGGCTGCCGGCGTCGAAGTGCTGCGCCAGCGCTGGTGCAAGTCGGTGTGCGCTGGCGATCAGGGCATCGAAATTGGCGAAGGTTTCTTCCAACTGCGCCTGGGTCGACTGCGGATGCAGGGTCTGGTGGCCGACCACCGCCGCAGTGCCCGACAGCAGCAGCGGCGTGTCCACGTTGGCCGGCGGCAGCATCGCGCGGGCAAAGCTCGGCGGCTGCGGGCCGTACTGGCGCGGGTAGCGATAGGCGCTGACCTGGCGCGGATTTTCCACCGGCGTGCCGGGCTGGCTGCACGCCAGCCAGTACACCTGCAGCGTGCGCACGCCATCGACGCGGCCGATGGCGGTGGCGGCCGGCAGGTGGGTCGCGTCGAACTGGCCCAGCCCCCGCGCGCGTCCCACGCAGAAGTGGCGGTAGCGCTCATCGTCGCCGTCGCCCTCGGTGATGCCGTCCAGGTAGTTCCACACGCGCAGCAGGTGCGGGGTGGCGCTGTTGGGCACGAACCGGGTCAGCAGCGCATAGGCCTGCGCGCCGGCGCCTTCGATGTCGCCATCGATCTCGTCGATCTCGATCGCGCCGAACTGCAGGGTGCCGTCACTGGCCCAGGCGATCGCGCCATCGCGTCCGCGCACGACCGGCCGGGTGCTGCGCCAGACTTCCAACGGGGCGATCCCGAACGGCGACAGCGGCACGCGCAGGTAGCGCGGATCGTCGCTGCCGGGCGCGTCGGGCCCAAAGCCGAACACCGCCAGCACGTGGTCATCGTCCAGCAGCGCCGACAGCTGCTCGGCCGCCACGTAATCCACATGCAGCCGCGTCGCATCGACCGGGCGCGATGCGGTCGTGGGTTGCGGACGGCTCATGCCTGGCCCGCCTGGTCCGGCTGCAGGGTGTCGCCGCCAAAGCCCTCGGCAAGCTGGCGCCTGCGCCGCCGCCAGGCCTTGAAGGCCTGCGGCACCATCGACAGCACATGCGCGCCGTAGATCAGGCGGAAGATGCGCAGGCGGCGCTTGACCCGCGGCGAATCGAACACGTCGCCGGCCAGCATCGCCACCACCGCCGACTCGACCTGCAGGAAATCGCGCGGATTGGCGAACAGCAGGCGCATGGTCGGCGAGGTGAAGCGGTAGATGAACCACTTGAACTCGCGCACGCCCGCGTCCTGGCGCCGCTGCAGCGCGCGGCGCAGGGCCGGGGCGCGCTGCGGGGCGCGCAGGGCGGCGTCGACCATTGCCGCGCCGTGGTCGGCGCTGTGCATGGCCAAGTGCACGCCGGAGGAAAACATCGGATCGACGAACGCGTACGCGTCACCCAGCAGCAGCCAGCGCGGCCCGCTCATCCGGGTGGAGTCGTAGGCGTAGTTGCCAGTGGCGTGCACCTGCGCCACGCGCTGGGCGCCGGCCATGCGCGTGGCCACTTCCGGATTGAGCGCCAGGGTCTGGTGCAGAAAGGCTTCCAGGTCGCCGCTGCGGGTCTTGAGATAGTCGGGGAAACACACCGCGCCCACGCTCA
>JBIIHJ010000377.1:0-3755 GCA_044235875.1 Pseudoxanthomonas sp.
CAGTGGCTATGCGGGCTGGCTCAACTTCCAGCCGCTGTACCAGCGCATCAGCGCGCAACAGCCGGGCCTGGCCGCATGAGACGCACCGATCGCGCGGACCGGTGCTGTCGGCCCTGAGTCCAGTGCCCGGCGCACGCGCGCCCTCGCTTCCCTTTCGTCATCTCCGTAGCTTGCGCCAGGCGCAGCCTTTGCCCGGAACCTGTGCATGAATCGTTCTGCCTCCACCTCTGCCGCGGCCGCGGTCCGCTCACCTTGCGTCGAAGCCGCGCGCCGGTCGCGCACGCCGCTGGTGCACGCGCTGTCGCTCGCGCTGGCCGCCACCGCCCTCCATGCCGTCGCCGAAACACCGGCCAAGGACGATGCCACCGCGCTGCCGGAGGTCAAGATCACCGCCGAGCGTCGCGAGACCAAGCTGCAGAAGACGCCGATCACCGTCAACGTGCTCGACGACCAGACCCTGGCCAGGCGCGGCGTGGCCAAGCTCTCCGACCTGGCCGGCCTGGCCGCCGGCGTCAACATCCCCAGCCAATGGCCGAACACGCAGAGCGTCTTCATCCGCGGCATCGGCTCCTCGCGCCCGATCGGTAATCCGTCGGTGGGCTGGTACCTGGATGACGTGTACGTGCCGCGCTCGTTCGGCAGCAGCTTCATCGGCAGCCTGCCGGACATCGAGCGGATCGAAGTACTGCATGGGCCGCAGGGCACGTTGTATGGCCAGAACACCAGCTCCGGCGCGCTCAAGCTGATCACCCGCCAGCCGACCCAGGACTTCAACGCCTGGGTCAGCCTGGGCGCCGGCAACCAGGGCCAGATCGAGTCGCGCGCTTACCTCAACGGCGCGCTCAAGCCCGACCTGCTCAGCGGCAGTTTGGCCGTGGCCACCAGCCATCTGGATGGCGACGTGCAGAACGAAACGCTGCACAGGACCGTCAACGGCTATGGCAACCAGCAGCTGCGCGGCATCCTCAAGCTGACGCCGGAAAATGGCCTGGTCGCCACGCTCACCGTCGATGGCCTGCACGGCGAGAGTGCCTTCAGCGGCAGCAGCTCGCCGCTGAACTATCCCGGTACCGGCCCGCGCAAGAACTTCTCCGACTACGCCCGGACCGACCAGACCTACGACAGCGGCGGCGTGTCGCTGAAGCTGGAAGGCGGCCTGACCGGCACGCTGTCGTGGAAGTCGGTCAGTGCCTGGCGCGCGTTCGATGTGACCATTCCCTCCGACGATCCGTATCCGACCTATCTGTCCGGCTTCGACCAGGACCTGGAGCAACGCCAGCTGTCGCAGGAATTCCAGCTCTTCGGCGACTACGACCGCTTCAATTTCATCACCGGTCTGATGCTGTGGCACGAGACCTTCGACATGGATCGCCTGAGCTGGAGCCGCAACAACTTCAGCATCATCGACAGCGCCAGCACCACCCGCAGCGTCGGCCTGTACGGGCAGGGCACCTACCACTTCACCGATGCGCTCGGCCTGACCGTCGGCCTGCGCCTGAACCGCGAATGGCGCGAGCTGGACAGCGCCGCCTACCGCAGCAACGTGGCGCGTGAGCGGGTCGCGCAGACCTACGCAGTCGAGGGCCTCAAGCGCACCTACTCAGCCGCCACGCCCAAGGTGACCCTGGATTACCAGTGGTCGCCCAACCTGCTGACCTACGCCACCGTGGCCATCGGCGAAACCGCCGGCGGCTGGAATCCGGCCGCCGCCACGCTGGCCATCGCGCAGGTGCCGGTCGATCCGGAAAAGGTCACCAGCTACGAAGTCGGGTTCAAGAGCACCACCTTCGACGGCCGCCTGCGCAACAACGTGGCGCTGTTCTACAACGATTACGAGAACTACCAGGCTTCGATCAACGACCCGGTCATCAACGGCCAGCCGGTGACCGGCGCGGTGATCGTCAACGCCGGCCAGGCCCATACCTACGGCGCCGAGCTGGAGTCGGTGTTCCAGGCCAGCAGCGGGCTGGACCTGCATCTCAACCTGGCCTATCTGGTCGCGCGCTTCGACGAATTCCTCAATCCCACCGGCGCGGCCAGCACCGACTTCACCGGCACCGACATGCCGTACGCGCCGCGCTGGTCGGGCAGTGTCGGCGCCAACTACAGGCACGCGCTGGAAAGCGGCGCGCAGCTGCGCACCAACCTGGACTACCGCGTGGAGGACACCTCCTACAGCGCGGTCAGCGCCACCCGCGAGTTCACCCGCTTCCCGACCACGCGCTATCTGGATGCCGGCGTGTCGCTGACCACCGCTTCCGGTGCATGGACCTATTCGCTGACCGGCAAGAACCTGCTCAACACCACCTTCCAGCTGCCTGGCTCGTACATCCCGGCACTGGGCTATCAGTCGGCCACCTACAACCGCCGCCGCCAGCTGCTGCTGACCGTGCGCCACGACTTCCTCTAACGTTTTCCAGGAGAACCCCATGGCACGTTCCGATCACCAGAAACTCCGCCTGGCCGCGTTCCTGTCCGGCATCGGCGCCCATGTCCAGGCCTGGCGCCATCCCGAGGCCAACGCCAGGAGCGCGGTCGATATCCAGGCCTTCATCGAGGCGGCCAGGATCGCCGAAGAAGGCAAGTTCGATTTCGGCTTCATTGCCGACTCGACCTTCATCACCCAGGACTCCACCCCGTATTTTCTGAGCCGCCTGGAGCCGATCACCGCGCTGGCCGCGGTCTCGGCGGTGACCACGCACCTGGGCCTGGCCGCGACGATGACAACCTCGTTCAGCGAACCGTTCACCACGGCGCGCCAGCTGGCCTCGCTGGACGTGGTCAGCGGCGGACGCGCGGCCTGGAACGCGGTGACCGGCGCGCTGGAAGGCCACGCCCGCAACCACGGCGGCGAGAAGCTCTACGAGCACGGCCTGCGCTATCGCATCGCCGACGAATACATCCAGGTGGTCAAGGGCCTGTGGGATTCGTGGGAGGACGATGCCTTCCTGCGCGACAAGGCCAGCGGCCAGTACGTGGACTTCGACAAGATGCACACGCTGCATCACAAGGGCGAGTTCTTCCAGGTGCAGGGTCCGCTGAACCTGGAGCGTTCGCCGCAGGGACGGCCGGTGGTGTTCCAGGCCGGCGCCTCGGATGAAGGCCGCGACCTGGCCGCGCGCGAGGCCGATGCGATCTTTTCCGGCAACACCATCGAAAACGTCGCCCGCGCCAAGTCCTACTACCAGGACATCAAGCGTCGCGTGGTGGCCAACGGCCGTCCGGCCAGCGACGTGCTGATCTTCCCCTCGATCACCCCGATCATCGGCGCCACCGAGGAAGACGCGCTGCGCAAGCACCGCGAGGTGGCCGAGCTGCTGGACATCAACATCGCGGTCAAATACCTGAGCCGCTATTTCAGCTTCTTCGATTTCGGCCAGTTCCCGCTGGACGAGCCGCTGCCGGAGCTGGGCGACATCGGCAAGGACAGCTTCAAGTCCACCGCCGAGGAATATCTGCGCATCGCCCGCGAGGAAAAGCTCACCCTGCGCCAACTGGCGCTGCGCGCGGCCAGCCCGAGCCTGCAGTTCGTCGGCACCGCCGAGCAGATCGCCGATCGCCTGCAGCAGCTGTTCGAGGACGAGGTGGTGGACGGCTTCATCCTCTACGCCTACCTGCAGCCGCAGGGCCTGCGCGAATTCGTCGACCAGGTCGTGCCGATCCTGCAGCAGCGCGGCCTGTTCCGTACCGAGTACGAGGCCGACACGCTGCGCGGCAACCTGGGGATTTCCTATCCGCAGAACCGCAATACGCTG
>JBIIHJ010000088.1:0-12150 GCA_044235875.1 Pseudoxanthomonas sp.
GATGTTGCCGGTGCAGATGAAGAGCACCGAGAGTGGAGGCTTGGACATAGGCGCGTGCGATGGGGCGAAGGCGGGCAGCATCGCATGCACGCCCTGAGTGGGGCGTGGAGCTGCGGCCCGCGCCGTGCAAGCGGAAGATTGCCGCAGCCGTTACAAGCGCGTTGACCTGCTGTTGATGCGAACAGGTGATCATGGGTGCCTGGCGCCACGGCGCCTTCCCGAATGGCGACCCACGCACGCCCATGAGCACGACCGACGCGAACCTGCTTGGCACTTACCTGCGCGATCGTCGGTCGCGGCTGGATCCGGCGAGGTTCGGGTTTTCCGCCACGCGCCGGCGCACGCCGGGCCTGCGCCGCGAGGAAGTGGCCCAGCGCGCCAACGTCAGCGCCACCTGGTACACCTGGCTGGAGCAGGGCCGGGGCGGGCCGCCTTCGACTGAGGCGCTGGAGCGCATCGCCGGCGCGCTGGCGTTGAACCCAGACGAGCGCGAGCACCTGTTCCTGCTGGCCCAGCATCGGCCACCGGCGCTGGATTACCAGCCCAGCGCGGCGATCAGCCCGCGACTGCAGCGGGTCCTGGATTCGCTGACCACCAGCCCGGCGCTGGTGAAGAACATCACCTGGGATGTGATCGCCTGGAACCACGCCTCCACCGTGGTGCTGAGCGACTACGGCGCGCTGCCGCCGCAGGAGCGCAATGTGCTCAAGATCATCTTTTCCAATCCGGCCGCGCGCGCGGGCATGCCCAGCTGGGAGGCGGTGGCGCGCTTTGCGGTAGCCGCGTTCCGCGCGGAAAGCGCGCGTGCCGGTGCCGCCGCGTCCGGGCGCGTTGACGCGCTGGTGGCCGAACTGAGCGCGCGCAGCCCGGCCTTCGTCGAGCTGTGGAACGCGCGCGACGTGCGCACCCACGGGGAAGGGACCAAGCACATCGAGCGAAGGGGCGTGGGCTCGATCGCGATGGATTACGCGTCCTTTGGCGTGGATGGCCAGCCCGACCTGAGCCTGATCGTGTACACGCCGGTCACCGAAGCCGACCGCACGCGCATCGCCAGGATGCTCGGCATCGACTGATGCGCAATGCCACCGGGAGGTCGTCGGCTGTCGCTCCCGGCATGTGCGCACCGTCACGCCGGCTTTCCTTGTGAGTTGTACGGTCCGTTCATGGATCACGCCCCGCACAACCTGCAATGGCCGGAGTGGCTCGACCTGGACGTCGAACGGAAGTACTGGCAGCTGCACTTCGACAAGCTGCCCTGTGCGAAGGCGGGCGACAGTTTCGATCACTGCTGGCCGATGATCGAACTGGTGTATGTGCTGTTTGTGCGCCATCCGCGCATCACGCTGCAGGAAGCGCTCGGGTACTACGAAGCCGGATCGCGCGGACGCGAACACGGCATGACCCAGGTGCACCTGACCGAGCTGTTCGCACGCCTGTGGGGACGCATCCTCAAGGTGGCCGATGGCCGCGCCATCCCGGTGTGGGTGCCGGGGACGGCGCAGACGCAGGCCTCGCTCCGCAGCTGACCTGACACCTGCCAGGCCATGCGGTTGGGCTAACCTTCGGCGCAGGTTTTCCACGCCGGGCGCCCATGCAACACGTCGACACCACCTATGGTTCCAACGAGGACGGCCTGATCTGGGGCTATCGGCTGTCGCAGGATGCGCCGGCCGAGGCGATCACCACCGAGCAGGTGCGCGCGTTCCTGGCGAGCGGGCAGGTGGGGCCGCGCGAGGACTTCATCTGGCTGCACTTCTCGCTGGCCAACCAAGGCTCCAGGCGCTATCTGCGCGAGGTGCTGGACCTGCCCGATGCCTTCCATGATTCGCTGAGCAGCGTGGTCGGTTCGACCCGCGTGGAGCTGGACGATGGCGCGCTGGTGGCGGTGATCCATGACGTGCTGTTCGACTCGACCTTCGATGCATCCGAGGTTGGCACCACCAGCCTGTGCATCGCCCCGCGCATGGTGGTGAGCGCGCGGCTGCGGCCGCTGCGTTCGGTCGACCGCCTGCGCGCGGCCGTGCGCAGCGGGCAGACCTTCCGATCGCCGGTGGAGCTGCTGGCGCACCTGCTGCGCGACCAGGCCAACGTGCTCGGCGACATCCTGCGCAAGTCCACCGCGCGCGTGGACCAGATCGAGGACCGACTGCTGGCCAACCAGCTGCCGACCGACCGCAAGGCGCTGGGCGCGCTGCGGCGCTCGCTGGTGCGCCTGCAGCGGCTGCTGGCGCCGGAACCGACCGCGTTGTTCCGTCTGCTCAACCGGCCGCCGTCGTGGATCAGCCGCGATGACGTGCTGGACCTGCAGCAGGCGGCCGAGGAGTTCTCCGCGGCGATCGGCGATTCTTCGGCGCTGGTGGAACGGGTCAAGTTGATCCAGGAAGAGCTGGCGGCGCTGATCAACGAAAACACCAGTCGCACGTTGTTCGTGCTGACCGTGGTCACGGTGCTGGCGCTGCCGGTCAACCTGATCGCCGGCCTGTTCGGCATGAACGTGGGCGGCGTGCCGCTGACCCACAGCGCGCATGGCTTTGCCGTGGTGGTGGTGGGCCTGGTGATCCTGACCGCGTTGTTGGCCTACGTGGCATTCCGCCGGCGCGGGGACTGAGCCAGGCGCTGAAGCGTCAACCTCAACTGGCCGATGGCCGGCCGTGGTCGGGCTTGGGGAAAGTCCGGCGCAGGCCATGTAGCGCCAGGACAGGATCGAGCAGCTGCGCCAGCGCCACGGGCTGGCAGCTGGGGATGGTGATCGCCGGCCCGTGATGGTCATGCAGGACGATCACCTTGGGCGGGCGCTGATGCGGTTGCCAGGGAGGGGCGGACAGGCCGGCAAGCGCGATTTCCAGCCAGGACAACAGGTCTTCCCCGGTCACTTGTTTGTGTGTTTCAACCGCACGAATCACCACGACCGCCACGCCGACTCCCCGATTCCCCTTTGTCCACGCCATACGGCCCTGGCAGCGGCGTGGATGCAGAACCGATTGAATCGTTACGGATCAGGCGGTGGCGTTGTCCATCGGCGAGCCATCCGCGTCGCGGATGCGCACCCGGTTGCGGCCCTCGTGCTTGGCCTGGTACAGCGCCAGGTCGGCCTGGCGCAGCAGGCGCAATGCATCCTCCGGTGCCGACAGCACCGCGCTGGCGATGCCGGCGCTGATGGTCACGCGCATGCGCTGGGTCTCGCCGGGCACCGGGATCTCGCAGCTTTCGACGGCCTGGCGGATGCATTCGGCCAGTTCCAGGGCCCGGTCGGTTTCGGCGTGGGCAAGCAGGCAGGCGAATTCCTCGCCGCCATAGCGGGCCACCAGTACCTGCGGTCCGGCGCAGTCGCGCAGGGCTTGGGCCACCCGGCGCAGGGCGTCGTCGCCGGCCAGGTGGCCGAAGCGGTCGTTGTACTGCTTGAAATGATCGACATCAAGCAGGATCAGAGTGGCCGCGCCAACCGGTCCTTCCAGTGCTTCGAGCAGCCGCCGGCGGTTGGCCAGCCCGGTCAGCGCGTCCTGGTAGGACAACTCGACCAGGCGTGCGTTGGCGATGTTGAGCTCTGCCGTGCGCATGGCGATGTGCTGTTCCAGCGCGCTGCGCTGGGCGCGCAGCTGGCGCGTGCGCAGCAGCACCACGGTGTAGCCGAGCAACAGCAGGGCGACGATGCCGGCGATGCGCACCCACAGCTGCTGCCACCACTGTGGATGCAGGACCATGGCGATCTGGACAGGCTTACTGGCGTTGCCGGCGTGGTCTTGCGCCTCGATGCGCAGCGTGTAACGGCCCGGCGGCAGGCCGTTGAAGGTGCGGAAGGTCTGTTCGCTCCAATCGCTGGGCACCGGGTCATAGCCGATGAGCTGGGTGCGGAAGCGCGAATCGGCCTCGCGATACCAGGACAGCAGCGCGTAGTCGATGCGCACTTCCTTGGCCCCGGCCGGAACGTCCAGCGACGTGCCCTGGTGGGGATGGCCATCGATCTGCAGGCCGGTGACCTTGAGTGGCTTGGGCTGGGTGTCGCGCAGTTCGCGTTGCGGGTCGTATACGGCCAGGCCGCCGAGCGTGCCGGTCCAGAAGCGATCGTGCGCATCGACCGCCTGCACGTAGTTGCACTCCTGGTGGACCATGCCGTCGCGCGGGGTAAAGACCCGGCTCCGGTAGCCGTGCGCGGTCGGGGTCAGCAGCTGTACGCCATTGTTGGTGCACAGGTAGACGCGGCCGGCGCTGTCGGGCGCCACGCTGTAGACGCTGGGGTCCGGTGGTACGGGCAGGGTCTGTGCCAGCATCTTGGGACGGCGTGGATCGGTGACGTCCACGCGGGTCACGCCTGCGCTGCTGGTGCCGACCCACAGGATCTGGCGACCTTGCGCGTCGTCGATCTGGGTCAGGCCGATCGCATTGATTTCCGGCAGGCCCAGGGTCTTGGCCAGGGGTTCCCACCGGGCGCCGTCGAAGCGTGACAGGCCCTGGTTGGTCGCCGCCCACAGCCACGAACGTCCGCTGCCATCGATGACCTCGCGCACCCGCATGGCCCGCCAGGGGGCATTGGCATCCGGCGGTGGGAACTTGGTCCAGACCCCGTCGCGCAGCCGGTACAGGCCGGTCTCGCGCGTGGCGAACCATTGTTCTCGGTGGCCTTCATAAACACGCACCAACGTGTCGTAGAGCATCTCGCCGGCGGTGTGCTCCCAGGGCGTGGTGATTGAGATGAAGCGCGCGTCGTCCGGTCGCCTGCGCAGCAGCTCGCCGCCGCGCAGGCTGACCCAGTACGTCTTGCGTCCATCGGCTTCGGGCGTGGCGATGACCGAGCCGATGTTGGCGGTGATGGGGACGCCTTCGCTTGCGGTGAAGCGGTGCCAGTGGTGGTCCTCGTACAGGGCCAGGCCTTCGCCCGCGGAGCTGACCCACAGACGTTCGCCACCGCGGCCGTCGGGCTCGACCAGAAAACCGAACACGCCCAACGAGTCGATGCCCAGCAGCGAGGCGATCGACCAGGGGCTGGCACCCAGGGAGGTGCGTGAGACGCTTGAGTCGGTGGCGATCCACAACACGTCCAGGCCATCGGGACTGCGCCAGGCATGGATGTCGCGGGTCACGTCCGAGCGCATGCCGTGGCGGCGGTTGAACACGCGCATCGTCTCGCCACTGAAGCGCAACAGACCCGAGCGGGTGGCGACCCAGACCGCGCGGGTGCCGTCGGGCAGGGCGGTGCTGGCCATCTTGTAGAGCACGTTGCTGGGAAAGTCGCCCTGCTGCTGGCTCCAGTGGCGCACGCTGTCGGCGCGGACGCGCCAAAGGCCACCGGTGTAGGTCGCGATCCACAGCTCTTCGCGCCCGACTTGTACCACCGGCATCAGGTCCTCGACCTGGGCCACGTCCAGCCGGTGGTCTTCCCAGCGCCGCCAGGTATCCTGGCCTGGGTCGCGATACCACAGGCCGCGCGCGTTGGTCCCCAGCCACTGGCGACCGGGCATGCCAAGTTGCCGGGTCTGGGTCATCGAGCGCAGTGGATCTGCCGGCAGCGAAGCGTTGCCGGGATCGAGTTGCCAGCGCTCACCGACGCGTCGCAGCAGGCCGTTGTCCCAGGTCAGCGCCCAGAGGACATGGGTGCCCTGGGCATCGACAGTCTCGGCGAACCGCTTGATCTGGTTGGAGGCCAGGCCTGTGTTGACGTTCTCGACGTGCCAGCGGGTGCCGTCGTAGTGCGCCAGGCCGGCGTTGCGGAAGGCGGCCCACATCACCCCCTGGTGATCCAGGAAGACGTTGGTGGCCGAATGCGCCACGGCCGGGTCATCACTGGCGATCCAGCGATGGCCGTCGTACCGGTAGAGGCCTTCCGGCGAAGCGGCCCAGACAAAGCCCTCGGCATCCACGCAGGTGGACATCATCCCGGAATCGGGCACGCCGTCGCGCGTGGTGAAGTTGGTGAAGGCCGGCGCGCCCAGGTCGAGCAGATCAAGCGGCGTGACGGACGCAGCCGTGCTGGCCGGCGTCTGCGCACCGGCAGGCACGGCAAAGCACAGCAGCATTCCCAGCAGCGCGCCAATTCTTGACATAGTCCCCACTTCCCCTGCGCGGTGGAGTATGCAATATCCATCTGATGCTGCGGGTGCCGCGGTCTGCCGGCAGCCGGCACAGCGCCGCCCACGGTGTGTCCGATCTACGGAACACACGGTCAACAGGCGTCAGCGCTGCTCCAGCGCGGTCAGGTACAGGCGCAGGTCGAATTCCAGCTGGTGGTAGTCGGCGGCCATGTGCGTGCACAGCTGGTAGAAGGCCTTGTTGTGGTCGCCCTCCCTGAGGTGGGCCAGCTCGTGGACCACGATCATCTTGAGGAACTCGGCCGGTGCTTGGCGGAACACCGTGGCGATGCGGATCTCGCGGCTGGCCTTGAGCCTGGCGCCTTGCACGCGCGAGACCGTGGTGTGCGTGCCGAGCGCATGCTTGAGCACCTGCAGCTTGCTGTCGTAGATGACCTTGTGCAGCGGCTGGGCCGAGCGCAGGTAGCGCTCCTTCATGCCCTGGGTGTAGTCGTAGAGCTGGCGGTCGGTGCGCACCGCGTGGGCCTGCCCGTAGCGCCTGGCCAGCACCTCCCCCAGCTTGCCGGCGTCCAACAGAGCGCGGACCTGGGCCTGGACGTGCTCGGGATAGCCGGCGATGTATTTCAGGGAGGACATCGACACAGCTTAGCGGGGCGCCCGTTGCCGCAGGCAGCGGGCGCCCTGCCTGCGTGCCCCAGAAGCGCCGACCCTGCGGCCGGCGCTTGCGTTCTCAAGCGACGATCAGCTGCCCTTGTGTTCCAGGGCCTTCACCGCGTCCAGGGTTTGTGTCACGTGCTGTTTCGGGCTGGCGTCCTTGTAGGCGTGGGCCACGCTGCCGTCGGCCGTGATCACATACGAGGTCCGGTTGGACCAGCCGGGCTTTTCGGCCAGGGTGGCGTCGTACTGGGCGGCGATCTTGGCGCCGACGTCGGCGGCGACCGGGAACTTGCCGCCGCAGGTCTCGGTGTTCTTGGAGAACTCGGCCAACTGGTCGGTGTTGCCGGCGGTCACGCCGATCACGGTGGCGCCATGGGCCTTGAAGTCCTCCACGGCCTCGGAGAACAGGTGTGCCTCCAGGTTGCAGCCGCCGGTATTGGCCGCCGGGAAGAAGTACACCACCACCGGGCCCTTCTTCAGTGCATCGGCCAGCTTGAAGGTGAAGGGCTTGCCCGCCAGGTAGGCCGGTGCGCTGAAGGCAGGCGCCTTGGTGCCGTTCTTCAGTTCGGCAGAAGCCGTGGAGGCCACGGCCAGCGTGCCGACCAGGCCGAGGGCGGCGATCTTGAACATGGATTTCATGCGGTGACTCCTGACGGGATGGCGCTCCTTATACGCCACTTGCCCGGGCGCCGTTCACACGATCGCCATGTCGCGCCATGGCTGGATCCAGTGGCCGGCCGTTGCCATGGGCGCGGCCAGGGGAAGGCACCGCGGGGGGCGAACCGGTATGGTGGCGCGCTTTCGTCCCGACCTTGCATTCCCATGTCCAGTGACCCACGCCGCGAGGCTGCACTTTCCTCCACGCCAGCGCCGGAACGCGCGCTCAAGCCGCGCCAGCTGATCATGATGGGCCTGGGCAGCGCGATCGGCGCCGGCCTGTTCCTGGGCTCGGGTGTCGGCGTGCAGGCAGCGGGCCCGGCGGTGCTGGTGTCCTACCTGATCGCCGGCGCGCTGGTGATCATCGTCATGCACGCGCTGGGCGAGATGGCCGCGGCGATGCCGTCTAGCGGCGCGTTTTCGGTGTATGCGGCACAGGCCATGGGGCCCACCGCTGGCGCGACCCTGGGTTGGTTGTGGTGGCTGCAGATGGTGATCGTGATCGCGGCAGAAGCCGTCGGCGCGGCCGGCCTGCTGGCCACGGTCTGGCCGGGGCTGTCGGTGCCCGCGTCGGCGCTGCTGTTCATGGCGGTGTTCACCGCGGTCAACCTGCTGGGCGTGCGCAACTTCGGCGAATTCGAGTTCTGGTTCGCCATCCTCAAGGTGGCGGCGATCCTGGCCTTCATCGCCATCGGTATCGCCCTGCTGGCCGGGTGGCTGCCCAACGCGCCTTCGCCGGGTTTTTCGAACTTCACCGGCAATGGCGGCTTCGCGCCCAACGGCCTGACCGGGATCGGTGCGGCGTTGCTGGTGGTGGTTTTTGCTTTTGGTGGCACCGAGATCGTGGCCGTGGCCGCCGCCGAGACCGCCGACCCCGGGCGCAGCATCGCCCGCGCGGTGCGCACCGTGGCCTGGCGCGTGCTGGTGTTCTACATGGGCTCGCTGGCGGTGATCATCGCGGTGGTGCCGTGGACCGATCCGGCCCTGTCCTCGCCGTTTGCCGCGGTACTGCAGGCGGCGCACATCCCCGGGGCGGTGACCGTCATCACCCTGATCGCGGTGGTCGCGCTGCTGTCGGCCCTGAACGTCAACCTCTACGGTGCCTCGCGGATGATCCATTCGCTGGCGCAGCGCCGCGAGGCCCCGCGGCCGCTGGCGGTACTCAGTGCCGGCGATGTGCCATGGCTGGCGGTCCTGGCCAGCGTACTGTTCGGCTTTGCCGCGGCGGTGCTGGAACTGCTGTATCCGGGCAAGGTCCTCGATGTACTGCTCAACATCGTCGGCGCCATCTGCCTGCTGGTGTGGACCATCTCGCTGCTGTCCCAGCTGATCCTGCGCGCCCGCGCCGACCGGGCGGGGACACCGCTGCCATTCCGCATGCGCGGCTATCCCGTGCTGACCCTGTTCGGGTTGGCGGTGCTTGGCCTGATCTTCGTGTTGCTGGTGGCCACGCCGTCCACGCGCATGCAGTTCGTCTCGATGGTGGTGCTGACCTGCGTGATCGCCGCGCTCAGCAAGGCCGCGCGCAGCCTGCGCGGTACGCGCGTCTAAGGGCATCGCGCGGCGCTGCCAGCTACTGCGGCGTGGCCTCCGGTGCGGTGGCCTGAGGCGTCCCGGTCGAAGACGGCGCCCGCGCCGCAAGTTGCTGCTGGATGTAATCCAGCTCGTTCAGTGCGGTCTGGTTGCCAGGCTCCAGTTGCAGCGATTGCTGGTAGGCCTCGCGCGCGCCGGCCAGGTCGCCCAGTTCGACCAGGGTGTAGCCGACGCCACGCAGGGCCATGGGCCTGATGAAGGCCGATTCGGCATATCGCTGCGCCAGGTCCAGCGCCATGCGATAGGACGCCAGCCCCTCGTCGGAGCGCTTGAGCGCATTGAGGACGAAGCCACGTTCGACCCAGGCCGTCGGATCGTAGGGGCCCACATCGGTGGCGATGTCCAGATAGCGCAGGGCTTCCTGCATGCGCTTGGCGCCGGCCAGCATGTAACCGGTCTGCTGGTAGGCGCTGGAGCAGGCCACGTCCAGCCATTCGGTGGGTTGGCCCTTGCCGGGTCCTTCCATGTATTGCTCGTACTGGCGCCGGCTGGAGAAACTCAGCGCCCGGCGACCGGGCTGCTGGCGCTGGGCATCGCAGTAGGCGGTGGCCTTGTCCAACAAGGGCCTGGCGGTGGCGATGTCGCCTTGCTGCAGGGCCCGGGTGGCCTTGCCGACATCGGCACGGTGCGCATAACCGGTCGCCGGTTCGGCTGCGTAGTAGTGGTAGGTCTCCACGACGCTGACCTGGGCGCACGCAACGTGGGCCATGCCTCCGAGTAGGAGCAGGCCGGCACCGCCCATGATTCCTTTCATGTTCGAACTCCAGGTTGGGCGACGTAGTGCCGCGGGCACAGCTTGCCTCAGTGGCGGCGCTGTGCGAACAGCCAGGCCCACAGGGCCGGGTCTGCGTAGGTGGCATCCCAAGCGTTGTGGTTGCCCTGCGGATACTCGGTGTAGCGCACCGGATGGCCGGCGGCCTGGAAGGCGGCGACCAGGCGATGGTCGTCCTGGGTGGAGACCACATCATCCAGTGCGCCATGGAACATCCAGACCGGCGTATCCCGCACGCGTGCCGCGATGGCGGCATACGGATCGGCAGCACCATCGACGCCGGTGACGCGCAGGGTAGGGCGCTGCGGTCGCGGCGGATGCACCGCGCCGCAGATCGGCACCAGTGCGGCAAAGCGCCCGGGCGCCATCAGCGCGACCTCCCAGGTGCCGTAGCCGCCCATGGACATGCCCGTGGCATAGACGCGCCGTGGATCGGCGCCGAATTCATCCAGCGTCGCCTGCTGCGCGGCCAGCGCCGCGCGTGCGTTGGTGCCAGTCCATTCCTCAACGCCCGGAACCTGCGGCAACACCACCAGCGCGGGGAAGTCGCGCGCGTGCTGGTTCAGATACGGGCCCAGGCCGGCGTCGAGCTGGGCCTGGTTGTCGTGGCCGCGTTCGCCCGAGCCATGCAGGAACAGCACCAGTGCCGGCTTGCCGCGATACGCCACTTTTGCAGGCACGAACACCTGATAGCGGTGCGTGGCGCCATCGAGCTGGAGTGCGCGTTCGACAAAGCGCCCAGGCATCGCGTCACGCGGCATGGCGCAGGCGGTGAGCAGGCACAGCCACACAGCGAGCAAAGCCAATTTCATACCAACCCACCTTCGCAACAGATCGCCTGCAGGGTAGTGCGCGCACGTGGCGCGGGCACGGAGCGGTGCAGCAGATCATGTGCGGGCGAGGAAGTGCGTGCAGGCCAGCAGTGCTGCGCAGTGCAGCATCACCACCGTCCAAAAGAAAAACTGGTACGCACGCTTGCGATTCTTGTGATGCAGGCTGCGCTGGGCGATCAATGCGCCGGGCCAGCCGCCGAGGAATTCCAGCAGATGCAGCGTCGCTTCCGGCGTGCGCTGCGCATCGCGACGGGCCGCGCGCTTGTCGATCCAGTAGGCCAGCCAGGTGATCACGCTCATCGCCAGCACGGCCATGGCGAACCACGCAGGCAGATGCGCGGTGTGGATCGCATATGCCAGGCCCAGGCCATACACAAGCGCTACACACCAGCCTGGCCAGCCGCCATTCCAGCCCGGCGGCGCCTGGTGCGCGCGCGTGCGCGCCGCAGTCCGGCTGGGTGGCGTCACCCGACGCACGCGCATGGCGGCAGGCTTGCCATCGCGGCCGGCGCCCGCGAGATAGCGCACCCATTCGCCGACTTCGGGCCGGCGTCCCTGCTGCTGGTAATCGCGCGCGTGGAAGAACAGGCGCGGGCCGCCTGACTGCGGCTGGAGGAAGCCGTAGCCGCGTGCGTCATGCCACTCGATCACCTTGCCCAGCGTGTCCATGCTGCGGGCCATCGCGCTGCGTCAGAGCAGCACCAGGGTGGCCAGACCCAGGAAGCTCATGAAGCCCATCACGTCGGTCAGCGTGGTCAGGATGACGCTGCCGGCCAGCGCGGGGTCGAAGCCCATGCGCTTGAGTACCAGTGGCACGGCCACGCCGCCGGCCGCGGCAGTGAGCAGGTTGAGCGTCAGCGCGATGCCGATCACCAGCGACAGGCCGGGCTGGCGGAACCACACCAGCACGATCAGCCCCAGCAGCGTGCCCAGCCCCAGGCCGTTGATCAGGGCCACGCCCAGCTCCTTGCGCAGCAGCACGTAGACGTTGGCGCCGGCGATCTGGCCCAGCGCCAGGCCCCGCACCATCAGTGCCAGCACCTGGGTGCCGGCATTGCCGCCCATGCCGGCCACGATGGGCATCAGCGCGGCCAACGCGACCAGCTTGGAGATGGTGCCTTCGAACGAGCTGACCACCGAGGAGGCGATGAACGCCGTGCCCAGGTTGATGCCCAGCCACAGCATGCGTCGACGGAAGGCGCGCCGGATCGGCGAGAACAGATCCTCTTCCTCGTCCAGGCCGGCCGCGCTCAAGGCCTGGTGTTCGGCCTGGTCGCGGATGATGTCGACCACGTCGTCGATGGTGATGCGGCCGAGCAGGATGTTGTTGTCGTCCACCACCGGCGCCGAAACCCAGTCGTGGTCGGAGAACTTGCGCGCCACTTCCGGCGAGCCCTCGTCCACGTCGATGGCCGGCTGCTCGTCGTCGATCAGGCGGTTGATCGGCGTAGAGGTTTCGTGGGTCACCAGCGCGGCCAGCGCCACCCGGCCCAGATACTGGTGTTTCTTGCTGACCACGAACAGATGGTCGGTGTGGTCGGGCAGTTCGCCGCGCAGGCGCAAGTAGCGCAGCACCACTTCGACATTGACGTCGGCGCGGACGGTGACCACGTCC
>JBIIHJ010000378.1:0-3746 GCA_044235875.1 Pseudoxanthomonas sp.
CCAGCTCGTTGCCTTCGGCAGTGTGGTTGTAGACCACGTCCAGGATCACTTCCAACCCCGCGTGGTGCAGGCGCGCAACCATCTGCTTGAACTCGGACACCGAGCCGGTGGCCATATAGCGCGAGTGCGGCGCGAAGAAGCCCAGCGTGTTGTAGCCCCAGTAGTTGGACAGGTCCTGCTCAAGCAGGTGCTGGTCGTCGGCAAAGGCGTGGATGGGCAGCAACTCCACCGCGGTCACGCCCAGGCTGCGGATGTGCTCGACCAGGTCGTCGTTCTTCAGGCCGGAGAAGGTGCCGCGCAGATTCTCGGCCACGCCGGCATGGGTCATGCTGATGCCGCGCACATGCGCTTCGTAGATCACCGTGCGCGGCCACGGCGTGAGCAGGCGCTTGTCGTTGCCCCAGGTGAAAGCCGGATCGATGACCGCGCACTTGGGCATGTAGCCGGCGCTGTCGCGCTTGTCGAAGGACAGGTCCTTGTCCTTGTGACCGACGGTATAGCCGAACAGGTGCGGCGCCCATTTCGGCTCGCCCACGATCTGCTTGGCATACGGGTCCAGCAGCAACTTGTTGGGATTGAAGCGATGCCCGGCGTCAGGTGCGTACGGCCCGTGCACGCGGTAACCATAGAGCTGGCCGGGGCGCGCATCGGGCAGGAAACCGTGGAAGACCTCGTCGGTATATTCGGGCAGCGCGATGCGCTCGGTCTCGCGCCCGCGCTCGTCGAACAGGCACAGCTCCACCTTGGTGGCATTGGCCGAGTACAGCGCGAAGTTCACCCCCAGACCGTCCCATGTGGCGCCCAGTGGAAACGGCCGGCCCTCGCGGATGCGCGAACGGCGGACGGCGCGGCGGAGCGGTGTCGGCGGACGCGGCGGGCGGGGCTTGGTGGGGGCGGAACTCACGAGGGGTCTGGCTCCTGGCGGGGATGGAGGGGTTTGACGGCCGTGCCGGACTGCTCGGCGGCGCGGATCTCTGCATTGGTCAGGCGTTCGGCCATGGCCCAGTGGCGGGCCGATTGGCCATCCGGACGGCCTTCGGCTTCCCAGATCTCGTGGGCCAGCTGTTCGATGCGTTGCTTGCGTGCAGTGGCGTCCATGGCGGCTTTTTAGTGCAGGGTGGCCAGCACGGCCACGGGGGAATGGAGGAACAGCTCGGCCAGCGCGATGCGTCCGCCCTGGACCTGGAGCACGCGCCCGTCGGGCAGGTGCCGGTAATGGCCATCGGGCAAGGCGAGCGTGGCGTCCTGCCAGTAGCCTGCGGGCAACAGGGGGACGGCGATGTCGAGACCGCCCTCGGCCACCAGTCGCGGCACCGCCACCACCAGCGCGCTGTCCTCATGCTGGCGACGGAACGCGAGCACGCGCTCCACAAACCCGCCATCGGCATGCAGCGGCTTGTAGTCGCCGCGCGCGAACAGCTCCGGCGTGGTGGAGCGCAGCTGCAGCAGCTGCGCGACCAGGCGCGCCTTGAGCTGGCCGCTGTGCCAATCGGCCAGCAGCTGCGGCCAGGGCGTGGCGTCGTCCAGCCAGCGCTGGCGCAGGGCGAAGTCCACCGGACGCCGGTTGTCAGGGTCGACCAGCGACAGATCCCAGCCTTCGGTGCCCTGGTAAAGATCGGGCACGCCGGGCGTGGTCAGGCGCAAGGTGGTCTGGGCCAGGCCGTTGATCGCGCCGTGGGCGCCCAGTGCGTGGGCGGCGGCATGCAGGGCTTGGCGCAGCGCAATGCCCGCGTCGTCGACCAGCGCCGTATCGAGCAGCGCGCGGGCAGCGGCTTCGTACGCTTCGTTCGGCTCGGTCCAGGTGCTGTGCAGCTTGGCCTCGCGCAGCGCCTTGGTCTGCCAGTCGGCCAGGCGCGCGGCGTATTCGGCCAGCCCTGCCCGGTCGTCCACCTGCAGCGACAGCGGCCAGGCCGCGACCAGCATCTGCCAAAGCATCAACGCATCACCGGCATCGGGACCGCCCCTGCCTGGCGCGCGGCCAAGCTGCGCGGCCCGCGCAGTGAAGCTGCCCACCTGCTGCGCCCACCACTGCGGCAGGCTGCTCAGCACGGCCAGGCGCATGCGCGCGTCCTCGCCCCGCTTGTGGTCATGGGTGGCGGTGGCCAGCATCGCGCGCTGGTGGCCAGCGGCACGCGCCTGGCAGGCCTGGTGGAAGTCGTGCACGTCCAGCGCCAGATGCTGCGGATGGGAGCCCACCTCATTGCGCGAGAGCAGCACGCCGTGGCGATAGAAACCGGTGTCCTCCACCGACTTGGCGTTCAACGGAGCCGACAGCTGTTCCAGCCGACGACGCAGCACGCGCCGCAGGCTGCGCTGCACGGTCGGCGTGGCCGGATCGTCGTGCATCCAGCGCAACAGCGCATCGATGGCCGCCTGCACTCGCGGGTTGACGTGTTCGCGCGCGGCTTGCGCGGCGCGTTCAAACAATGCGGCATCGGCCGCATCCAGCCCGTCGTTGCCGGCATAGGTGCGGTACACCGGGAAGCGACGCATCACCGCAGCCAGCGCCGCGCCCAGCATCTGCGGTGAGAACTCACGACAGGCCGGATCCAGGTGCGCGGCGGCCGTGGCGGCCTGCAGCGCGCGGCTGAATTCGGCCTGCAAGGGACCGTCGAGGATCTCGCCGCGGGCCTGGAATTCTTCCTGCGAAAAATCGCCGCTGCGGCCGCTGTGCTGCTTCCACAGTTGGGTCAGCGGCGCCTGGCCGCGCGCGTCGTGCAGCACGCCCGAGACCTGGTCCATGAAGTCGTAGCCGGTGGTGCCCTGCACCGGCCAGTCGCGCGGCAGGCGTTCGCCCGGGGCCAGGATCTTTTCCACCAGCAGCACGATCTTGCCCGGCCGCAGGCCGCGCTTGCGCCCGGCCTTGTCTACCTGCGAGCGCAGCCGGCGCAGGTAGCCGCGCGGATCGGCCAGGCCATCGACATGATCCAGCCGCAGGCCATCAAGCACGCCGTCGGCGATCAGGCGCAGCGGCAGCGCGTGCACGGCGTTGAATACATCCGGCCGCTCCACACGGATGGCCGCCAGCGAGGTGATGTCGAAGAAGCGCCGGTAGTTGACCATGTCATTGCCGACCCGCCACCACGCCAGGCGATAGGATTGGCGTTCGAGCAGGCGGTGCAAGGTGTCTTCACCGCGAGCGCTCCCCTGGCTGATGCGATGCGCCCAGTCACGACGCAACGCCAGGTCCTGCGGCACCGCGGCGCCATCGACACGCACCGGGAAACAGGTCTCGTGATGCTCCAGTTGCAGCTCGCCGGCCTCGCTCAGGCCCAGCTTCAGCGCGCCTTCGGCCAGCGCCTGCGCGTAGGGACGATCCAGCACCGGCAGCCAGAGCTTGCTGTCGTGGTGCGGGCTGCGCCAGTCGATGTCGAACCAGTCCGCGTGCCTGCTGCGGCGGCCGTGCTTGAGCACGTCCCACCACCACGCGTTGTACCCGTGCGCGGCCATGTGGTTGGGCACGATGTCCAGGATCATGCCCATGCCATGCGCCCGCACGGCGGCGTGCAAGACCATCAGCGCCGCTTCGCCGCCAAGCTCGGGATTGACCGTGCCCGGATCGGTGACATCGTAACCATGCGTTGAACCCGGCACCGCGGTCCCGATCGGCGACAGATACAGATGACTGATCCCCAGCTGCGCGTAATACGGCACCTGTGCGGCGGCATCGTGCAGGGTGAAGCCGGCATGCAGCTGCAGGCGGGCAGTGGCGCTCAGCTCGGTCATGCCGGCACCTGCAAACGACG
>JBIIHJ010000222.1:0-6676 GCA_044235875.1 Pseudoxanthomonas sp.
CCCGCGTGCGGGGGAGAAGTGGCCCGCAGGGCCGATGAGGGGGGCTTTTCGCTGGGGGCTACAGACAGCCCAGGTCCCCTTGTGCGAAAGGGGTGACCATCGGTCGCCCCTTTTTTTTGTCCAGTAGAAGCATGAGACTGGCGATCATGGGAACGGCAAGAGCGCGCACGCGCTCGACATCCAGGGAGGATCGGCGTGTTGATAAGAACGATCGCAAGCAGGATTGCTTTAGCCGCAGCTGTCATGGCCTTGCTGGCAGGCTGCCATGAGCCGCAGAAGAATCCACAGCCGGCAGGCCAAGCCACCACCAAGGAGCCCAGCGACATGCGGACCGTCATCCCATTGGTGCGCCGGCTTGAGCCGACCGAGACAGGCCCGATCGAACTGGAGTTCGATGTGCCCGCGCTGCCCGATGACGATACCCCGCCGGTGTTCGTTGGGGTTCGTGTAACCGGCAAAGATCCCACCGAATCAACCGATGTTGGCAACCAACTTGAGCGTGCGGACATCGCCGCAGAGTTACACCTCGCGCGCCTGGCATCCTCAGGGCCGGTTGCGGTCACGCTGATGCGCAGCGATTGGGTGTCACGCAGCGAGACTCAACAGACTGCCTTGCCAGCAGATGGAACGTCCTCCGGGCTTTTTGCATTTGATGCGGACTTCAGCACGCTGCAGGCTGCGGGATTGCTGTCAGAACGGGGCAGCTATCAGGAACTAGCCTTCGCCTACACGCCTGAACTGCCAGCCGGCCGTTATCGGCTCACCTTGGATGTCATCCGGAATCGCGAAGCACTGATGGAAGCGAAAGCTGAACTTTTGGTGGCTTACACCGCAAAAGGAAAATAGGAGCAACACGCCATGGAAAAGCAAGAACCGCATTACACGGTCACCGTCTATATGGCTGCACCTGGAACGCCTTTGGCCGTGTCTAAGGGAACCTCTGCCGCAGGCCACATGTACTACTCAATTTCCGACGGGGGCAAGCCCCAAAGCTACGGCTTTGCCCCGGCGGTACACGGTGCATCGAGTGGTCCGGGAGAAGTCAAACGCGAGGACGTTCCTGACTACAAGGACCCCTATTACGCCCGCACCATCGAGATCACCAAGGGCCAGTACGAAAAGCTCCAGGAGTTTGGTGGCGATCCAGCCAAGCACCACTTCGACATGGAATACAGCGGTACGCAGAACAGTTGCATTGACTTCACCTGGGGTGCGCTGAATCACGCCGGGCTGCATCGCCAGGATTTTGCCGGTAGGGATCAAAAAGCCTTCGAAGGCGACATCAAAGTGCTGCAGAACGTGGATGACATCAAGACCATCAAAGCGCCGTTCCCCGACAGCCCACTCAATACAGAGCGTCACAATAAGATGCCCGAGCGGACGCCCTTGCAATGGCTCCTGACCGAGCAGGACCAGGGCAATGGTCCCCATGACCTGAAGGGCGACTTGGCATCACAACCAGATAAGCAAGCCCCCAACGCCCCCCGCGATCCACTGCTTTCGCAGGCAGAAGCGGCCGTGCAGCGTCTGGAAAAAAGCCTTGGCCGAGACTACGACACCAACAGCGCCTGCCTGGCCGCAAGCGCGGCCTGCCTTGCCAGAGAAAGCGGGCTCACCCGAATTGACCACGTCGCACTCAGCCGCGACACGGGATCGGTGCGCCAGGGCGAGAATCTTTTCGTCGTGCAGGGCGCCTTGAACGACCCCGCGCAACTTCGCGCGCACATGCGCACCGACGATGCCTTGGCTAAACCGGTGGAGCAGTCCCTGGCGCAGCTGCAGACCTTGAACGACACCCAGCGTCAACAGCAGGCGCCGCAGGTTGCTCAACCGGAGCAGGTGACCCAACAGCCACGGATGATCTAAGTACGAGCGCCACCATCCGTCTCTGGGGAGGCAGAGTGCACCTGTTGCTTCAACAAGGAACTGAACCCTGACCCCCGCATCCGTTTTAGATGGTTTCGATCGCCTTGCCGTACCGCGAAACAGCAGAAAGGGATTGCTGATGAAAACATGGATAGATCACTACGCCAAGGCTGTTTGCCGTCGTGCAGGCACATGGGCGCTCCTGTGCTTGGCGCTTTTAACCCAAGTGCAAGCACGGGCTCAGACGGTCGAGTACATCCACACTGATGCGCTGGGAAGTCCGATTGCGGTCACTGATGCCAATCAGAACGTCATTGAGCGTAGCGAATACGCGCCTTACGGCGATCTGCTGAATCGCCCAGATGCAGACGGACCTGGCTACACCGGTCACGTGCTGGATGCGGCTACTGGCCTGAATTACATGCAGCAGCGCTATTACGACCCTGTGCTGGGAATATTCCTTAGTGGGGATCCGGTTACGGCGTTCAGTGATCCGGTGACAATGTTCAACCGATATCGCTACGCGAATGGGAATCCATATAGATTCAAGGACCCCGATGGTCGAAAGTGCACGACAGCGGACGCTAAAAGCGCTTGTACGTTTGATGAGTTCCGAGACAAGAGTGAGAAATTGATTACAAGAGATCAAGCGCTGTCCAGCGGGAGTGGGGTTGCAAAGATGTTGGGCATAGATCGCGGAAGCAAAATTCTTCGTGCCGAAGCTGCTATGACTACAAAATATTTAGCGGCGATTGCGCTAGCCGCAAAAGGCGGCGGAGTGACAATCAGTGGGAGTCAAAGTCTTGGCATCCCTGATCAGAACGTGAGCGGGTCGACTATCGTTGGCCGCATGGAAACGATCAAGGCAATTGCTTACGAAGGTCCATCACCTGATTCCAGGCCGGGTTATAAGGTTCTCGGGGGGGTGCCAGCGACTGCCGATGGCTCTGCGTCTAACGGTCCAATGAGGCTTTGGAGTGACGGCGCAGGGATTAACGTGGGTCAGATGTACGGGCATGAAATACTTCATACGATCTACTCCGGCGCTTCTCTGCCAAATCGTGGGTGGGCTAATCCAGCTTTTCAACTTCAGCACCAAGCGCCCTTTGACGAGGCATCCGATGACATTAAGTAGGGATCAAGTCTGGACCCATGCGCGGTCGCGATTTCTTCTCCCACTCTGGCTCTGTATGGGGATCGTAGGTTGCGCTTCTAGTCCCGTCGGATTGAATTATGAGCCTGCGAAAGTAGCCTCCCGCCTAGGGTTTGCGGGCTGTGCCGTGTCAGTGCCGCTTAGTCAATCAGAGGTGGCCGAAAACTCAAGGCGAAGCGGGAACCCTGATCCTGAATCGAACAAGGAGTGGGTCGCTATCGCTGCCGCTGTGCGACCTGGTGATCAACTGAGATTGGTCAATTGTTTGGGGTCAAAGAGCATAGGCGACCAGTACTACTATGCATTGTTCCGCGCTGATGATGTCGTTGCGAAATTCCATCCCATGATCTTCAACTAGAACGGGAATAACGAGGTCAGATTGACCCGAAGCAGGGGTCAGAGTGCACTTTCCTCCTGAGCTGTTCTAGCTTTCTGCGGCCGGTCCGTTCGGGGAACAGGTGCGGCGCGGTGATCGAGTTGGCGTCTGATAGCTGCGTAAAAGCGGTCGTTACCCGGTGCATGCTGGCGCTGCAGGTCTAGGCGTATGGCGGCGGTTTCGTCTGGTTGATGAAACCAGGGGTCAAAGTGCACTTTCGCGAGTTGCTTTGGTCTTTGGCGATCTTCCGATACGAGCGGCGGGTGTGGCTTCATGGGCCGGGCCGAGGGAAGTCTGCATTGCTAGGAAGAAGTGGTCCTAGCGCCGGGTCCGTGCCTTTGCGCGTCGAGAGGGGCATTGCCCAGGCCGAAGCGTAGGTCAGCGCTCGGCGAACGCGCGACGCAGAGGCTCGTATCTATTCACGCTGAAGGCGGCTAATAGAGCCAAGACCGAAGGCAGCGCAATGAAGATGCAGATTTGATAGACCCTTATCATTGACTATCTATTCAATTATCTATTCAATCCTCCCGCATGGACGACCGTCGCCAATCCGATCTTGTCGCCCTGCTGCGCCGCCAGGGTGCAGCGTCGGCGCAACAGATCGCGGCGGCCTTGGGCATCAGCCAGCCCACGGTGTCGCGGCTGCTGGCCGCCGCCGGCCAGGAGGTGGTGCGCATCGGCAAGGCGCGCGCCTCTCGCTATGCCCTGCGCCGCCAGGTCGCACGTGCCGGCGGTGAGTGGCCGCTGTTCCGCATCGATGCCCAGGGCGTCCCCGAAACACTGGGGCAGCTGCACGCCCTGCACGGAGACGGCTATCTGTTTGTCCCGGCGCAAGCATGCCCGGCGCTGCTGCACGGCGACTTCGCGGCAGGGCAATTCCCGGGCCTGCCCTGGTTTCTCGACGACCAGCGGCCGCAAGGTTTCCTGGGCCGCGCCTTCGCCCGACGGGTCGCGCGGGAAATCGGCGCCTCGCCCGACCTGACCCGCTGGCAGCCCGACGATATCGTGCTGGCGCTGCTGCGCCACGGCGACAATGCACCGGGGGATCTGGTGCTGGGCGAGGCCATGCTGCAGCGTGCCTTGCACGACATCGTGCAGCCGGCCAACACCATCGCCCCGGCGGCGCGCGCGCAGGTCTATCCGCAGCTGGCCGATGCGGCCCTGCAGGGCGAAGAGGTCGGCTCCTCGGCCGGCGGTGAGCAGCCCAAGTTCACCGCCACCCTGGCGACGGGTCACCAGACCCAGGCGGTCATCGTCAAATTCAGCGAACGCGCCGGCACGCCGGCCGCGCAGCGCTGGGCCGATCTGCTGCACTGCGAACACCTGGCCGGCCAGGTGCTGGCCGCCCATGGCCTGGCGGCGGCGCAGAGCGAAATCCTCCAGGCCGGCGGGCGCACCTTCCTGCAGTCCACCCGCTTCGACCGCACCCCACAGGGCGGACGAGGCGGCTATGTGTCGCTGGCCGCCCTGGATGCCGCCTACTACGGCCACGGCCGGATCGACTGGTGGCAGCTGGCCCAGCAACTGCACCGCGACCAATGGCTCGACCGGGACGATGCGCACAGGCTCAGCCTCTACGGCTGGTTTGGCGCCTTGATTGCCAATACGGATATGCATCTGGGCAACGCAGGGCTGGTCCTGGATCGCACGCGTCCCCTGGCACTGGCGCCGGCGTACGACATGCTGCCCATGGCCTTTCGCCCCGCCGGCAACGGCGAAGTGGTCGAGCGCGCCTATGCGGTGCAGCTGCCCACGCCGGCCTGGCGCGACACCGGGCGCCAGGCCGCCGACATGGCCGCGGACTTCTGGCAACGGGTCGCGCAGGCCGAGGCCATCTCCACCGGCTTCCGGCAGATGGCCGAAGGCGCCCACGAACGGTTGGCGCGTGCCGCGCAGCGGCTGGGTTAGACGCGCGCGTCTGGCAGCGCGGAGCCCGGCTACTCCTTCTCCCCCGCCCGCGGGGGAGAAGTGGCCCGCAGGGCCGATGAGGGGGAGCTTTTCGCTTGGGGGCCTACAAACAGCTTCGGCTGCCTTGTGCTTTGGCAGCCCGGCAACGCCAGCGATTGCCGCGACGGACTACGTGCGCGCCTTCGCCGAACAGATCCGCGCGTTCGTCCCCGGCCACTACACCGTGCTGGGCACCGACGGCTTCGGCCGCTCGGACACGCGCGCCAACCTGCGTCGCTTCTTCGAGGTGGACCGCTACTACATCGCCCACGCGGCGATCGCGGCCCTGGCGAAGGAAGGCAAGATGACCGGCAAGGACGTCTCCCGCGCGATCAAGCAGTACAAGATCGACGTGGAGAAGGTGAATCCGGACGGGGCTTGATGCTACGTTAGGGTGAGACCAAGAAAAAGCGGCCTTCGGGCCGCTTTTTTATTTGATCTGATTGGCATCGAAATGAGCCTGTGAGCCGATTGCGTTAATTGAGCGCATAACGCAACCTAAGCGTTCATAGCCATTGCTACGGTGTACGGAAGGAAATTATGGAGCCTAACGAGACTCTCTCTTCTGATGGAGCTGCAAGCGGCATCGAGCAAGAAGATCTGCTCGGTCCAGAGAGCATCAGTCAGCCGTTTGATCCTGAAAAGATTGATGTGTCGACCCGTTCGATGACTGTCGATTTGCTCCTTTCTCGCATAGCAAGTGGAGCCATTGACCTAGCGCCTGACTTTCAAAGAAGGGCTGGGCTGTGGACCGACGTTCGTCAAAGTAGGCTGATCGAATCCTTACTTCTTAGAATCCCTCTGCCCACGCTTTACGCAGCCGAAGATGAGGTGGAGACATGGGCGATGGTGGATGGAATACAACGCCTTACAACCATAGCCAGGTTCATGGCGCCCAACTCTATTCGTGATTCTCAGCTTAAGCTCGTCGGATTGGAGTATCTGTCAAAGGAATTTGATGGGGCAGTTTATGACGATCTGCCGCCAAGGTTGAAACGTCGGCTTCGCGAGACGGAGTTAATCGTCCATGTGATCAGATACGGAACGCCTGAAGAGGTTAAGTTCAACGTGTTCGCGCGCATCAATACAGGCGGGATGCCCTTGTCCAGCCAAGAGCTACGGCACGCTCTGATCCCTGGTAGGGCTAGGGAAATTTTGAAGCAATGGGCAGCAACTGACGAATTCGCAGTCGCGACCGATGGAAGCATCAAGGACGACAGGATGGCTGATCGCGAGTTAGTGCTTAGGTATATAGCATTCAGGCTAGCGAAGCTCGATTCTTATTCTTCTCCGGATTTCGATGATTTTCTTCGAAGAGCGATGCGGGCGATCAA
>JBIIHJ010000461.1:0-5433 GCA_044235875.1 Pseudoxanthomonas sp.
TGAAATGCGGGCAGAGTTTGTTGCATCTTTGGATGTGGCCTTTCAAATATTTGGTCGGCATTGCTTTAGGAAGATATATAAGCCAGATGCTCCTCGCTATCCCATAAATAAGGCTCTATTCGACTCTATTTCGGTTAACTTGGCATTGCTTGGGGATAGTCGCAGAAAAAAATTGGCCACGCGTGGAAAGTCGGTCTTGCGCGACTATATAACGTTAATGGCTGATCCAAATTTCGATTCTGCGATTTCGCAAGGCACCGGTAATCCAAACAAGGTCAAATTTAGGTTCAATGCCGTAGCCAATATTTTCGCGAGGTATTGTTAATGATTGATCACCTTGAGTTGGGAAATTTCAAAGCCTTCAAAGAAATTTCGCTTCCCCTATCTCAGTTGACTGTGTTATCTGGCCTGAACGGCTCGGGCAAGAGCTCGGTCATGCAGGCGATAGCCTCTCTCAAACAATCCCACGATGCGCGATGTTTGCAAGAAGATGGCGGGCTATTGCTAAATGGTGAGCTAGTAAATCTAGGTACTGGTAAGGACATATTATTCGAACATGCTGAAAATCAGCTCGTCCGTATCGGAATTCAAGAAGCAGGGTTTTCGCATGCTTGGGAGTTCGTATATGAAGAAGGCGCTGACCTTCTTAAGATGACTAACAGCGGACAAGATTTGGAGAAAAGCTATCTGTCTCGCGGCTTTCAATTTTTGGGGGCGGACCGAGCAGTTCCCGCAGTAATGTTTCCGAAGTCTTATTCCGACGCGATACGCAGAAGGTTCTTGGGCGTTAGGGGACAGTACTCAGTCTACTTTTTATCGGTTTTTCAAGATGAGCCGGTGCAAGAAAGCCGAGTCTTGAATAACTCGAAAACGGCTTTACTGCTTCCGCAGGTGGAAAACTGGCTGGACGTTATTTCGCCAGGCGTTGGTTTGGTTGTTCGAGAAGTTGTCGGTGCTGATTTGGCTAGGCTTTCTTTTGTCTATGGCGGAAAGGCGGGAATCGAGAGTTCAAATGAGTATCGACCCACTAACGTAGGTTTCGGTTTGACCTATGTGTTGCCAGTCGTAGTCGCATGTTTGTCAGCAAAAACTGGAGATTTTCTAATGATTGAGAATCCCGAGGCGCACTTGCACCCGCAAGGCCAGAGTCAGATGGGTGAGCTTCTGGCGAAGACGGCTGCGGACGGTGTGCAAATTCTGGTGGAGACGCACAGCGATCATCTCATCAATGGTATTCGGAGGACGGTCAAGAAGGGGGGCAGCCTTTCAAGTGACTCGACGGCGTTCCATTTTTTTTCGAGGGGAGAGCCGGGGACCGGTAGCGTTTTTGAAACGCCGACCCTGTCTGCCGATGGGAGATTTAACAAGTGGCCATCAGGTTTTTTTGACGAATGGGACAAGGCGGTTCTGGAGTTGATTTGAATGGCACTCGCACTTGCTTTGAATGTTTTTGAGATTAGTGACGCAGAAATTCAAAATGGATTTCACGTTGAGCCTATAAAGAATGCTGCGGCGGCGCTCAAGTTAATCAGTTCGGTGCGCGCTGACTTCCATGTTGTTCTAGACGTTCCATTTGTACAGAAGATGATCAGTCGCGGCAGATCACTAGCTTCCCTCATCGGGCAGCAGAACCTTGCAGAGGAAGTCAGAGTTATAATGGCGGCAGCAAATCGGGCGCCGCCAGCGTCACTGGATCAAGGCATTGACGTAAAGGTGAGTGGTGAGTTTCTTTGGGCTGCTCAGATGGCTTATCAGGCAGACGGATTAATTTTAACGATTGCAACCGGCGGTAATTATCGGACACCGTATTTTGAAGCCACTATTTCTTACCTTAACGGTTTAGGCGAAGTTGAGTTTCACTCCGCTTCAGTTGAGAATGTTTTTGACGAAGATTCTTCGCGCCAGCATCAGGCGACGTGGGAACAAAAGGGTGCAACCCTCCCAGATGGAGGATCTCAGGAAATTTGGCGGTCGCGCCATACTATTTTTCATAGCATCAGATTTTTGAATCGTGTCGAGCAAGATATTGCTCGGCTTGGTGTAGATGAACTCGAGCAAGTTTTTTCAAAACTTCTTCTTATTAATCGAAGCGCGTCCGAATGGTCTTCTGGGAAGGTCAATTACCCATCTTGGCGCAGTAAGATCACCAATGAATCAGATTCACGTCGAAGTCTTTGTGATTTCCTCGACGATTCAAATGTCACGCAAAATTATGAGTCCCATGCCCGGTATACGCCTGGCGCGGGCCGGATTCACTTTCGATGTATAGATCAAGTACGAATAGTAGAAGTTGCTTACATCGGAGAAAAGTTGTAATGGAAACAGGGGTCAGAGTGCACTTTCCTCTTCAGCTGTTCTGGTTTTTTGGCGGCCTGCCCATCCGGGAAGATGGTCTAAAGGGCTAACGGGGTCAGGTTCACTTCTCGCTTGGAGGGGCTGGCTTTCGCGGACGATGCGCGGGCCTGGCGCCTGCGAAGCGTTGGGTCTTGGCTTCGACCAGGGCCTGGAAGGCGCTGGTGCCCAAGGCGCGCTGCTGTTGCAGGGTGGCGCGGATGACGATGAGGTCTTCCGGGTCCAGGGTTTCATAAAGCAGGGTGCGGTAGGTGTCGATCCGGGTTGGCTCATCAGTTCCCAGCGCCAGGAATGCCGGATGCGGATGCAGCCCGGATTGCGGACGTTGCCCCGGGTTGGCTTGGCAGCTCGACCATCGGTAGTGGGACGGGACGTCGGTGATGGCGGCCCGCACCGAATTGAGCTCGATATAGCGGTAACACCGCAGCACATCGTCCTCGCTGTCCACTAAGCAGGCCTTATAGCGCCCTTCCCACAAGGTGCCGGTGCGTCCATGCCGGCCGTTGAAAAGCGCGACATGGTTGCGACCAAGGCGCTGCGTCAGCTGCGCAATACCACGCGCGGTGGATGGCGTGATCAGCAGATGGACATGATTATCCATCAGCACGTAAGCGTGGAGATGACAGCCGCTGCGGTGCGCCGCGTAGCGCAGCAGTTGCAGGTAGCGCAGGCAGTCACTGTCATTGAGTAAGCAGCGCAGCCGGTTATTTCCCGGCTGCACGACGTGCAGCGGGATACCAGGAAGCGTCATGCGTGGGAGGCGGGCCATGCCGGCCAGCTTGACCACGTCGCGTAAGAAAACGCGGTCAGACGATGTAGGAAAGGGGACCTGACCCGTTAACTGCTTGTGGTTGAAGCACCAAAGGCCATCGTCTCTCTCCCTGGCTCCAGGGTTTAGAAGTCACGCCCTCATTGCTTGGCCAAGTTCAATCGCCGGGAAGCGACAACATAATAGACGATTGACATGCTTTGCTCGCGGATGCAATCTCATATTCAAGGAGCGTCGAAACTCCTCACACAGCGGTACCCACCTCCGTCAAACCGGTGGGTTTTTTTGTGCCTCGCATTCTGCGAGTCGCAGCCGACGCGATGCCTGCGTCGGGAGGGCGGCTAATACAACACCCGCAAGGGAAATACGCCCGCCGGCTGTGTGCGGTTTCGAACCTCCCGACTTCCCGTCCGCCAACTGGCGGGCGGTCACTTCACGTGAAAGGAGAGGCGACGATGGCGAAGCATCCGTTGGGCGATCAGGACATAGGCGACTTCCTGCCCGAGGACAGTCAGCTGCTGCTGATGCAGATCAAGCAACACATCCACTCCCTGGCGCGGCTGGCACAGCCCCGCATCTCTGATGAAAAGAAGGAGGCGGCGCCGGCGATCGGCATGGCCGAGCTGATGTTCTGCCTGGACCAGCTGGTCGAGCAGTTGGAGCGCGTGTTGAAAGACGTCTCATTGCTAAAAGAGTCAAAGGCGCCGCAGGAGACGGTCACCGATATTCCGCAAGCGACGCTCGCCGAAACCGAAACCGAAACC
Organism: Pseudoxanthomonas sp.; assembly: GCA_044235875.1. Lineage (GTDB taxonomy): Bacteria > Pseudomonadota > Gammaproteobacteria > Xanthomonadales > Xanthomonadaceae > Pseudoxanthomonas_A. The sequence continues at coordinate 3,886 of JBIIHJ010000461.1, forward strand.
GAAACCGAAACCGAAACCGAAACCGAAGACAAAGACGAAGAGGAAGAGGAAGAGGAAGAGGAAGAGGACGCCGCTCATGCAGACGACCAGCCTCTAAGCTTCGGCGTCACGCTGGACCAGTTCGACAAGCTTCGGCTGATCGTGGGCAGCATCAAGGCCTTCGGCGATGCGGTGTTCGCCGACGCGTCCGCCGACTTTGCCGCCGGCACCTTGTCCATGCTGGGCTTCACCATCTTCGACCGTGCCGTCGAGGTGGATGACATCCTGGTGGAGATCGAGGCGCAGTCGTTGCCAGAGCGCGCGTGTCCTGGCTGGTCCTTGGAAGAAGCCGCGCCGGCGTACGGATTGCAACCGCCCCGTCGCGCTGGCCAGGCCCGTGGGGTCAAGGACACACCCGGCGTCTACGTCGTCCCTGCGCCGCGGGCGGAAGGGCTGCGCCTGCACTGACGGATGCAGGGGTCGGTGGGCGGTGGCGCGCCAACTGGCCCCGATGCATCGCGGAACGGCCATCAGGTGCGTCTGAAAGGGGTCGGCGCGCAGTTCTCGCTTCTGGCGCCTCCTTCTTTGCGGGTCGTCCTGTCCTCACGATCGTTTACTGGCGTTTGATGGCATCGCGGGGACGGCCATGGGAACGCTGCACGCTGCGCCCTGGCCCTCGTCTTCCTGGCGGCCAGCATCCGATGTGCTGCATCACGACCGTGCTTCATCCACGATGGCGTACTTTGGCGAAGGGCTAGCCGATCCGGATAAGCGCCAAGCCGCGTGGTGCCGTAGCCGCTGACGCCGGTCGGGATTCAACAGAATGAGGACAGCATGGTGTTTCAATCGCTGCGCATTGGCCTGATCTCCGACACGCATGGATTGCTGCGGCCGCAGGCTCTGGAGGCCATGCAGGGATGCGATGCCATCGTGCATGCGGGGGATGTGGGCAAGCCGGAAGTCCTGGACGCGCTGACTGCGCTGGCGCCGCTTTACGCGATCGCCGGCAATATCGACAACGCGCCCTGGGCGCGGGATCTGCCTGAGGTGCTCAATGTGCAGATCGGCGGCGCGCGCCTGCAGGTCCTGCACGATTTGAAGGCACTGCGGCCGGCATCGCTGGCGGCGGATGTCGTCATCAGCGGGCACTCGCACAAGCCGCTGGTGTTCAATCGCGACGGTGTGCTGTTCATCAATCCGGGAAGCGCTGGGCCGCGCAGGTTCAAGTTGCCCGTCAGCGTGGGTTATCTCCACCTTGGGCCTGAAGGACTTCGAGCAGAACTGCGCGAGCTGCTGTAACCAGCGAAAGCCGGGGGCGGCGTGTGGTTTCCAACCAACGCCGTCAGGTTCACTTCTCGCCTGACGGAGCTGGCCTTCGGGGCGATGCGCAGGCCAGAAAACGCCGCCAGACGAGGCAGGAAAGTGAGCCCGTTAGTTCGGCGCAGCTACGCACTCAGAAAATCAGATACACCACAAGCACGAGCGCGAACCCGACGACCGATTCGATGGTCTGCTGGACGGTCCAGGTCTTCAAGGTGGTCTTGACGTCCATGCCCATCAGGCGCCCGA
>JBIIHJ010000379.1:0-3742 GCA_044235875.1 Pseudoxanthomonas sp.
CTGATCCTGCGCCCGTACAGCCAGAAGGACACGGTGGTCGTGGCCCCGAGCGACCTGCTGACCACCGCCTACCAGCGCATGAAGCTCTACGACGTGTCGCAGCTGCCGGTGCTGGAAGGCGAAAAGCTGGTCGGCATCATCGATGAATCCGACGTGCTGCTGCATGTGTACGGCGATGAGGCGCGTTTTGGCGATCCGGTGTCCACCGCGATGGTCAGCAAGCTGGAGCGGCTGGATGTGAAGTCGCCGATCGAGGCGCTGCTGCCGGTGTTCGACCGTGGCCAGGTCGCCATCGTCACCGACAAGAGCACCGACAAGTTCCTGGGTCTGATCACCCGGATCGACCTGCTGAACTACCTGCGCCGCCGCGTGCAGTAATCGGCGCGTTCAGTTTCAGATTCAGACACTTGCGCGTGTCACCCCGGTGACGCCGCTGCTAGAATCCCGACCGCACTAATGGAAGTCCCCCATGTCTGAACACACTCGCGGGAGCCAGGACGGCGACAGCACCATGGCCCTGGCGACGCTTGCCATCCATGGCGGGCAGTCTCCCGATCCGAGCACCGGGGCGGTAATGCCGCCCATCTATGCCACCTCGACCTACGCCCAGCGCAGTCCCGGTGAGCACACCGGCTTCGAATACAGCCGCACGCAGAACCCGACCCGGTTCGCCTACGAGCGCTGCGTGGCCGCATTGGAAGGCGGCAGCCGCGGCTTTGCCTTCGCCTCGGGCATGGCCGCGACCGCGACGGTGCTCGAGTTGCTCGATAGCGGCGATCACGTTATCGCCATGGACGATCTTTACGGCGGCAGCTACCGGCTGTTCGAGCGCGTGCGCAAGCGCAGCGCCGGGCTGGATTTCAGCTTCGTCGACCTGACCGATCCGGCGGCGTTCGAAGCGGCGATCACGGCCAAGACGAAGATGGTCTGGATCGAAACCCCGACCAACCCGATGCTCAAGATCGTGGATATTGCCGCGATCGCCGAGATCGCGCGCAAGCACGGCCTACTGGTGGTGGTGGACAACACCTTCGCCTCGCCGATGCTGCAGCGCCCGCTGGGCCTGGGCGCGGATATCGTCGTCCATTCGGCCACCAAGTACCTCAACGGCCATTCGGACATGGTCGGCGGGATCGCCGTGGTCGGCGCAGATGCCGACCTGGCCGAACGGCTGGCGTTCCTGCAGAACTCCGCAGGCGCGGTACAGGGACCGTTCGATAGTTTCCTGGCCCTGCGCGGCCTCAAGACCCTGCACCTGCGCATGAAGGCGCATTGCGACAACGCCTTGGCGCTGGCGCAGTGGCTGGAGGCGCACGACGCGGTGTCCAAGGTGGTCTATCCCGGCCTGTCCTCGCACCCGCAACACGCGCTGGCGGCCAAGCAGATGTCCGGCTTCGGCGGCATCATCTCCTTCGAACTCAAGGGCGGCGCCGAAGCGGCCAGGCAGTTCTGTGAGAAGACCCTGCTGTTCACCCTGGCCGAGTCGCTGGGCGGCGTTGAAAGTCTGGTGAATGTTCCGGCGCTGATGACACATGCGTCCATTCCGGCCGAACGCCGCGCGCGGCTGGGTATCAGCGATGGGCTGGTGCGGTTGAGTGTGGGGGTGGAGGATCTTCAGGACCTGCGGGACGACTTGGAGGCCGCGATCATATGATGGCTCCGAGACTCGGGCCCGACAATCTGCGCGTGCCGCTTCATCCATTGGCTCCCTACATATCGCTGGTGCGGCACGCACGGCTTATAGGAGAACTGTGTCGTCGCGATATCTCCGGTCGCTACCGCGGTTCGCTTGGGGGGAAGTTTTGGTCTTTTCTTAATCCCTTGTTGATGTTAGCGATCTACTCGTTCGTCTTTGGATACATCTTCAAATCGCGCTGGACCGCCACAGAGACTGGCGATACTCATTTTGCTGTCATCTTGTTTATTGGGCTCATTGCCAGCAATTTTCTAAATGAATGCCTTAACCGCGCGCCTGTATTGATTACGTCTAATCCGAATTATGTGAAGAAAGTCATCTTCCCGCTAGAAACCCTGGCGTGGGTTGCGGTGGGAACGGGTCTTTTCCATACGCTCATAAGCATCCTTGCATTGTTGGCTGCTCTTGTAGCCACCGGCACCCCGATATCGCCAACTGCAATCCTGTTGCCGTTGGTGTTACTGGCTTTTATGCCGCTTGTTGCCGGCATGACCTGGCTCTTCAGCGCGCTCGGCGTTTATTTCCGTGATACGCAGCAGATCATGCAATTGCTGACCACATGCTTTGTGTTCCTCGCACCCATTTTTTATCCGCGCAATAGCCTGCCCGAGGAGTACCGCTGGCTGCTCTCTCTGAACCCGCTAACATGGGTGGTCGAGACTTCGCGCGGGCTCATTTTGTGGGGGCAGTTTCCGTCTCTGGAGGGTACGCTCATCTATGTGATCTCCTCGCTGTTGGTGGCTTGGATGGGGTGGGTGGCTTTCAACGCAACACGGCGGGGATTTTCCGATGTCATTTGAGCATCCCGTAATCGATGTTCGCGATGTCAGCAAGCGTTACGAGATATATGCTAAGCCCGCCGATCGCCTGAAACAGATGGTGGCCTCTGGCATCCGTCGCCTTACCGCCGGGCATGAAGTGCGCTTTTTCCAAGAATTCTGGGCGCTACATGGCATTTCATTTCATGTAAGCAGAGGTGAGTGTGTTGCGATCATTGGTCGCAACGGTTCGGGTAAATCGACCTTGCTGCAGATAATTGCCGGAACAGTGACGCCTACAGCCGGCTCGGTGGAGGTGCAAGGTCGTGTCGCAGCATTGCTGGAACTCGGTTCTGGCTTCAATCCAGAGTTCACCGGCCTTGAGAACGTCTACCTCAATGCTTCGTTGCTTGGCTTGTCACGCGAGGCCGTTGACAAAAGGCTCGATGCCATCCTGGCCTTCGCGGATATCGGGGAATTCGTCCACCAGCCGGTAAAAACGTACTCAAGCGGCATGACGGTCCGCTTGGCTTTCGCGGTACAGGCGCAGATCGATCCGGACGTCCTTATCGTCGACGAGGCGCTGGCGGTAGGTGATGCCCGATTCCAGGCCAAATGCTTTGCGCGTTTGAAGGCCCTGCGAGAGCGCGGTACGTCGATCCTGTTGGTCACGCACTCTACCGAGCAAGTAGTCACGCATTGTGATCGCGCTATTCTCATCGACAAGGGCTCTAAGGTTGACGATGGCGAGCCGCGCCGGGTAGTCAATCGCTATTTGGACCTCCTTTACGGGCGTCAGCGCGTCGAAAGTGCGCCTGACGTGGGTGAGCACGCGGGCGATGCACCGATCAATCAGCAATTGGCCGCGCTTGATCCGGCCTTTGGCGAACGCCACGACAGTCTCTTCGCATCGCGACCATCCTACAACCCGTATGAGCATCGCTGGGGTGACGAGCGCGCCGAGATTATGGATTTCGCGCTATTTTCTGGCGACCAAGCTTTCCCAGCCAGCATCCGTTCCGGGGCTGAGCTTTCGCTGTACGTTCGCTATCGCTTCAATGCCGAAATCACCAGACCCATTCTCGGCATCACGCTAAAAACCAAAGAGGGCTTGACGGTCTACGGTACCAATACGGAGATGGCGATCATGGATGAGGCATTCCCTTCTGGCGAAGCCGGTCATTCTGGCGTTGCATTGTGCCAAGTACCTCTCAGGTGCGCGCCAGGTGATTACTTCATCTCAGTCGGCCTCGCCAGCCGAGATGGTACCGGAGAGGCCGTGCCGCAC
>JBIIHJ010000380.1:0-3732 GCA_044235875.1 Pseudoxanthomonas sp.
GCCGTCGCTGGCGTGCGCGCACTGAGAAGAAACGCGCACATTATTTCCTGCATCCATCTGTTCATCGAATCGGCATCACGAACGGCCCCGCCGGTCGCCTTGATCCGTCGTACAAGTTGACCACCGGGCTATCGGCCCAGGCATACCGCACGATGCCGGCCGCGCTGCTATTGCTTGATCCTAGTCTGACCGTATCGCCCTCGATCCTGGCGTGCGCATAGCGACATTGGCGCTGATCGGAATCGCACAGTTCAAACCCCAGGACATCCAGACCGCCAAGGGCGACCAAGGCGCCGGTGTTGCCTGCAAATCGCACCAGCACCTCATCACCGACCCGCCAAGCCCGTGCGGCAACCGGTCCACTGGGAGACCCGCCTGCGCCATAGGCCTGCGCAAGCGCGGCAAGCGCAACACGCCGGCCCACCTCCTGCTTGTTGGCGGGGTGAATGTCCCCGCGCTCGCCGAGATCGATGGCCACGGCCAGTGCTGCGTGCCGATCCTGGGCAACGGTGCTGCGTTGCGCTTCACGCAGCGTTGCCCACGTGCTGGGTCCCGGTGCGGTGGCAGCTGGTCCATAACCTGCCAGCTGCACAACCACGATCGGTAGATCTGCCCCGAAGCGCGCACGCAGGTCGTCGCGCCATACCGCAAGGCGTCCGGCATAGCGTTGGGGCTCGTGCGTGTTCGATTCTCCCTGGTACCACACCGCGCCACGCAGGCCGTAGCCAACGAGCGGCGCGATCATTCCGTTATAGAGCGTGCCCAGACCGAACGCGGACATCCACGGCGCTGCAGGCGGCATGCCGATCTCTGCAGGCTCTGCACGTGCTTGCCATCCCCCGTCCAGGACGAATCGTGTCCCATCGGCAAGCACCAGCGCGCGCCCGGTGTCAGCTCCCGTCAAGCCGCCCTGCCGATAGGTATTGAGGACATTGACGACGATGGTGTTGGATCCGGCCTGCAGGTTGCCTGCCTGGATGGCATAGCGGCGCGGCACGTCAGAACCATAGGTCGTGCCGACGCCGCGCCCGTTGACCCAGGTCGTGTCGATTTCATCGGTTCGCCCCAGCTCGAGCACGGCCGCTTGACGTGCTTGCGACGGACTCAAGTCGACCGTTGCGCGGAACCAGATCAAGCCGATGTGGTCGGCAAGCGCGGGCGCAACCCACTGGGATGAAGCCTGTCCGGCGTTCCAGTTCCCGGCAGCATGCGGCTCCCAGGGCGAGGCCTGCCCCTTGGAGGTCTGATGCTTGCGCCACCACATCTCCCACATGGCGAACCAGGGCAGGATGGCTGCATCCGGATTGCGCGCGTGGGTTTGCTGTAGCGTCAATTCGGCCTGGTGATCACCGGCTGCATGGAGCGCAGGCTGACTCGTCCAGGACTCGATGCGTGCGCCATTCCAGGATGCACTGACCAAACCCAGCGGGACTTCCAGATCGCGTCGCAGTGACTTGGCGAAGTACCAGCACACGGCCGAAAAAGGCCGCACGCTTTCCGGCGTCGCTTCAGACCAGACAGCGGGCGATGAGAAGCTTTGACTGGGAATGTCTGCGCTGGCCTTGGGGACACGCAACAGGCGGATCTGCGGGTCGCGCGCGCCAGCGATCTCGGCATTGGCGTCCAGCGCGCGCTCCACCGTAAATTCCATGTTGGATTGCCCGCCGCACAGCCACACATCGCCGACAAGCAGATCGTCCAATCGCTGATGCGCCTGGCCGGCATGGACTTCAAGGGTGTGGGGCCCGCCGGCAGGAAGCGCAGGCAAGGTCGCCTTCCAGTCACCGCGTCCAGAGGCGAGGGCATGGGCCTTGCGCCCGGCGAAGGTCACGGACACCCGTGCCCCTGGCGCTGCCCTCCCCCAGACAGCGATCGGTTGATCGCGCTGCATCACGGCGTGATCAGCGAATGGGGCGCCCAGCAACTGATCAGCCAACGCAGGCCGGCATGCGAGGGATATCAACAATGCCAGTGACGCCGCCGCAGTCCGGACAACCCGCCTCATGGCTGGATGACAAACAGACCGCCCGACCCTGGTTTTTCCGCCAATGCCTGCGGTGACAGCCTGGCGCGCGCAGTGGTGACGAACAGACGCCCGTCTTCACCGAAACACACACTGCCGACGTGGTGGGCCGGCACCGCAACCGAGCGCAGCAGGGCGCCGTTTGCAGCGAGCTCAATGACGGCATCACCGCCCCACATCGCCACCCAAAGGCGACCGTCGGGCGACATCGCCATGCCATCCGGCTTGCCAGGGATGCCCAGGAAGTCCGTGATGACCCGCGGCTCGCCGAGTACACCCCGCTCCAGGTCCGCGTCATAGGCCAGCAGCGTGCGCGACAGGGTGTCGATCACAAACAGCGTGCGGCCGTCTTGGGAAAACGCCATTCCATTGGCAACGCCCAGTCCATCGGCCACCCGTCTTGCAGGCTGGTCGACAGAAGGCGTGTAGTACAGCGCACCCCGGCCAGCCAACAAGCCGCGATGCATCGAGCCAGCCCACAGGCCGCCCAGCGCGTCGACCACCAGGTCGTTGAGTCGGCACCCGGGGCCGACTTCAATCTGCGGTCCGACGTGGACGCTGCCGTCCACATCCAGGCGCACAAAGTGCTCCTCGCCATTGCCGACCAGCCCGCCCTTGGCCAGCCCCAGCGCCCACACCGGCTCGCTCAACACGTTCGTGCTGCACTGCTGGCCATCCCAGCGCAACAACGCTGGCCGGGTCGGATCGACCCACAGCACCTCGCCCCCCACGACCAGCGGCGACTCGCCCACCATGGCCTGGGGGTTGCACACAAGGCAGGCTTCGAAGGACGCGCGCTGGCCGATCGTCTGGATCCAGGTGGCCGCGCGCATGCCGACCTCTTCCGCAGCGCGGCTGGGCTTGTACAGGTCCGAACCGATGCCGACGCCACGCACGCCGGCCCGCCACAAGGCGCCCAGGTCCTGGGGCGTCACGCCGCCAACGGCCAGCACCTTCACCCCTGCAGGCAGGACCGCAGCGAGTGCGGCCAGTCGCGCGGCCGCGCCATGTGCGGGAAATGCCTTGAGATGACGCGCCCCGGCGGAGAGCGCAGAAAATGCCTCACTGGGTGTCGCGAATCCGGGCAGCGCGACCATGCCGTGCGCGACCGTCGCTGCGATCACTGCCGCATCGGCATTGGGCGACACGATGAAAGCGCAGCCGAGCTGCGAGAGGCGTGCGACCTGGCCGGCATCCAGGACGGTGCCCGCGCCGATGAGCATGCGACCTGCAAAATGGCTGGCGAGCGCGGCAATTGTGTCGAACGGCGCAGGTGAGTTGAGCGGGACTTCAGCCAGCCGCACGCCGGCATCAAACAGCGCCTGGACCACCGCAATGGCATCGTCCCCGGGAAGGCCGCGGAGGATTGCCACGAGCGGCGCCTGCTCAAGGAAAGCGTCGAATCGCTCAAGGTAACGGGAGGTCACGGCGACACCGCTGCCTGATGCAGCGCCAGAAAGCCACGAACAACCGCGTCGTGCGACGGCGATGGACTGCCCTGACCATCAAGCACCGCCAATGCACGTGCATAGAGTTCGCAGACCGGCGCGGCGCCCACCACGGTCAACGGCGTATCGAACGCGTGTGGCCAAAGTGATTGCACGTCCCTCAATTCCGCGCCGATCAGCAAGCCGCGCAGCCAGGAGGCGCCATCGCGACGTGGCAGGTCGCCACGGATGACGCGTGCGCGCGCACCGAAGAGCTGGCTT
>JBIIHJ010000089.1:0-12045 GCA_044235875.1 Pseudoxanthomonas sp.
GGCCGACATGAAGGATCGCGTCGAACATGCGCTGCGCCAGGGCGCACTGTGGGACGAGGTCAAGGACAAGCTGGGACAAAGCGCGCTGGGCCTGTCCGGCGGCCAGCAGCAGCGCCTGTGCATCGCGCGCGCCGTGGCGCTCAAGCCCGACGTGCTGCTGCTGGACGAGCCGACCTCGGCACTGGATCCGATCTCCACCAGTCGCATCGAACAGCTGGTCGAGGAACTCAAGCGCGACTACACCATCGCCATCGTCACCCACAACATGCAGCAGGCCGCGCGCGTGAGCGATTACACGGCTTTCATGTACCTGGGCGACCTGATCGAACACGACGTCACCTCGACCATCTTCTCGCGTCCATCCAAGCAGCAGACCGAGGACTACATCACCGGTCGATTTGGTTGAGCGATCGCGCCTAGCCGATGCCAACCGGCATCGGCTGCGGGCGCGAACGCCTGGCCATGGATGGCCAGGCTGGGGATGAACAGAGCATCGATACCGCGCCATGGACCGCAGCAGGGCAACACCCGAGCAGGCACGGCGCTTGCGCGAAAGCAATCCAGCACAGCTCCGACGAACACCCGCATTCCACCAGCAACACTCCCGCTCCTCAGGATCCGTCATGCCCACCAACAACCTCCCGCACGAACATATCGTCAAGAGCTATGACGAAGAGCAGCGCCGACTGGCCGGCGAGATCCTGCACATGGGCGAGATCGCCGTGGCCCAGTTGGAAGCGGCGCTGGACGTGGTCGAGCGCCGCGACGACCGCGCCGCCCAGCGCATCGTGGCCAACGACGAGGCCATCGACACGCTAGAAGCGCAGGTCAGTCATGACGTGATGCAGCTGGCATTGCGCGGGCCGATGGCGCGCGACCTGCGCGAGATCCTGGCCGCCCTGCGCATCCCGACCGACATCGAGCGCATCGGCGACTACGCGGCCAACGTGGCCAAGCGCTCGATGGCGCTCAACGCCCTGCCGCCGGTCCCGCATGCCACCGGCCTGCGTGCGCTGGGCCAGGTGGCCGCGCAGTTGGTGCGCGATGCCATGACCGCCTACCGCGAGAACGACGCCGAGCTGGCCGTGCAGGTCCGCGAACGCGATGCCGAACTGGATGCGCTCTACACCTCGCTGTTCCGCGAGCTGCTGACCTACATGATGGAAGACGCGCGCAACATCACCCCCTGCACGCACCTGCTGTTCATGGCCAAGAACCTGGAACGCATCGGCGACCACGCCACCAACATCGCCGAGAACGTGTGGTTCCTGGTCCGGGGCGACAACCCACTGCCACCGCGCGACAAGCGTGACGAGACCTCCTTCACCAGCGGGCTCTAGGAGAGCATGCGGTGAAGACGTTTTCGCAATGCTGTATCGTATGAAGTCTCAGTAATAAAAATTACCAAGGCGTTCATGTTGGCCGCTGCAATCTGCGGCCATCCAACGGCCACCCCGGCCACGTTCCGCAAGGAGAACGCCATGAATCGTCTATCCACTGCCCTGCTGGCCCTGTCCCTGGTCGCCATGAGCGGCGCTGCTACGGCCGCTCCGCAGTCGCGCGATGATCATCGCGACCGCCGTGATGACCATCGCCCGCCGGCGCATCACGACAAGGGCCACGACCACCGTCCCCATCGTTATGCCCGCGGGGAGCGCCTGGGCGACGGCCATCGCGGCAGCCGTGTCGACTATCACCGCTATCACCTGAGCGCGCCGCCGCGCGGCCACGAGTGGCGTCGCGTCGACAACGACTACGTGCTGGTCGCCGTCGCCACCGGCATCATCACCAGCGTGGTCGCCGCCGGTCGCTGATCGCAACATCGACAGCAGCTGCATGGGGCGCGTCCTGCGGGACGCGCCCTTTTTCGTGGGGCCCAGAAATCTCGGAAAAGGAAGGGTCTGCTAGGCTTTGCCTCATGCAAGACACCCCCGCGACACCTGCGCCCGCCGCAGCGCCCCCTGTTTCGCCCATGGCCCGCCGCTTCCGCGGCTTCCTGCCTGTGGTGGTTGATGTGGAAACCGGCGGCTTCGACTGGAACCGCCACGCCCTGCTGGAAATCGCCGCCGTGCCGATCGACCTGGACGAGGAAGGCCGCTTCGTCCTGGGCCAGACCTCGTGCGCGCACCTGGTACCGGCGCCCGGACTTGAGATCGATCCCAAGTCGCTGGAGATCACCGGCATCGTGCTGGATCACCCGTTCCGACTGGCCAAGCCGGAAAAGGACGCGCTGGACCATGTGTTTGCGCCGATCCGCGCAGCGGTGAAAAAACATGGTTGCCAGCGCGCGATCCTGGTAGGCCACAACGCGCACTTCGACCTGAATTTCCTCAATGCAGCGGTCGCGCGCACCGAGCACAAGCGCAATCCCTTCCACCCTTTCAGCGTGTTCGACACGGTGACCATGGGCGGCATGGCCTACGGCCAGACGGTATTGGCGCGTGCGGTACAGGCGGCTGGGATTCCCTGGAATTCGGAGGAAGCGCATTCTGCCGTGTACGACGCCGAGCAGACCGCGCGCCTGTTCTGCGACATTGCCAACCAGTGGCCGCAGGCGCGCCGTCCGGCGATGTAACGGGCCTGGTTTAGTCCGGACAGGGCGCGACCGCAGGCGCCTGGCTGCCCAGCGTGGCGCCGGCCGAGGCCACGATCACCGCTGCAATCGCCAACCACTGCAGCGCATCCAGGCGCTCGTGCAACAGCGCCAGCCCACACAGCGCGGCCACCGCCGGCTCCAGGCTCATCAGCATGCCGAAGGTCCGTGTCGGCAGCCGGGTCAGGGCCATCATTTCCAGCGAATACGGCAGTGCCATCGACAGCACCGCTACGCCCAGCGCTGCCGGCAGCAGCGCAGGCGACAGCAGCGCCGCGCCGGCATGGGCCACGCCCCAGGGCACGGCCACGACACACGCGATGGTCGAGCCCAATGCCACGGTCTGCGCGCCATGTTCGGCGCCGGCCTTCTGCCCGAACACGATGTACAGCGCCCAGCACGCCCCTGCCCCCAGCGCGCAGGCCATGCCCAGCGGATCCAGCGCCGCATCGGCGCCCGGCCACGGCACCAGCAGAGCCAGTCCGCCGATGGCCAGCAGCGCCCACAGCAGGTCCAGCCAACGGCGCGACCCCAAGAGCGCCAGCGTCAGCGGGCCGGTGAACTCCAGTGCCACGGCCAGCCCCAGCGGCACGGTCTGCAGGGCGATGTAGAACAAGGAGTTCATGACCCCCAGCGAGAGCCCGTAGCCGATGAGCATCTTCCAGGGCAATGCGCGCCAGTCCATCTTCCAGGGACGGAAGGCGATCCACAGCAACGCCGTGCCAAAACCCAGGCGCAAGGCCGTCGCTCCGGTTGCCCCGATGTGCGGAAACAACGTCTTGGCCAGACTTGCGCCGGCCTGGATCGACAACATCGACACCAGGAGCAGCGCCACCGGGTACCAGAGGGAAGAAGTGCGAGACGAAGAGAGCACGGCGAGGCCTGAAACTGGATAGCAAATGAAATGCGCACTATATTGCGCAGGGATCAGCATACCCGAGGTGCAATATAGTGCGCAATCGACGTCACTTCGCATGAGCGTGCTCGAACACGTCGCCGACAACCTGCGGCGCCTGCGCCAGCAGGCCGGCCTGAGCCAGCAGGCGCTGGCCGAAGCCGCGCAGGTCAGCCGGCGCATGCTGGTGGCCATCGAATCGGGCGATGCCAACGTCAGCCTCAACACCCTAGATCGCCTGGCCGAGGCGCTGGGCGTGCAGTTCGCCGACCTGCTCAAGGCCCAGGACACCCAGGGCCTGGCACGGGTCGATGCACTGGCGTGGCGCGGAAGCGACGCACGCTCGCATGGCGCGCTGCTGTCCAGCGTGCCGGCAGCGCATCAGGTCGAGCTGTGGCAGTGGACCCTGATGCCGGGCGAGCGCTACAGCTCGCATGCCGATCCGCAGGGTTGGTGCGAACTGCTGTACGTGATCGAAGGCCGGCTTACGCTGGAGCAGGCTGGCGCCGAGCAGCACATCGCTGCCGGCGACCATCTGGTCTTCCCCAGCCACGCTGGCGACTATGCTTACCGCAACGATGGCGATACGCCGCTGCGCTTTATCCGCAACGTGGTGCATTGAGAGGCATCCACGCCGCTCGAGGAGCAGCGCGATGCGTCTTCGCCCGAGCTCGACGGAGGGCGGAGCAGCCTGTGGCGATGAGCACTGCGCTGCGCGCCATCCAGGCCGACATCACCACCTTGTCCGTCGATGCAATCGTCAATGCGGCCAACAGCACCCTGCTGGGCGGCGGCGGTGTCGATGGGGCGATCCATCGCGCGGCCGGTCCGCAGCTGCTGGCCGAGTGCCGCACGCTGGGCGGATGTCCCACCGGGCAGGCGCGGGTGACCGACGGGTACCGACTGCCGGCCAGGCACGTGATCCACACGGTGGGCCCGGTCTGGCATGGCGGCCGGCAAGGCGAGGCTGCACTGCTGGCAGACTGCTACCGCAACAGCCTGGCGCTGGCCGCCGAACACGCTCTGGTCAGCGTCGCCTTCCCTTGCATCAGCACCGGGATCTACGGCTATCCCGCCGAGGCTGCGGCACACATCGCCGTGCAGACCGTGCGCACCTGCATGGCGAAGATGCCGGCCCTGCGCGAGGTGATCTTCTGCTGTTTCTCCCGGCACGACCTAGCGCTGTACCAGGCGGAACTGGGCTGACCGCGCTCAGTCGTGTTCGATGCGATCGCGGCCACCGCGCTTGGCGCGATACAGCAGGCGATCGGCGCGCTGATAGAGCGATGCCGGCGATAGGTCGCTGCTTTCCAGTTGCACCAATCCGGCGCTGAACGTGATCTGCAGCGTCGCGATGCCGCCCCACCCGACCTGAGCATGGAACAGCGCGCGCAGGCGCGCGCAGGCCTGGGCCGCCTGCGCCAGGGAGGTGTTGGTGAACACCAGGCAGAACTCCTCCCCCCCGCTGCGCGCGGCCATGTCGGCGTCGCGCGCGTGGCTGACCAGCAGCGCACCGACCTGACTGAGCACCACATCGCCCACGCCATGCGAATACTGGTCGTTGACCTTCTTGAAATGGTCCACATCCAGCATCGCCATGCACAGGGGCTGGCCGCTGCGACGTGCGCGCGCGATTTCCTGCTCCAGGCGCTCGTCCAGCGCGCGGCGATTGGGCAGGCCAGTCAGGACGTCCTCGCGCGCCTGGCGTTCGAAGGCCTCCGACTGCAGGCGCAGCTGGTGCAGCAGGCCGGTCTTTTCCTTGTCCGCATCGCGCAGCTGATGCGCCTGCACCTGCAGGTTGCGGGTGCGTTCGTCCACCAGCCGGGCGAGGCGGACCGCGCGCGCGCGATAGCGATGGATGCGATAGCGGTACAGCGCGAACAACAGCAGACCCAGCACCAGCGCGGCCGCGACCTGCACGCTGTGGCGCTGCCACAGGAACGGCTGGATGCTGAAGCGCAGCACCGCCTCGCGGTTGCTCCAGGGGCCATCGGGGTGCGCGGCCGACACGTGCAAGGTGTAGTCGCCCGGCGGCAGGCGGATGAACTCCACGCTGCGCTGGCGGCCGCGGTTGACCCAATCGGTGTCCAGGCCTTCCAGCAGGGTACGGTACTCGGTGCGCTCGGGCAGCAGGTAGCTCAGGCCCACATAGCTGACGCTGATGCGGTGGCCGCCTTCCAGCGACAGCGCCGGGGCATCGCGCCAGGGCAGCGGCAGGCCGTCCTGCTCGACATCGTCGATCACCACCGGCGGCGCCGGCCGCTCGCGGAACCACTGCAGCCGGGTCGGATCGACCGTGGCCACGCCGCCGGCCGTGGCGACCCACAGCGTGCCGTCCCGGCGCACCACCGCGGTCGGGCCCGAGCTGCCATTGGCCTGCGAATTGGCCATGCCGTCCATCTCGTTGTAGTTGGTCATCGCCACGCGCGGCTGGGCACCATCGGCGACGCGCTCGATGCTCTGCCGGTCCGTGCGCAGCACGCCGCGGTTGCTGGTGATCCACAGATGCCCGGCACGGTCGGGGATCAGCTGGAAAACCGCGTCCACCGGCACGCCCTGCTCCAGGCCCACACGCGCCAGCTTGCCGGCGCCGTAGCGGTACAAGCCGCGATCAGTGCTCATCCACATCGCATCGCCCAGGCGGGTGAAGCCGAAGACTGAGCGACCGCCGCCCAGCGCTTCTAGGGGTAGGGCCTGGAGGCGATCGCCGCGCAGGACCAGCGCGCCTTCGAGCGTGCCGGCCCAGACCGCGCCTGATTCGCTGTAGACCGCGGTGGTCAACGTCGCCGGCACGCCTGGCGGGCGGACCACGCGCGCGCCGTCCACGCGTGCCAGTCCACGCTGGGTCGCCAGCCACACCACGCCATCGGGACCGATGCTGATACCCCGCACGGTGCCGGCGGCCAGTCCCTGTTCGGGGCCGTAACGCTGCACGGCGCCATCGGGCGCGCGGCGATACAGGCCGTCGTTGGCGGTCCCGATCCAGAGCACGCCATCGCCCTGCTGGGCCAGGCTCAGGACCGAAGGCGGCTTGCCGGTGCCGGTCGGCAAGTCGACATGGGTGATGTCGCGCGCCGGCCCGATCCGGTCGAGCCCGGTGGAGTTGCCCACCCACAGATCGCCGCCGACATCCTGCAGCACCGCGCGCACGTAATCCGAACCCAGCCCATCGCGCGCAGTGGTATTGGTGAACAGCGTCTCGCGCAGGCGGAACAGGCCGCCGTTGGCGCCCACCCAGATGCTGCCTTCGGCATCCTCCTTCAGGCTGGTGATGCGCCCGCGCGGCAGCGGCAAGGCCGAGGACAGCGTCTCGACACCATGCCGGCCGGCACGCAGCACGCCGAGGCTCTCGGTGCCGATCCACAGATCGCCATGCCGGTCCTGCAACAGTGTGGTCATTCGGCCAGCGCCGGGCAGTGTGTGGACCAGGACCAGCGCCTGGCCCTGCAGGCGATACAGGCGGTCCTGGGCCACCACCCACAGCGTGCCGTCCGGCGCCATGTACGGCCAGGCCAAGCCCGGCGGCAGTCCGTATTCCTTCGATGCGGCGTGCACCGTGCCATCCGGATCGCGGATCACCAGGCCGTCGTTGCTGCCCACCCAGATCCGGTCGCGGGCGTCGATCACCATGCGCGCGTAAGCCGTGCGCAGCGGCGAATCGGCCGCGGGTGCTTCGTATACCGTGCGCCCGTCTGGCGTCAGATGGGCCAGGCCACGTCCTTCGAACAACATCCACAGATTGCCACGATGGTCCATCGCCATCGCCGGGATCAGCACCTCGGGCACGTCGGCCGGGCGCGGCCAGATCTTGAGTTTGCCAGCGGGCGAATAGCGACTGATGTTGCCGCGCGAATCGCTCAGCCACAGCGCCCCCGCCGGATCCACGTACAACCCGCCGATGCCGTTGTCGGCCAGCGCCGGGCGCGTGCTGCGGTCGAAGGTGCTGAACTCCAGGCCGTTGTAGCGGACCAGCCCCTCCCAGGTGGCAAACCACAGGTAGCCATCGGCGGTCTGGGCGATATCGCGGATGGAGTTGTGCGGCAGTCCATCGCGCGAGGTCCACAGATCGACCGCGTAGTCACGCAGCGGCGGTGGCGGCGCCAGCGTCGCGGCCTGCACCCCTGCAACAGGCACCAGCAGCACGCAGGCCAGCAGCAGGCACGCATACGCACGCAACAGCCGCAGCGTCATCGGCTGCAGCCAGTACTCTCTTGCATGCGTGCGTCCCCCGACCCGCATCTTTCAGATCCCCTGGGCGCGGACTACAGACCGCGCTGGCGGACCGCCTCGAACAGGGTCACGCCGGTGGCGACCGAGACGTTGAGGCTTTCGATATCGCCAGGCATCGGGATCTTGACCAGCCCGTCGCAGTGCTCGCGCGTCAGGCGGCGCATGCCGTCGCCTTCGCCGCCCAGGACCAGTGCGATGTTGCCCTTCAGATCAAGCGAATAGAGCGAGGTCTCGGCCTCGCCGGCCAGGCCGTAGATCCACACACCGAGCTTCTGGATTTCGCGCAGTGCGCGGGCCAGGTTGGTCACCGCGACCACCGGCAGCCGATCGGCAGCCCCGGCCGAGGTCTTGCGCACGGTCGCGTTCAAGCCGACCGACTTGTCCTTGGGAATCACCACCGCGGTCACGCCGGCGGCCGCGGCGCTGCGCAGACAGGCGCCGAGGTTGTGCGGATCCTGCACACCGTCCAGCACCAGGACCAGCGCACGGCCCTGCGCCGCTTCGATCAGCCCGGGCAGCTCGGCCTCGTCCCAGGTCCTGGCCGCGGCGTAGCGCGCGGCCACGCCCTGGTGGCGCACCTGACCACCGACGCCGTCCAGCGCCTGGGTGTTGACCTTGCGCACCTCGATGCCTTTACGGCGCGCGTTCTCCTCGATCTCGGTCAGGCGCGCGTTCTTGCTGCTGCCATCGATCAGGACTTCGCGTACGTTCTCGGCGTCGTTTTCGATGGACGAAGCCACCGCGTTGACGCCGACGATCCATGAATTCTGCTTGCTGCTCATTGCATCTTTGACTTGTCAGGGACTTGCGGAACGGACGACGACGGCCATCACGGCCGCCGTCGCCTGCATCGGGTGTTGCTCAATGCTTCTGTTTCTTGCGCTTGGACGGGAAGGCGTTCGGCGTCTCTTCCACTGCCGCACCACCCTCCTCGCCACGCTTCTCGACCAGGCGGAAATCGATCTTGCGTTCTTCCATGCTGGCCTTCATCACCTGCACGGTGACCGCATCGCCAAGGCGAAACTCGGTGCCGCGGCGTTCGCCGGACAGCGTCTTGCGGATCGGATCGAAGTGGTAATAGTCGTGCGGCAGCTGGGTCACGTGGACCAGGCCGTTGACCTTGGACTGGATCAGCTCCACGAACAGGCCAAAGCTGGTCACGCCGCTGATCACGCCGTCGAAGATGCCGCCCACGTGCTGCTCCATCCACGCGGCGCGGTAGCGTTCGTCGACTTCGCGCTCGGCCTCGTCGGCACGGCGCGCGCGCTCGGAGCACTGCAGCGACAGCGCGGCCATCTCGCGCGGCGAATACTGGAACTTCTCGGCCTTGCCGCCGGTGAGCGCGTACTTGATCGCGCGATGCACCAGCAGGTCGGGATAGCGGCGGATCGGCGAGGTGAAGTGCGCGTACGCATCCAGCGCCAGGCCGAAGTGGCCGGCGTTGTCCGGCGTGTACACCGCCAGGCTCTGGCTGCGCAGCAGTACCGACTCCAGCAACGCCACGTCCGGACGCTGGCGGATCTTCTTCAGCAGCGCGGTGAAATCGCGCGGCTCGACCTTGCTCCAGGCCGGCATCGACAGCTTGAACTCCTTGAGGAATTCCAGCAGGTCGGCGTACTTGGACTCCGGCGGCCGCTCATGCACGCGATACGGCGCGGGAATGCCCTTTTCCAGCAGAAAGCGCGCGGCCTGCACGTTGGCCGCGATCATGCATTCCTCGATCAGCTTGTGCGCGTCGTTGCGCACCTGCATGCCGGCCTGGGTGACTTCGCCGCGGTTGTCCAGGACAAAGCGCACCTCGCTGGTTTCGAACTCGATGGCGCCGCGCTTTTCGCGCGCCTTGGACAGCAGGCCATAAAGCTCGTGCAGGCGCTTGACGTGCGGAAGGACGTCCGGGCCGATCTCGGCCTGGGCCTGCGCGTCGTCCTCGCCCACGGCCTTCCACACCTGGTCGTAGGTCAGGCGCGCGTGCGAGCGCATCACCGCCTCGTAGAACTTGGCGCTGCCGATCTCACCGTTCTTGTCGACCTGCATGTCGCAGACGAAGCACATCCGGTCGACCTTGGGATTGAGCGAGCAGATGCCGTTGGAGATCGTCTCCGGCAACATCGGCACGACAAAGCCGGGGAAGTACACCGAGGTCGCGCGCTTCTGCGCTTCGTCGTCCAGCGGCGTGCCGGGACGCACGTAGTTGGAGACATCGGCGATGGCCACCACCAGGCGATAGCCCGAGCGGTTGCTGATGCGCAGGCCCTTGCGGTTGGATTCGCAATAGACCGCATCGTCGAAATCCTTCGAATCGGCGCCGTCGATGGTGACCAGCGGCAGGTCGCGCAGATCCACCCGGCCGCCGATCATCGACGGCTCCACCGTCAGCGGCACGGCGCTGGCTTCGGCCAGCACTTCCGGCGGGAATTCATAGGGCAGCTCATGGCCATGGATGGCCGTTTCCACGACCAGCGACGGGGTCAGCTTGTCGCCGAGCACGGCCACGATCTTGCCGATCGGATCACGGCGGCCGTCCGGGGCGTGGGTCAGCTCGAGCACCACCAACTGGCCGTCGCGTGCGTCGTTGCGCGCATCCGGCGGGATCATGATGTTGCGCTGCATGCGCTTGTCATCGGGCACCACGAAACTGACGCCGGACTCCAGCGCGAAGCGCCCGATCAGGCGGTTTACGCGACGCTCCAGCACCTCGACGATCGATCCTTCGCGACGTCCCCGACGATCCATGCCGGTCACGCTGGCCAGCACGCGGTCGCCATGCATGACCTTGCGCATCTCGAACGGCGGCAGGAACAGGTCGTCGCCACCTGCCTCGGCACGCAGGAAGCCGAAGCCTTCCGGATTGGCGATCACCACGCCGGCGACCAGGTCCATCTGTTCGGCCGGCGCGTAACCACCGCGGCGGTTGAGCAGCAGCTGGCCGTCGCGGACCATCGCGGTCAGGCGCTTGGTCAACGCTTCATAGCGCTCGGGCGCGGTCAGGTCGAGCTTGGCGGCAAGTTCCTCGGCGGTCAGCGGACCCTCGCTGGCCGACAGCGTGCCAAGGATCACTTCGCGACTGGCGATGGGCTGGGCGTAACGCTCGGCCTCCCGCGCAGCATGCGGGTCAGTGAAGCCGGCCTGGCCGACCCCGTGCGCGGGCACCACCACGCGTGGCGCACCCCGGCCGCGACGCTCGAAGGGGCGCGGTCCGTTGTTGCCGCCGCCGCCGCGTGGGCTCTTGTGGCGCCCACCGTCGCCCTGCGAACGGTCGCCCTTGGCCGCAGGCGAGGATGGTGCGGCCATCGTGTCGGGCATCCACGGTGGCAGTTTGGACGTGCCGGCGGTTTTCTTTCCCCCTGAGCCCTGGCTTGCCTTTTTCGAGGCCGGGGCCTTGTCCGATGGGGGTTTGCGCCCGCCTGTTCCAGTGTTTTTTGTCATGCCTCATGGTACACCGCCGACGGATTTCCACGGTCGCGCGGACTTCGCGTTGACATTCCCGCAGCCGCACTGCAACATACGCGCCGCTTTGCCCGGGTGGCGGAATTGGTAGACGCACTAGCTTCAGGTGCTAGCGGGGGCAACTCCGTGGAGGTTCGAGTCCTCTCCCGGGCACCAAAGACAAAAAAAAGACCCGCGGAAGCGGGTCTTTTTTTTGTCCGCGATCCGCGCCGCAACGGTGACCTCGACCTGCCCCATTGCGCGGCCACGCATTGATCGATGCGCGCATCACCGCCGCCATCGGACACCGCATGTGCGCCCTCGCACCTGCGCATCACGTGCATCGAGACGATGCTTTGAAAAAACATTTGACACCCTGCCGTCGCATCCGCAGAATGCGCCCCCTGAGTCGCCCGGGTGGCGGAATTGGTAGACGCACTAGCTTCAGGTGCTAGCGGGGGCAACTCCGTGGAGGTTCGAGTCCTCTCCCGGGCACCATGACTCAGATAAAAAACCCCGCCACAAGCGGGGTTTTTTGTTGGCCGCATTCCGGCGGCCTGCTTCGTCGCGCGTGCATTCGTTGAGCGGTGCGATGCACCCAGCAGACCAGATCACTGCATCGTGGCTGTCCACCGCCAAGGTCGGCAGCCTGCCGATCGTCATGGACAAGCAAGTCGTCGGGCGGTGGGCGCACACGACGACCCGATGGCCGTGGGAGCCAGCCAAGCGCTGGACGGCAAGCCGCAAAACCGCGCACATCACTGGGCCGGCGGGCATTGAAGCCCGTCCGCCCGGGCCCGGCGTGACCGGGGAAGGCAGGCGCCAGGGCGCCTGGGTTCTGCGTTTGCGGCCGCCCATGCCGCTTCCGTCGGCGGCGCGCGATTCCAATCGCGGGCGCTGC
>JBIIHJ010000120.1:0-10426 GCA_044235875.1 Pseudoxanthomonas sp.
AGCTCATCAGGCGCTGGCGGAAGTACTCCAGCTGCAGCGGGCTCATGTATTCCTCGTCACCCTTGGGCTTGTAGCCGGCGGGCAACTGCGGACGACCGGTGGACTCGTCGATGCTGTACTCGACCTTGCGGACCTTGGTCTTGGGCGCAGGCTCGGCGCTGCGCGCGGCGACCGCCACGGCGATCTTGCCGGTCACGCGCGCGGCGGCGGGCTTGGCAGGCACGACGGGCTTGGCGGGAGCGGTGGTTTTGGTGGTTTTCGAGGGGGTCTTGGAAGCGGGCACTGTATTCTTTGCAGGAGCGGCTTTGGCAGCGGACGCTACAGGCGCAGGCGTCGCGACGGTCTTCACCGCGGGGGCCTCGCTGCGGCCGGCGGCCTTGGCAGGAGCGGATTTGGCCGGAGCGGTCTTGGCGACCGGCTTCGGTGCGGGCTTGGTCACAGGCTTCCCTGCTGCGGCCTTCTTGGCCGGCGCGGGCGCCGACTTTTTCACGGCCGCGGTCTTGGCGGTCGTGGGGGTGCTCGTGGTCTTTTTCGCAGGCGCGGTCTTGGTCGCCGCCGGTTTCTTGGCGACAGCAGGCGCGGCCTTCTTCGCCGGTGCCGGTCTGGCCGGCGCCTTGGCAGCGGTGACCTTCTTCGCCACGGCGGGCGACTTGACGGCCTTTGCGGCCTGTTTTGCGGGTTTCTTGGCTGCCACGAACAGCGTCCTTGATCATTCCCGGGCCGGGAAAAGCGGGCCTTTATAGCTCACCCGCGCAGGGGGGGCAACCACACGGGGATCTGTCATCCATCTCCATACAGGTCGCGCCGCCCTGCAGTGCGCGAGGCGAGCAAGTGGAATCCGCCCCACGACCGGGCAATGCCCCCCGCCCGGTGCGCGTGCAAGGAGGCACCGGCGTCGGGCTTGCAAAAGCGTCATCTTCACACCGAGCGGCATGGCATGACGGCACATCAAGCATCGCGCCGCTCAACACGCGCCCGACCGCCCTGCAAGCGCAACGCGGCGTGTCGGGGACGGATGACAGTCCCCGACACGCATCGCTTATCATCGCGCCATGCTCCAGCGCGGACTCATTGTCTTGTTGCGCGCCTACAAGCGCTTCATCAGCCCCTTGCTGGGGCCGCGCTGCCGCTTCGAGCCCAGCTGCTCGGTGTATGCGATGGACGCCATCGCCCGGTTTGGCGCATTGCGTGGCAGCTGGATGGCCGCCCGCCGGATCGGCCGCTGCCACCCGTTCCATCCCGGTGGCTACGATCCGGTCCCTGACGCGCCTCCCTCATCTCCGCACCAAGGATCCTGTAAATGTCCGCCACCGTGATCGTCAACGCCCGTCTGATCAATGAAGGCCGCGAGACCACCGGTGATCTGCGCTTCGAGAACGGCCGCATCACCAGGATCGACACCCGCATCGCCCCGGGCGCACACGACAACGTGATCGAGGCCGGCGGTCGCTGGCTGCTACCCGGCATGATCGACGACCAGGTCCATTTCCGCGAACCCGGCCTGACCCACAAGGGCGACATCGCCACCGAGTCGGCCGCGGCCGTGGCCGGTGGTCTGACCACCTTCATGGACATGCCCAACACCAATCCGCCCACACTCACCGCAGAAGCGCTGGAAGCAAAGTACGCCCTGGCGCGGGGCACCGCGTGGGCCAATCACGGTTTCTACATGGGTGCCAGCAACGACAACCTGGCCGACATCCAGCGCACCGATCCGCGCACCACGCCAGGCGTGAAGGTGTTCATGGGCGCCTCGACCGGCAACATGCTGGTGGACAACCCCCAGACGCTGGACGCGATCTTCCGCGACACGCCGGTGCCGCTCATCGCCCACTGCGAAGACACCCCCACGATCAACGCCAACCTGGAGAGGTACCGGGCCAGGTACGGCGATGAGATCCCGGTGGAATTCCACCCCGACATCCGCTCGCGCGAGGCCTGCATCACCTCCACGCGCCTGGCCCTGTCGCTGGCGAACAAGCACGGCACCCAGCTGCACGTACTGCACATCTCCACCGCCGAGGAGCTGGCGCTGTTCAAGGCTGGCCCGCTGGTCAGCAAGGACGGCGTGCGCAAGAAGATCACCGCCGAGACCTGCATCCATTTCCTGCACTTCGACCGCCGCGACTATGCGCGCCTGGGCAACTTCATCAAGTGCAATCCTGCGATCAAGGAACCGTCAGACCGGCAGGCGCTGATCAGGGCGCTGGCCGAGAACGTGATCGACGTGCTGGCCACCGACCACGCGCCGCACACCCTGGACGACAAATCGCAGACCGATTACGCCAAGGCGCCCGGCGGCCTGCCGCTGGTGCAGTACGCGCTGGTGGCGGCGCTGGAGCTGGTGCATGACAAGAAGATGCCGGTTACCCAGATCGTGCAGAAGTTCGCGCACGCTCCGGCGCAGCTGTTCGACGTCAAGGACCGTGGCTTCCTGCGCGAGGGCTACTGGGCCGATCTGGTGCTGGTGGACGACGCAGCCTTCACCGTGCAACGCGAGGACGTGCTGTCCAAATGCGGCTGGTCGCCCTTCGAGGGCAAGACCTTCCGTTCGCGCATCGGCGCGACCTGGGTCAACGGACGCATGGTGTGGAACGGCGAACAGCTGGTCGGCACGCCCAAGGGGCTGCGCCTGGAATTCAACCGATGAGGTCGGTGCTGCTGGCGCTGCTGATGGCCTCGGCCGGCGGCGCGGGCCTGGTCGCCTTTGCGCCGCCTGCGATGGCACAGGACGCGCGCCAGGCCACGTTCCCCACATCGGTGTCGCAGGGCGCGCTGGTGCTGGGCAAGGTCGCGCCCGGCAGCCAGGTGCGTTATGCCGGCAAGTCCCTGCGCGTGAGCAGCTACGGCACGGTCGTGTTTGGCGTGGGTCGTAACGAGGCAGGGCCGTTGCAGGTCCAGGTCACTATGCCCGGCGCAGCGCCGCAGATCGTGTCGATCGCGGTCACCGCGCGCGACTGGCCGACCGAGCGGGTCAACGGCGTGCCGCCCAAGAGCGTCAATCCGCCGCCGGAAATCGCCGCGCGGATCCAACGCGAGCAGGCCCAGGTCACCGCCGCGCGCGACCGCGATGACGACCGTACCGACTTCGTCGCACCCTTCATCTGGCCGGTGCAGGGCCGCATCAGCGGCCGCTTCGGCAATGCGCGCGTCTACAACGGCCAGCCCTCGCCGGCCGGTCACTCCGGCATGGACATCGCCGTGCCGACCGGCACGCCGGTCAAGGCGCCGGCCGCGGGCATCGTCACCTTCGCCGCCCCGGACCTGTACCTGACCGGCGGCACGGTGCTGCTGGACCACGGCTATGGGGTCAGCTCCAATTTCCTGCACCTGTCGCGGATCGACGTCAAGGTCGGTGACCGCATCGCGCAGGGCCAGGTGCTCGGCGCGGTCGGTGCGACCGGGCGTGCGACCGGGCCGCATCTGCACTGGGGGATGAGCTGGTTCGATACCCGCATCGATCCGCTGCTGGTGCTTGAACGGGGCAAGTAACCGCACCCCGCGTCCACCCTCGCCGCGCGCAGCGGCGCGTTCGCCTGCAAGGCGCGTCAACGGGTCGCCCCGCGGACCGAAACGTGCATCGACCCGCTGCCAGCGCGGGAACGCGGCAACCCATCGAGCCGCTTGGCGACTCTCGCCGCGCGAAAGCAAGGCCGCGTGCCACCGGAAAAGCTGCGTCTGGTGAGGCTTGCGCATGCAAGGTCCTACCCGCCCAGCAGGGCCCTACCCGCCGCCGAGATTGTCCGGCACCTGCCACGGGCCTATAAGCAGAAGGTCGCCGCACGCGCGGCAATGGCGATCCCCGCCAGGATCGACGGCAGCACCTGACGTGCCGCCACACGGCGCCGGACACAGCCCTCCCCCTTCTCGCTGGAGATGCGCCTGATGTCGAACGAACGACTCAAACCCACCCTGGGCACCCTCCACCTGTGGGGCATCGCCGTGGGCCTGGTGATCTCGGGCGAATACTTCGGCTGGAGTTACGGCTGGGGCGTCGCCGGCACCCTGGGCTTTTTGGTCACCACCCTGGTGGTGGCCGCGATGTACACCTGTTTCATCTTCAGCTTCACCGAATTGACCACCGCCATCCCGCACGCGGGCGGGCCGTTTGCCTACAGCTGGCGGGCCTTCGGCACGACCGGCGGAATGGTGGCCGGCATCGCCACGCTGATCGAGTTCGTGTTCGCGCCGCCGTCGATCTCGATGGCCATCGGCGCCTATCTCAACGTGCAGTTCCCCGGGCTGGATCCGAAAATGGCCGCGGTCGGGGCGTACATTGTGTTCATGACCTTGAACATCCTGGGCGTGAGCATCGCGGCGACCTTCGAGCTGGTGGTCACCGTGCTGGCGGTGATCGAGCTGCTGGTCTTCATGGGCGTGGTCGCACCGGGTTTCAGCTTCGCCAACTTCGCCGCCGGCGGCTGGGCCGGGCAGGATGTGTTCAGCACCGCGGCCATCGGCGGGATCTTCGCGGCGATTCCCTTCGCGATCTGGTTTTTCCTGGCCATCGAAGGCGCGGCCATGGCCGCCGAGGAAGCCAAGGATCCCAAGCGCACGATTCCCAAGGCCTACATCGCCGGCATCCTGACCCTGGTGGCGCTGGCCTTCGGCACGATGATCTTCGCCGGCGGCGTCGGCGACTGGAAAGCGCTGAGCAACATCAACGATCCGCTGCCGCAGGCGATGAAGACGGTCGTCGGCGACAGCTCCACCTGGCTGCACATGCTGGTGTGGATCGGCCTGTTCGGTCTGGTCGCCAGCTTCCACGGCATCATCCTGGGTTACTCGCGGCAGTTCTTCGCGCTGGCGCGCGCCGGCTTCCTGCCACATGGCCTGGCCAAGCTGTCGCGCTTCCAGACCCCGCATCGCGCGATCCTGGCCGGCGGCGTGATCGGCATCGCCGCGATCTACAGCGACGGCCTGGTCAGCCTGCAGGGCATGAGCCTGACCGCGGCGATGATCACCATGTCGGTGTTCGGCGCGGTGGTGATGTACATCATGAGCATGCTGAGCCTGTTCAAGCTGCGCGGCAGCGAGCCGGACCTGGAGCGCAGCTTCCGCGCGCCGGGCTATCCGGTGGTCCCGGGCATCGCCCTGGCGCTGGCGGTGGTGTGCCTGGTGGCGATGGTGTGGTTCAACCCGCAGGTGGCCGGCGCGTTCGTGGTGTTGATGGCACTGGGCATGGGCGTGTGCTGGCTGAGCCTGCGCGGTAGTGGCCCGGCACCCGATGCGGCCACCGATCGCCCATGAGCGCCATGACCGCCCTGGCCCAGCCGCATGCGCGCAGGCCTGGCGCGTGAGCGGTTTCGGCCAGACCGCGGGCGGCCAGCGCTGGCACTTTGCTGACCTGAAGGATCTGCTGGCCAAGGCGACCCCGGCGCGCTCCGGGGACCGCCTGGCCGGCGTGGCGGCGCAGAGCGACCGTCAGCGCGTGGCCGCGCAGATGGCCCTGGCCGAACTGCCACTGCGGCATTTCCTGAGCGAATCGGTCATCCCGTACGAGGACGACGAAGTCACGCGGCTGATCGTGGACAGCCACGATGCGCAGGCCTTCGCCCCCGTCGCGCATCTGACCGTCGGCGATTTCCGCGACTGGCTGCTGGGCGAGGCCGCGACGGAAAGCTCGCTCACGGCCCTCGCCCCCGGCCTGACACCGGAGATGGTGTCCGCCGTCTCCAAGTTGATGCGCATCCAGGACCTGGTGCTGGTGGCGCAGAAGATGCGCGTGACCACCGCATTCCGAAACACGCTGGGCCTGCGCGGGCGCCTGTCGACCCGGCTCCAGCCCAACCACCCCACCGACGACGCGGCTGGGATCGCCGCGGTCATCGTCGATGGACTGCTCTACGGCAACGGCGATGCGGTGATCGGCATCAATCCGGCCAGCGACAGCACGCGCGACATCATCCAATTGCTGAAGATGCTGGACGGCGTGATTCGCGGCTACCAGATCCCCACCCAGTCGTGCGTGCTCGCGCATGTGACCACGACGATCGAGGCGATCAACCGCGGCGCACCGGTGGACCTGGTGTTCCAGTCCATTGCCGGCACCGAAGCTGCCAACGCCAGCTTCGGCGTCAACCTGGCGCTGCTCCAGGAAGGCATGGATGCGGGACTGTCGCTGGGCCGCGGCAGCGTCGGCGACAACGTCATGTATTTCGAGACCGGGCAAGGCAGCGCGCTGTCGGCCAACGCGCATTTTGGCGTTGACCAGCAGACCTGCGAGGTACGGGCCTACGCGGTCGCGCGCAGGTTCAAGCCGCTGCTGGTCAACACCGTGGTCGGCTTCATCGGCCCGGAATACCTGTACGACGGCAAGCAGATCATCCGCGCCGGGCTTGAGGATCATTTCTGCGGCAAGCTGCTCGGTGTACCGATGGGCTGCGACATCTGCTACACCAACCATGCCGAGGCCGACCAGGACGACATGGACGTACTGCTGACCCTGCTGGGCGCGGCTGGCATCAACTTCATCATGGGCATCCCGGGCAGCGACGATGTGATGCTCAACTACCAGACCACGTCCTTCCACGATGCGCTTTACGCGCGCCAGGTGCTGGGCCTGCGACCGGCGCCGGAGTTCGAGGCATGGCTGGAGCGCATGGACATCCTGCGACGCCAGGATGGCCGTTTCCTGCTGGGCCAGGACGTGCCGCTTCCCTTCAGGAAGGCCCTGGCGCAGGTGCCATGAGCGACACCGACGCCCCGCGCCCTGCCCGGCTCGATCCCTGGACCCAGCTGCGCCGGCTCACGCCTGCGCGCATCGCGTTGGGGCGCGCCGGGACCAGCCTGCCGACGGCCGCACAGCTGGATTTCCAGTTCGCCCACGCGCAGGCACGCGATGCGGTGCACCTGGCCTTCGACGCCGAAGCTCTGCAAGCCCGCGCACATGCACTGGGGCTGGACACGCTTCGCCTGCACAGCGCTGCCGAAGACCGACATGCCTATCTGCAGCGCCCGGATCTCGGACGCCGCCTCGATGAAGCCTCCGCCACCGAACTGCGCGGACGCTCGGCCGTCCACGGCGGCCAGCACGACCTGTGCATCGTGGTCGCCGATGGCCTGTCCGCCCTTGCCGTGCACGAACACGCCGGCGCGATGCTGGAGCATCTCCAGGCGCATGCGAACGCACAGTCCTGGTCGCTGGCGCCGGTCTGCCTGGTGGCAGAAGGCCGCGTGGCGGTGGGCGATGAGATCGCCGAACTGCTGGGCGCACGGATGTGCGTGGTGCTGATCGGCGAGCGACCGGGACTGAGTTCACCCGACAGCCTGGGCGCTTACCTGACATGGGCACCGCGCGCGGGCCTGACCGATGCGGCCCGCAACTGCATCTCCAACATCCGCGCTGCCGGCCTGTCCTACGATACGGCCATGCACAAGCTCGCCTACCTGATGGGACAAGCCCAGCGCCGG
The DNA here is from genome assembly GCA_044235875.1 of Pseudoxanthomonas sp. Lineage (GTDB taxonomy): Bacteria > Pseudomonadota > Gammaproteobacteria > Xanthomonadales > Xanthomonadaceae > Pseudoxanthomonas_A. Next base: position 7,414 of record JBIIHJ010000120.1, read on the forward strand.
CAGCTGTCGGGGGTACAGCTGAAGGATGAGGCGCAGCCGACGCTGGCGTCCGATGCGCCCAGGCCGGGCAACTTCCTGGTCATCGATGAAGGCGCCACGGTCGGACCGGACGATGCGAGCCACTGATGCTCGACTTGCTTGAACTCGGCGAACTCTTTCTCTCGTGGCGGCTGTACGTCGGCTTGGCGCTGACCGGACTGCTGTGCTGGCTGATCTGTTCGCTGGTGTCGCAGTCCACCGCCCAGCTGGTGATCTGCATCCCGGTCGGACTGGTCGGCGTGGTGAGGAGTTTTCGCTGGCAGATCCGGGCCGACGACGACTGAAGCCGCCGCCAGCGGGGTGCCGCGTGGACCGTTAGCGCCCGCCCGAGGCTGCGCGCCAGCCGGACCACACCAGCGCCAGCGGTCTGGTCGGCGTGCTGCCCAGGCCATCGGCGTGCAGGTGCTGCACGCGCTTGCGCAGGATCGCGTTGAGGATGCGGCGCGGACGTGGGCCGCCGCTGCGCGCGGGCCAGCGGGCCAGCAGGGCATCGCGCCAACGCGGCGTCTCGGCATGCGGGGGCACTTCCATCCAGCGCGAGAACAACAGCTGCGCAGCCAGCGCATCGACATCCTCCGGCTGCCTTGCCCCTGGAAACAGCGCCGCTTCGACCTGGGCGATGGCGCGCGCCAACGGCAGCACCAGCGGCAGCGCCGCCTCGGCCGAATCCGGCAGTGCGCGCATCAACGGCAGCGCAGGCAACGCATCGGCCAGCGTTGCCCACGGCGCCTGCACCGGTTCCAGCACGCGTCCCAGCGGGTGCCGCGACCGCCGCCGCGACCAGTCGCGCAGTTCCTCGCCCCACCAGGCCAGCTTGGCGTCGGCCGGCAGCGGATCACCGGCGATATTCATCGCGTCGGCCAGTTCCTGCAGCAGCGCGAACCAGGCCACCGCGATCTCCCGCTGTTCGGCAGGCACGAAACCCTGCACCAGCTGCCATTCCGGCAGGCGGGTGCGCCACTTCTCCAGGAAGCTGTCGAGCGCGGCGGAATTGGACATCAGCGTGCCGCCTGCTGCGGCCAACGGGCCGGATCGAGCAGGTCCGTGGACTGCGCCAGGATCGCATCGGCCTGCCAGGTTCGCGGATCGTCGTGGTCCAGGCGATAGCCCCACAACGCGGCAATGGAGGCCATGCCGGCAGCGCGTGCGGACTGGATGTCGCGCTCGTCGTCGCCCACGTAGACGCAGTCGTCGATGGCCACCTCGAGGCGGCGCGCGGCTTCCTGCAGCGGCAGCGGATGCGGCTTGCGCTCGGCCAGGGTGTCGCCGCCGATCAGCACGGCGCAACGCGTTTCCCACCCCAGCAGCGGCACCAGCGCACGCGCCAGGTATTCGGGCTTGTTGGTGACGATGCCCCAGCGGCTGCCCGCCGCTTCCAGCGCGGCCAGCATCGCCTCGATGCCGTCGAACAGCACGCCATGCCGGCCCAGTTCCTCAGCGTAGATGCGAAGGAACTCAGGCACCAGCGCATCGCGCTCGGCAATGGAGAGCTCGGGAAACGCCGCACCGGACATCGCCCGCGCGCCCTTTGACACGTGCGGACGGACCGCCTCCAGCGCCAGCGGCGCACGCCCGCGTGCGGCCAGCATGCGGTTGACCGTGGCGACCATATCCGGCGCGCTGTCCAGCAGGGTGCCATCCAGGTCGAACAGCGCGACGGCGGGGAAAGTCGGATCAGGCATGTAGCACGTGCTTGTGGATGGCGTGGGTTGGAACCGACGGCGTTACGGCTTGACCGCGCACGCTAGGTAATTGACCTCGGTACGTCGGCTCAGGCGCGCGGCGCTGCGCCACGGCTCGTAGACCAGGCCGCTGACGTCGTTCATCTGCAGGCCGCTGCGACGCGTCCATGCCGCCAGTTCCGACGGCTTGATGAAATCGGCGTACTTGTGGGTGCCCTTGGGCAGCAGCTTGGCGATGTATTCGGCGCCGACCACGGCCAGCGCGAACGCCGCCGGGGTGCGGTTGAGCGTGGACAGGAACAGCTGGCCACCGGGCTTGAGCAGACGCGCGCAGGATTCGATGATCGCGCCCGGATCGGGCACGTGCTCGAGCATCTCCATGCAGGTGATCGCATCGAAGCTTTCCGGCGCTTCCTCGGCCAGGGTCTCGACGGCGATTTGGCGGTAATCCACCTCGACGCCGGATTCGAGCTTGTGCAGGCCCGCGACTTTCAGCAGCTCGGGCGACAGGTCGATCGCGGTGACCTGCGCGCCGGCCGCAGCCAGCGCCTCGCTCAGCAAGCCACCACCGCAGCCCACGTCCAGCACCCGCTTGCCCGCCAGCGGCAGGCGCGAGGCCACGTACTGCAGGCGCACCGGGTTCAGCGCGTGCAGCGCCTTTTGCGGGCCGTCCGGATCCCACCAGCGGGTGGCGAGTGCGCCGAACTTGTCCAGCTCGGCCTGATCGAAGTTGCGCGCCTGCGGGCGCTGCGTTGCGGTGGACATGGAAGACTCCGTCACTGATGTCGCGTTGGGCGCAGGCAGCATGATGCGCCGCGCGCGTGTCTGGCGTGAGGCGCGTGGCTCAACGCGGATGCAAGCCGACGATGCGCTGGCGCCACTGGCGTGCATTGGCGACCACGCCGGCCATGTCGATGCCCACCGGCTGGCGGTCGACCAGGCGCTCGCGCCCGGCGATCCAGACATCGGTGACCTGGTGGCGGCCGGTGGCATAGACCAGCTGCGACACGACATGGTGCAGCGGCTGGGTCTCCAGCGCCGACAGGTCCACGCAGGCGATATCGGCCTGCTTGCCCACTTCCAGCGAGCCGACCTGCGCATCGAACCCGATCGCCCTGGCCCCGCCCAGCGTGGCCGCGCGCAGCGCCGCGAAGGCGTCCAACGCAACGGCGTCGTTGGCCACGGCCTTGGACAGGATCGCCGCGGTGCGGGTCTCGCTGAACATGTCCAGGTCGTTGTTGGAGGCGCAGCCATCGGTGCCGATGGCCAGGTTCACGCCTGCCTTGGCCAGC
>JBIIHJ010000381.1:0-3704 GCA_044235875.1 Pseudoxanthomonas sp.
AACCGTTACCCCGACCTGAAGGTTGAAGTCGCCGGTCACACTGACTCCGTCGGTACCGATGCCTACAACCAGAAGCTGTCGGAGCGTCGCGCCAAGACGGTGTACGACTACCTGACCAGCAACGGCGTCTCGGCGTCGCGTCTGCAGGGTCCGGTTGGCTACGGCGAGAGCCGTCCGATCGACACCAACGACACTGCTGAAGGCCGTGCGAAGAACCGTCGCACCGAGCTGAACGTCCAGAACTAATCTGGCCGCTCAGGGGAAGTTGCGGACGCGATCCGCACTTCCTTGGCAATCAACAGAAACCCGGCCTAGTGTCGGGTTTCTGCTTTTCTGCGGCAGATGCATTGTCTTTCTTCGTATTCAGTCTTTATTTTCAGCAATTTGCGCGAAAAACATCGTGTAACGGTTGATTGCGTGACGGCTGCTTGCCTACACTCGCGCAACTCTTTTTTCCGACCAAGAATCTCCATGCGCGCGTCCTCCCTTGCGGTGCTGTCTCTGCTTGCCATTGCTCCGTTCGCACATGCCCAGCAGGTCCAGAACTGCAACGGCGTCAGCCCGCAGCCGATCGCCCAGCGCGCCACGATCCTGCCGCCGGTAGCTTCTGAGCTTTTCGCCAACACCACCCAGCTCGGCGCGCCCAGCGGCGTGCTGGCGCAGTCGTACGACGAAGCGCAGTCGGTGGACCGGGTGCTGTTGCGCCTGAAGGTCGATGGCTGCCGTGAGTTGGCGATGGCCACGCCGGCGCTGAAAGCGAACGATCCTGCCGCGTACAAGCCCAAGACCCAGTTCGATAATTCCCCCTGGCGTTTCGACATGAACCAGGGTGGCAAGCGCATGACGGCCGATGAATTCGACGCGTGGATGAAGTCGCGTGGCGTGCGCGTGGTCAAGGCCAAGCCCGTGGCTGCCGCTCCGGCGGCGCCCGGTGAAGCAACCGCCGCACCGGCGGCAACGCCGGCAGTATCTGAGCCGGCACCGAAGAAGTAAGCCTGCGGCCAACGTGGCGGTCGGCTGTGCCGTGAAGATCCGCCATGACGGTTCGTAAGCTGGCCTCGGGTGGGCCGCCCCGATACGGTCTCGCCCGCGCGCTGTCCAAGCTGGGGTTGTGTTCGCGCACCGAAGCCGCACGCTGGATCGCGGCCGGGCGCGTGCGTGTGGATGGACGCAAGGTGCTGGACCCGGAGTTTCCCACCGTCGTGGGTCGATCAAGGATCGAGGTCGACGGCCTGGCCGATGCCAGCGCACAACGCCGCTATCTGATGCTTAACAAGCCGCGCGGCCTGGTGACCACGGCGGCGGACGAGCAGGGGCGCGATACGATCTATCGCTGCCTGGATGGCGCGGGCCTGCCCTGGCTGGCGCCGGTAGGTCGCCTGGACAAGGCCAGCGAGGGCTTGCTGCTGCTCAGCAACGATCCGGCGTGGGCCGCGGCGATCACCGATCCGTCCCGCGGTCCGGTCAAGACTTATCACGTACAGGTTGATGCGGTTCCCGATGCGGCGTTGCTGTCGCAACTGGAAGCCGGCGCGCAGGTCGAGGGTGAGCTGCTGCGTGCGGCGCGTGCACAGCTGCTGCGCACCGGCACGCGCAACGCGTGGCTCCAGATCACCCTGGACGAAGGCCGCAATCGCCACATCCGGCGCCTGCTGGAAGCCTTCGACCTGGCCACGCTGCGCCTGGTGCGTGTGGCGGTCGGGTCGCTGCCGCTGGGCGAGCTCGGCAAGGGCGCATGGCGCGAGCTGACGATGGATGAAGTCCGCGCGCTGGCGCCGCCCACGCTCAACGGCTAGGCGGCGCGCGCCAGCGCTGTAGGCGGGTGTCCAGCAGCGCGGTCACCACTTCTCGTGCACGCGCGTCGCGCGGGCCATTGGCGTCGTGGCGACGACCCTTCCCGTGGTTGCACGGGGCGCAGGCCAACGCGAGATTGCGCGGATCATCCGCGTCCTCGCCGACGCGTGCGGTCAGCGCCTGTGCGGACGCCATCCCGAACCAGCTCTGCGGCACCACGTGTTCCAGCGTCGCCGCACCAAGCGGCTCGCCGTCGGCGCGCATCTGCAGCACGCGCCGGCAATGCAGGCAGCGCGTGGTCCAGATGTCGTTTTTCCGTATCGCCTGCGCGTCGGTCTGCACGGCCAGCAGCAGACGTCGGCGCAGGACGGTGCGCATGGGCAGGCTCAGTCCTTCAGTACGCCCAGTTCGTGTCCGATGCGGGTGAAGGCTCCGATCGCGCGATCCAGGTGCGCGCGCGTATGAGCGGCGCTGATCTGGGTGCGGATCCGCGCCTGTCCCTTGGGCACGACCGGGAAAAAGAAACCGATCGCATAGATGCCTTCTTCCAGCAGGCGCTGGGCGAAGCGCTGGGCCAACGGCGCGTCGTAGAGCATCACCGGGCTGATCGGATGCACGCCGGGCTTCACGTCGAAACCGGCCGCGGTCATCTGCTCGCGGAAGTAGGCGGTGTTTTCCCTGAGCTGCGCGCGCAGGTCGCCGGCGGCGTCGAGCATGTCGAACGCGGTGATGCCCGCGGCCACCACGTGCGGCGGCAACGAGTTGGAGAACAGATAGGGGCGCGAGCGCTGGCGGAGCAGTTCGATCACCTCGGCGCTGGCCGTGGTGAAGCCGCCCAGCGCGCCGCCCATCGCCTTGCCCAGGGTGCCGGTGATGATGTCGATCCTGTCCAGCACCCCTTTCACTTCGGCCGAGCCGCGCCCGGTTTCTCCCAGGAAACCGGTTGCGTGGCATTCGTCGATATGGACCAGCGCGCCGTACTTGCGCGCCAGCGCGGTGATGTCATCGAGCGGGGCGATGAAGCCGTCCATCGAGAACACCCCGTCGGTGGTGATCAGCTTGGTTCTGCAGCCGGCGGCGTCGGCGGCCTGCAGCTGGGCTTCCAGGTCGGCCATGTCGCAGTTGGCGTAGCGAAAGCGCCTGGCCTTGCACAGGCGCACGCCGTCGATGATCGAAGCGTGGTTGAGGCTGTCGGAGATGATCGCGTCATCCTCGCCCAGCAGGGGCTCGAACAGGCCGCCGTTGGCGTCGAAGCATGCCGCGTACAGGATCGTGTCCTGCTTGCCAAAGAAGGTGGAGATCCTGGCTTCCAGCTGCTTGTGCAGGTCCTGGGTGCCGCAGATGAAGCGCACCGAGGCCATGCCGAAGCCGTGTGAGTCCAGCGCCGCCTTGGCCGAGGCGATGATGTCCGGATGGTCAGCCAGGCCCAGGTAATTGTTGGCGCAGAAATTCAGCACCGTGCGGCCGTCCTCCAGGGTGATTTCCGCCGACTGCGGGCCGGTGATGATGCGCTCGGACTTGAACAGGCCGGCGTCGCGGATGCCGGCCAGCTCCTCGGCGTAGCGGTGGGTCAGGGCGGAGCGGGCGTTGGACATCGCGGGTGCCTGTGGCAGCTGAACAGGTCGGTATTTTACGTCTGCGGCCGGTTGCCGCCGTCACGGCCGGCTCGCTGATGCCGGTTGGCCATGTGCACGCTTTTTTTCTTCATTTCGCGCCACACTCATGCCTGTGCAGCATCAGGTCCTCACAATGCCGTTCCGCTGCCCCTGACGACGAGGTCTCCCATGTCTTCACCCCGATCCATCCGCTTGCGAGGTGTGTTTGCCGTTGCCGTGGCGACCTGCGTGCTGACCCTGGCTACGGGTGCTTTGGCCCAGCAGAAGCAGTTGCTCAACGTCTCCTACGATCCG
>JBIIHJ010000382.1:0-3701 GCA_044235875.1 Pseudoxanthomonas sp.
GAGCGCTCGCCTGCACATGTTACTTTGCGCATGGCTGGCTCCGGCCTAGCAGGCTTTCACACCCGCATAAACGGCGGACCGGGCTAAGCCGCCTCCGCTTTTGGTCCGAAGATCCCCCCAAGGAACAGGTCCACCAAACGCCGAATCTGGACTCTGGCGTTAGCCTCCTGCCCCACGGCCAGGCACACGGCGGTGATCACCACCACGACGTCATCGAAGGTGACCTCTGCGCGGACCAAACCTGCCTTTTTGGCGTTCTGCAACAGTTGCTGACCCATTTGCGCGTTGGCGTGACAGCCAGGGGTTTGGCTCTGCAGGACAGTTCCAACGGAAGCCGACAAGTCGCGATAGATGTTGGTCTCGATGATCAGCTCCACCAAGTAGTCCCGCAGGGCTTGATCGGGCTGAACTTCGTTTTCCTTAATGCGCCAGCGCTCAGCAAAGGCGAGGAACTTGTCGCTAAATACTGCCGCGAACAGGTCCTCGCGTGTGGGAAAACGACGGTACAGCGTGCCGATTCCGACACCAGCTTCCTTGGCGACATCTTCAAGCGAAGCGCCCGCCCCCTTAGTCAGAAACACGCGCTCGGCGGCCGCGAGCATCCGCTCGCGGTTTCGTTGGGCATCGGCTCTCAATGGGGTTTCGGTGGTCAGAGACAGATCCTTGATCTTGCAAAGCGGAGGATGCCTCCATATGCTAAGTGGAGCAATCCTCCACTTATAGAAAGGTAGGCACCAATGGCGAAGCGATTCGAAAACAAAGTAATTGTGGTGACGGGTGGTAGTGACGGAATCGGGCTGGCTTCAGCCAACGCCTTCGCCCAGGAAGGCGGTCAGGTCTACATCTGCGGGCGCAGCCAGGAGCGACTCGAAGAAGCGTTGGCAGAACTCGGGCCAATGGTCACCGCCGTCCAGTGCGACGTCGGCAATTCAGAGGATCTGGATCGCCTGTACTCGCAGATCCAACGCGAACGCGGCCGCGTGGATGTCGTATTCGCCAACGCCGGATTCTCCGAGTCAGCCGCACTTGGCGCGATCGATGAGGCACACGTAGACCGGCTGCTGACAACCAACATCAAAGGCGTCATCAACACCGTACAAAAAGCCCTGCCTTTGATGGCAAGTGGTGCCACGATCGTGATCACAGGCTCGGGCGCCGGCAGCAGCGGCTTTGCTGGACTGTCAGTCTATAGCGCGACCAAAGCGGCACTTCGGTCCTTCGCTCGTACCTGGACGACGGACCTCAAGGAGCGTGGCATCCGAGTCAACGTGGTGTCCCCTGGAATGATCAAGACGGCAGCGATGGACCGCTACCTAGACAATAATCCCGGTACACAGGCCTTCTTCGATCAAGTGATTCCTATGGCGCGGCTGGGGAGTTCCGAAGAGGTAGCCAAGGCAGTGCTGTTCTTGGCGTCCGACGACAGCAGCTACATCGCCGGCGAAGAAGTCTTTGTCGATGGCGGTTACATGGCCGCATGAATTAAGGCTCGAAGCTCTCTGTAGCAACTGAAAAATTCTTTCCAACGCGCGATTCTCTATATGTGATTGGTTTTGGCTTGTTGCAGAGCGCACTGCTCAAATTGCTTTCCAGCAAGGCAGCTATCGACCCGAAGCGGACATCCTGCAGATGGCCACTCGTGGCTGATAGCGGAATTGGAAAGTGTAGTAGCCTATCGACTCTTAAAGCAGGAGAGCAAGGATGCTCAGGCGAGACCCCATTCGGTTCCGCTACGTGCGACAGTTAGTTAGTTCGATGCTAGTTGCTGTCTGCGCCTCAGCGGGTCTCGTGCGTCAGCGGTGGTGGTGCCGGAAATTTTCTGAGGTAACGCGCTGCCAAATCTTGGTCGCGGCGGGGTGCTGGACGTGATCGTGACTAGCAGAAAGATGATCCTACCTTTAGTCATCTTGGGCTTGGGCGTCTTGGTCGTCGCTACGGCCGTTGCTATCTGGGGCTGGAAGTTGGATGAGAGAGGCCTTGAGCCCAGTGGGACCTGGATTTTGCTCAATCAAATTTCAAGTAGAAGTCGCTATTCGTCCAAGTCAACTTTGGGCCTCGCCGCAAGCTTCTACTACGCAGTCGCACCGTTGGTCTTCCCTGTATCGATGCTCATCTCCTACATATTGCTTCGGCGCGATAAAAGAGGGCTCGATTCGCAACTTCACAAAAAACCGTTAAATGCCAATGGCCGGTTTACGGGTATTTTTTCCGGATCGCTACTTATAGCTTTTTCGGTGCTCGTTCTCACGAGTGTGAGAGGCGAGAATACGAGATATTTTTCAGTTTCGGATAGCGTTTTATCTCTAGTTCTTGAAGGCTGGATAATTTTCGCCATAGCCGGGATGATTGCCGGCGTTGGCGCGGCTTTTTTGAGACTGTCGATCTTCCGGCCATTCCCTCGTTAAATAAGCTGCGATCGGTTCTTTTTGACATGCGATGATGTGTTTGAGGAGTTGCGGGCGTCGAGAGATGGCTGCTTTTGGCCGATAGCGGACAATTAGAAAAGAGCTCCTCCCGCTGGATCCAAGCCGGGAGGATTGATTGCTTCATCAAGCCCTTAGTCGGGTCGCTTATTCTGCGTACCCTGTGCAGATAGTAGCTTTTGAATTCGTGCTTCAGTTGTGGCGTAGGCGCCTTCGCCGAAGTGCTGGTAAACGATGCGGCCCTCTTTATCGATCAGATAGAGCGCAGGCCAGTATTGGTTGCCGTAAGCATTCCAGGTCAAGTAGCCATTGTCCTGAGCGACTGGGTAGGTGATACCAAAGCGCTTCACCGCCGCCTGTAGGTTTTCGAGCTTCTTCTCATACCCGTATTCGGGCGTGTGCACGCCTACAACGACCAAGCCCTGATCTTTGAACTGCTCGTGCCATTGCTTTACGTGAGGTGCGACATGGATACAGTTGATGCAGGAGTAAGTCCAGAACTCAACCAGGATTACTTTCCCACGAAGCTGCGACATGCTTAGAGGTGAACTGTTGATCCAGTGATCAATTCCCGTGAATTCCGGAGCAACTGGCGACGGTGAGGTGTGAGTAGGCTCGACGGGATCTGCGTAGACACCAGGCGAACATGCGGCGGCAAATAGGCAGGCGGCCAGAAGGGTGATGACTGGTTTGAACTTAGGCATGGTTATAGTCCTGAGGAAACAGAGGGAAGCCACTGGGTTGCCCAAGCCGAGACAAGAACGTCGTACTGGGCTAGTTGAAGGGCCGCCACCGCGACGGCGATGACGCCAAAGGTTTTGCGAATCGCAACTGCGCGGCGGTTGAGAAACGCGATGCGCGAAGACACCCATTTACCGCCGTAGGCGATGAGCAACATGGGGAGGCCAGCCCCGATCGCATATGTTCCAAGCAAGGTAGTTGCCATAGCCGGTTGCTGGGAGGTGGCCGCGAGTGACAGCATCGAAGCCAATACCGGTCCTGCACACGGCGTCCAGGCTAGGCCAAGTGAGGCGCCGATGAGGAGTGGGCCAAGCCGCCCGCCGGCCGGAGGTCCATTCGTTTTAAAGGATGTATGGGTAAAACGCCACTGTTGAAATTGTTGTACAAACCAATCAAAAGGGGCTGAGCAGAGACACGAAAGTCCTGCGGTCAGGAGTACTAGGATTGATCCAGTACGGATGGCACCTTGCAGCTCACCAGATGACGCGGCCAGTGCGCCGATCAGGATTCCGCCCGCCGCGAACGTCAGCGTGAATC
>JBIIHJ010000383.1:0-3699 GCA_044235875.1 Pseudoxanthomonas sp.
ACGTGACCACCAGGATCGAGCCCTGGCGCGAGAGCTGAACGTCCTCGAAGAACCCGGTCTTGTACAGCGCGCGGATCGCATCGCCGATCTTCGCCTGAGTGATGGTGTCGCCGCGCTCGATCGGCAGGTACGTCAGCACCGTGCCGCTGGAGATGCGCTGCACGCCGTCCACGCGGATGTCGGTGGCGACGAAGTCGGACGGCGAAGCCGGCGGCTGCTGCATGCCGAATCCGGCCGGCGAAGCAGACTGCGGCTGGGACCCGAAGGCCGGCACCGTCATGTCAGTCGACTGGGCCATCGCCGGCGTCGCAATGGCGGAGGCCAAGGCGAGGGCAAGCAGGCGGCGGGTCGGGAGTCGCGTCATCATCACATCCGTCGGAGAGCTGGTGTTGGAAAGGCCCCCGCAGGGGGCAGGCCGCCGGAAGGCGGTCAAAAGTTGAGCAGTGAAAGGCATCAGATCACCGGGCGCAGGATGTCGTTGTAAAGCGCCAGCCCCATCAGGCCGGCCAGGATGGCCAGGCCAGCGAACTGGCCCGCGGCCATGGCCCGCTCGCTCAGCGGGCTGCCCTTGACCAACTCAATAAGGTAATACAGCAGGTGTCCGCCGTCCAAGACCGGGATCGGCAGCAGGTTCACGATCGCCAGGCTCAGCGAGAGCAGGGCCAAGAACTGGAGGAACCAAGTCAGGCCGCGTTCGGCGGAAGCATTGGCGACCTTGGCGATCGTGACCGGGCCCGACACATTCTGGAGCGAGGCGTGGCCGGTGATCATGCGCCGGATCATGCCCAGCGAATCGGACGCCAACTGGCCGGTCTGGCGCACGGCCACCGGGATCGCCGCCAGCGGGCCGTAACGCTGCAAGGCGTCGTAGGCCGGTGGCTTGTCACGGCCCAGCGAGATTCCCAGGCCCCAGTACGGGGCCTGGGTATTGGGATCGGTCATGCGTCGCGGCTGCAGCGGCAGGGCCAGGCGGCTGCCTTCGCGCTCGACCTCGACCATCACTTCGCCGCCGCGTGCGCCAAGGCGCTGGACCATGGGCCGCAAGGCATCTGCAGCGTCGACCGCCTCGCCGTCGATGGCGGTGATCAGGTCACCGGCCTGGAGGGCCCCGGCGGCAGGCGAACCGGCGGCCACTTCGCGGACTTCGGCCGGTTCGACCGCGAACTGCCAGCGCAGGCCAAGGCCGCCGGTGACGTTCTGCTGGTCGAACCCGGCCGGCAGGCGCGAGGTATGGACTTGGCGGACGATCTCGTTGCCGGCGGCATCTTCGACCCTTGCCTGGACGTCACGGCTGTCCATCGCCGCGCCGATCAGGCCCATGGTGGCTTCGGTGGCCGTGGCGATGGCGCGGCCGTCCAGCGCCAGGATGCGGTCGCCCGGACGCAGCCCGGACTGCTGGGCAATCCCATCCACACGGCCCACGACCGGGGCGAAATCTTCCTTGCCGATCACGAACATGGCCCACAACAAGGCCACGCACAGGATCAGGTTGGCGATCGGTCCGGCGGCCACGATGGCAATGCGCTGCAGGACCGGCTTGCGGTTGAAGGCTTCGCTCAGGCGCTCGGCCGGGACATCGGCTTCGCGCTCATCGAGCATCTTGACGTAGCCGCCCAGCGGGATCGGGGCGATGGCGAATTCGGTGCCGTGCCTGTTGCGGCGCGACCAGATCGGTTTACCGAAGCCCACGGAAAAACGCAGGACGCCCACGCCGCAACGGCGCGCGACCCAGTAGTGGCCGAACTCGTGGAAGGTGACCAGCACGCCAAGCGCGACGATCATCCACCAGATGGAGCCTGCGATTTCACTCATGCGGAACGGGCTTGGCCTGTGGTGGTGCGGTGGATCCAGCCCTGGCTGAACTGCCGCGCGAGGCCGTCGGCCGCCAGCAGCGCGTCCAGGCTCTCGGCCGGGGCGTGCGCGTGGGCGGCGAGGGCATCCTCGACCAATGCAGGGATCGCTAGGAAACCGATTTTGCCCTGAAGAAACGCTGAAACGGCAGTTTCGTTGGCGGCGTTGAGCACCGCGGGCGCGGCGCCGCCGGCCTCAAGTGCGCTCCAGGCCAGCCGCAGGCAAGGAAATGCCTCAAGGTCGGGGGCTTCGAATTCCAGGGTGCCGTGGCGCAGCAGATCCAGGCCGGCGACCCCCGAATCGATCCGCTGCGGCCATCCCAGGCCGATCGACAGCGCGGTGCGCATGTCCGGCAAACCCAGCTGGGCCAGGGTGGAACCGTCGATGAACTCCACCAGCGAATGCACCAGGCTCTGCGGATGGACCAGCACGTCCAGCCGGTCGCGGCCGACATTGAACAGGTGCGCGGCTTCGATCAGCTCCAGGCCCTTGTTCATCAGCGTGGCCGAATCGACCGAGATCTTGGGGCCCATCGACCACTTGGGATGGGCCACGGCCTGGGCGACGGTGACCGCTTCCAGCGAAGCGCGGCTGCGCCCGCGGAACGGGCCGCCCGAGGCGGTCAGCACGATCCTGCGGACCTGGGCGCCAGCTTCGCGCGAGCCCAGGCATTGGAAGACCGCGTTGTGTTCGCTGTCGATCGGCACGATGACCGCGCCCGCGGCGTCGGCCGCGGCGATCACCAGTTCGCCGGCCAGGACCAGCGACTCCTTGTTGGCCAGCAGCAGGCGCTTGCCGGCATGCGCGGCGGCCAGGGTCGAGGACAGGCCCGCAGCGCCGACGATGGCCGCGACCACGGTGTCGCAGGCGTCGCTGGCGACCAGCGCGTCGAGCGCCTCACTGCCGGCGTGCGGCTCGGTCGCAAGGCCGGCAGCGGTGAGTGCATCGCGCAGCTCGGCAAAGCGCTTTTCATCGGCGATGACGGCGTGATCGGGCGCATGCGCGCGGCATAGCTCGACCAACGCGGCCACGTTGCTGCCGGCCGCCAGGACGGTGGCGCGCAGGACGCCCGGGTGCCGGGCGATCACGTCCAGGGCCGAGGTCCCGATCGAACCGGTGGCGCCCAGCACCGCCACGCGACGCGAAACAGCAGGCATCAGGTCCATGCGCTAGAAGCCCAGCAGCTCGCGGCCGATCAGGAAGACCGGCAGCGCGGCGACCACGCCGTCGATGCGGTCCAGGATGCCGCCGTGGCCGGGGATCAGGTTGCCCGAGTCCTTGGCGCCGACGTGCCGCTTGAGCAGGCTTTCGAATAGATCGCCAACCACCGAGACCAGGACCGTGGCCACGCTGACCGCCGCCAGTGCGGCAACCTGCGAGGTCTCCACGCCGGCCAGCCAGCCACCCAGTAGGCCCACGGCCACGCCGGCGACCAGGCCGCCGAACAGGCCTTCGACCGTCTTGTTGGGACTGATGCGCGGGGCCAGCTTGCGCTTGCCGAACGCGCGCCCGGCGAAATACGCGCCGCTGTCGGCGGCCCAGACGATGGCCAGCGCGGTCAGCAGCCACAGGTGCTCCTGCAGGCTGCCCAGGCTGGCGAAGTTGTTGGAGTGGATCAGGCACAGCGCGCACCAGGCCGGCACGATGGCCAGGGTGCCGGCGGCCAGCTTGAACAGCCGCGCCCAGGTCTGGTGATCCGAGGCGAAGGTGTAGAAGCGCAGCCACAGCAGCGCCGCCAGCCACCAGATCGCTCCAACCAATGACACGATCTGGAACAACACGGGCGAGAACCCGACGCTGGAGCGGCTGGCCCAGGTCAGGACCACCATCAGCGCCAGGTTCAGCAGA
>JBIIHJ010000384.1:0-3696 GCA_044235875.1 Pseudoxanthomonas sp.
GCCGGTGATGGCCGGTGAGTTCGCCCTGCAAGCCGGCAAGCTGCAGGACGCGGCCCGCCTGTATCTGCAGGCCGCCGAAGCCGGCAAGGACGTGGGCCTGGCGGAACTGGCGACCCGGATTTCCCTGCTGGCCAACGACGATGCGCGTGCCACTCGCGCGCTCAAACTGTGGAAGCAACGCGCGCCCACCTCGCTGGCCATGCGCGCTGCCCAGGCCACGCTGGCCTTGCGCGACGGGCGCGAGCGTCCCGCCCGACGCGAGCTGGAATCCCTCCTGCGCGATCCCGATCCGCAGGCCTGGCGCTATGCGCTGACCGCGCTGGGCAGTGGTGGTCGCGATCCGGCGCTGTCGGCCAAGCTGCTCGGGCAGCTCCTGGATGACAAGGCGCTGCCGAACGAGCTCAATGCCTGGCTGGCCTTTGGTGGCCTGGCCCAGTCGCTGGACCAGCCGGCCCTGGCCGAGCGGATCGTGGGCGAGGTCATCCAGCGCTTCCCGGTCAACGCGCGGGTGGCGCTGCTGCACGCCAGCCAGCTACGCCAGGCCGGCAAGACCGATCAGGCGCGCGCGGTGCTGGAAAACCTGCAGCAGCAGGCCGATGTGGATCCCAACGTGCGCCTGGGCGCGGCCGCCGAGTTCGACGCGCTGGGCCTGCCGACGCAGGCCGCCGCCGTGCTGGCCAAGGGCCCGCAGGACACCCGTACCTACGGCCTGCGCGCCTCGCTGTTGGCCAAGGCCGAGGACACTGCCGGCCTGACGCATCTTTACGAGGAAGCCAACACCGCCAGCGCCGACGCGCAGGATTCGGCGCAGCGCCTGCTGCTGGGCCAGATCGCCGAATACCTCAAGCGTCCGCAGGACGCGCTCGGCTGGTATCAGGGCGTGGGCCCGGGCGAGCATCAGGTCGAGGCGCGCCTGCGCGCGGCCAACGTGCTGTTCCAGCTGGATCGAAAGGACCAGGCGTTCGCCTCCATGCATGCGATGCAGGCCGATGCCGGTATCGACGATGAGGCGCGACGCGACGCTTACCTGCTGGAAGCCGACCTGCGCCAGAAGAGCGACGACGACCCGGGAGAGCTTGATGCCCTGGCGCGCGGCCTGGCGGCGTATCCGGACGACAACAACATCCTGTATGCGCGCGGCCTGGCCTGGGAGCGGCGCGACCGCATCGACCGCGCCGAGGCCGACCTGCGTCGCGTGCTGGTGACCGATCCGTCCAATACCGCCGCGCTCAACGCGCTGGGCTATACCCTGGCCGACCGCACCGACCGCTACAAGGAGGCGCTCGAGCTGATCGACCGCGCCCGCGCGGCCCAGCCGGACGAGCCGGCGATCCTGGACAGCTACGGCTGGGTGCTCTATCGGATGGGGCGCCGCGATGAAGCGCTGGTCCAGATCCGCCGTGCCTTTACCCTGATGAAAGACCCGGAAATCGCCGCCCATCTGGGCCAGCTGCTCTGGGAACAGGGCAACAAGGACGAGGCGCGGCGCTACTTCGACGAAGCGCGCAAGCTTGATCCGGAAAATCGCTCGCTACTGCGTGCGCTGGAAAAGACCGGCGCATGAGGCGTCCGTCCCAATGGGCGGCCGCGCTGGTCGCCGTGGCCCTGCTCGCTGGCTGCGCTGGCATGACCCCGCGCACCGCGCCGCCGCTGGCCATTGATACCGCGGCGGCCGCACAGGCGCAGGCCGCGCGCGTGCAATGGCTGCAGGCGCACCGTGACTGGACGCTGGAAGGCCGCGTGGCGATCCGTCGCGCCGACAAGGGCGGCAGCGGCCGGATCGACTGGCGCCAGCGCGGCGATGACTTCGAGGTGTCGCTGAGCGCGCCGGTCACCCGCCAGAGCTGGCGCCTGACCGGCAACGGCCAGAGCGTGGTCCTGGACGGTCTGGATGGTGGTCCGCGCCGCGGCGCCGATGCCGGCCAGCTGCTGCTGGACGCCACTGGCTGGGAGATCCCGGTCCAGGCGCTGGCCGACTGGATCCGCGGGCAGGCCGCGCCCGACCTGGCGGTCACCGACATCCGATATGACGCCGATGGGCATCTGGCGGCGCTGACCCAGGGCGGCTGGCGGATCGCCTACACCGCCTGGCAGCCGGAGGCCGGCCAGGTGCCGGCCCTGCCGACCCGGATCGAGGCCGAACGCGGGGATTCGCGTGTGCGCCTGATCGTGGATGCCTGGCAACCGGCTGCGCTTGCGCCATGAGCGGCGGGACCGCGCCCGGCGGTTGGTCCTGGTGGCCAGCGCCCGCCAAATTGAACCTGTGCCTGCGCATCACCAGCCGCCGTGCCGATGGTTACCACGATCTGCAGAGCGCCTTCCGGATGCTGGACTGGGGCGATCGGGTCGGGATCCGGCTGCGGGAGGACGGGCTGGTCGCGCGGGTCGGTGCTTCGGTACCGGGTGTGGCCGAAGCCGACGATCTTCTGGTCCGTGCCGCGTTGCTGCTTAAGAAAAATGCCAACGTCGCGCAAGGTGCGGACATCTGCGTTGAAAAGGTCATTCCGGCCGGTGGTGGCTTCGGTGGCGGCTCGTCCGACGCGGCCACCGTCCTGCGCGTACTCGACCGGCTGTGGGGCCTGAATCTTGACGAAGACGTGCTGGCCGGACTGGGCCTGCAGCTGGGGGCCGATGTCCCTGTCTTCGTCCGCGGCCGCAACGCCTGGGCCGAAGGCGTGGGTGAGCAGCTCACTCCGCTGGACCTGCCGGCAGCCTGGTATGTGCTGGTCGACCCGGGCATTCACGTGGCCACGGCCAAGCTCTTCGCATCGCCGGATTTGACGCGCACTGCCGCACCCGTGAAAATAGCCGACTTCCTTTCTGGATCCGTGCCCGACAACGTGTTCGAGCCGGTGCTGCGACGTCGTGAGCCTGCCATCGAGGCGGTGTTCGCCACGCTCTCGCGCATCGGGACGCCACGGCTGACGGGGACGGGCAGCGGCTGTTTCGTGGAGTTTGCAAGCCTTCAGGCCGCCCAGGCCGGGTTGGCGTTGCTGCCTGCGGACCTGCGTGGCTGGGTGGTGGCAGGTGCGGCGCGGTCGCCCCTGCTCGATGTCCTGGAAGCGAAATCGCAGCACTAAAACTGAATTATTGGGGCGTCGCCAAGTGGTTAAGGCACCGGGTTTTGATCCCGGCACCCGCAGGTTCGAATCCTGCCGCCCCAGCCAGTTCCGCCCGTGCGCGAAAGGATCCGCGTTCCGTTCCGCCCACTGATGTCATCGAGACTTCCCCACGTGCAAGACGAACGCAGCCTGCTGGTCTTCTCCGGCAATGCCAACAAACCCCTGGCCCAGAGCATCTGCCGCGAACTCGGCGTGCGTCCGGGCAAGGCGATGGTCTCGCATTTCTCCGACGGCGAAGTCCAGGTGGAGATCGAGGAGAACGTCCGCCGCCAGGAAGTCTTCGTCATCCAGCCGACCTGCGCCCCCAGCGCGGAGAACCTGATGGAGCTGCTGGTGCTGATCGACGCGCTCAAGCGCGCCAGCGCCGCCAGCGTCACCGCGGTGGTCCCGTACTTCGGCTACTCGCGCCAGGATCGCCGCCTGCGCTCCTCGCGCGTACCGATCACCGCCAAGGTGGCGGCCAAGATGTTCAGCGCGGTCAACGCCGACCGCGTGCTGACCGTGGACCTGCACGCCGACCAGATCCAGGGGTTCTTCGATATCCCGGTCGACAACGTGTATGCCTCGCCGCTGC
>JBIIHJ010000385.1:0-3693 GCA_044235875.1 Pseudoxanthomonas sp.
TGGCCCAGGCGCACAAGTACCAGGCCGCCATCGCCAGCGACACGATCACCGCGCCGGCCAAGACGGTCGGCCAGATGCACCAGATCGTGGTCAACGCCTACGTCAACACCGGCCTGACCGCGCTGTTCCTGTTCGTGGTGGCGGCGGTCCTGTTCTACTCGGTCAAGACCATCCTGGCCGCGCGTCGCAATCCGCAGCGCAGCGACAGGGAAACCCCGTACGTGCAGCTCGAACCCCACCAGATGGCGGACGTGTAATGGGCACCGAACTGGTTCCCGTCGGGCAGTACCAGGCGCACCGCCGCGTATGGCGGCGCCTGGTGCAGACCGCGCGCCTGTGCTGCGGCATCCCCGACTACGACAACTACGTGCGCCACGTGCTGGAGAAGCATCCCGACCGCACGCCGATGGACTACAAGACTTTCTTCCGCGAACGGCAGGAAGCGCGCTTCGGAGGGCGCAACGGTTTCCGCTGCTGCTGAAGTCATCGGCAGCAGGCTGTACGCAAGGGCGAAGCGCGTGCTTCGCCCTTTTCGTTTTTGATGGGCCCTGGATCTGGGACGGAGGTCTTGGAACTGCTCTCCACACCCCGGCGTGGGCAGTGACAGACAGGGTTTCAGGGTTGCCCGCGCCACACCCAGCCACTAGGCTCGGCCTACGCGGTTCCCCATGGAGTGGAGCATGAGCCTGCAGTCCGATCCCCCGGTCGACGACGCCACGACGCCATCCCAGGCCAAGACGGCCGGTGGCGACGCATCGCCTTCCTTTGCAGATCAGGTGCGCGGCCAGGACGTGCATGCGATCGACCAGACCCTCGCCCGCATCATGTCCGACGTCTATTACGGCACTGGCGTGGAAGGCTGGCAGCAGATGACGGCCGACCAGGTGCGCGAGGCCGGCGTCGATCCCGCGCTGCTGCATAGTGACAAGAGCGGCTTCAGCGCCGGCCTCTACACCGACAACCAGGGCCGCTATGTCCTCGCCTACGTCGGTACCGACGAAGCCAAGGACTGGCTGACCAACCTGGGCCAAGGCCTGGGCTTCAAGGATGCGCAGTACGACCAGGCCATCGAACTGGCGCAGCTGGCCAGGCAGGCCTTCGGCGATCAGGTGGTCATCACCGGTCATTCGCTGGGTGGTGGCCTGGCGGGCGCGGCCTCCATCGTCAGCAACATCCCGGCGGTGACGTTCAATGCTTCCGGCGTGCATGACAACACGCTGGAACGCCAAGGCCTGGACGCCGAGGCCGCCAAGCAATATGCGGACGAGTCCGGCCTGATCCGCCGCTATGCGGTGGACAACGAGATCCTGACCACGTTGCAGGAAGACAGTATTCCGCTGAAATGGGTGATGCCCGACGCGGTCGGCCACAAGATCGAACTGCCTGATCCTGACCCGCAATCGTTCTGGGAAAAACTCATTCCCGGCAGCGGCATCGCCCACGGCGTGGACCTGCACTACATCGACAAGGTGATCCAGGCCCAGCAGCTGGCCGCGCAGCAGGACCACACCGCGCCCGCGTTGACCGATGCATCGCATCCGGGCCACGAGCTGTTCAACAGCGCCAGCGCGCATCTGCAACCCCAGCGCGAACGGCTGGGATTGCAGGACGACGCCGCGTTTCGCAATACCGCAGCGGCGATGGCAGCGCGCGCCGACGAGGCCGGCATGCAGCGCATCGACCACGTCCTCCCCGGCCAGGGTGGAAACGTGCTGTTTGCCGTGCAGGGCGCAATGGAAGATCCTGCGCACCTGCGCCTGCAGGTCGATGCCGCGCTGGCCGCGCGACAACCGATCGAACACAGCGCACAGCAGCTGCAGCAGCAGGCCAGCGCACGCGCGCACGACGGCGCCAGCGAACCGACGTTGCGCATCGCCCTGGCCTACTGACACGCCAGTCCCGCGCCGCCCTTACCGGAATCCTTCTTCCCATGCAGCACGCCCCCGTCGCCATCGCCGTTGCCGTCACCCTGTTCCTGGCCGGCTGCAGCACCCACGACGCCGGCGCCCAGGAGCAACCCGCGATGAAGTCCACCGATATCAAGAGCATCTTCCCCGACCCATCGCTGGAAAAGATGGCTCGCGCCATCGCCGAGGGCGACCGCGCGCAGATCCGCGCCCTCGCCCCCACGACCAACCTTTCCGGACATGGCGACAAGAACGTCACCCTGCTGGAGTGGGCGATCTACAGCCGCAGCACCGAAGCGCTGGCCGCCTTGCTCGAAGCAGGCGCCGACCCGACCGAGCCTGGTATCGACGACGAGAGTGTTGTTCACATGGCCGCGATGGTGAACGACCCCAAGTATCTAAAAGTTCTGATTGACCATCACGCGCCGATCGATACGGTGAGTACGCGCGCCAACCGCACGCCGATCTTCATTGCTGTCGAAAACAAGCGAACGGATCAGATCGAGATGCTGCTCGCTGCTGGCGCCGATATCCACCGCGTGGACAGTATGGGAAATTCCTTAGTACACACGGCTGCGCTAAGTTCCGGGGGATCGCTGGTCCTTAAATTTCTCGAACTGGGCGTTGATCCTTCATTGAAGAACGCTCAGAAATCGACGTTCCAGCCGTACTTCTTCATGACGCCTGAAAAGTTGCTCAATGCCAACGGGAAGTCCAGCCGAGATGCAGTGCGCGTCTGGCTACGAAGCCACGACATTCCGCTTGAAGAAACTCACTGATTCAATCCTATTCGAATCATATCGCAAGGAGGCGAACCATGAGTGCGACGACGCAAGCCATTGACGATCTGCCATTTTCCAAAGCGTTGCAAGGAACAGCGCCACAGGCTGCAGACCGAGAATTTCCTTCGCTCCTGAGTGATTTGTATACCGTCGCAGATCAGCGTCGCGAGGGAAATGTTGTTCCGTCAAGCGGGCTACCCGGAACATGGCAGCGTCTTGAGGACGCGCAATTGCGGGATGCGGGCTTTGATCCGGAGCTCTTGCACAGTGAGAAGTCAGGATTCGATGCTGCGCTCTACCGCGATGACAGGGGACGCGTTGTCGTGGCTTTCTGCGGCACCGATGAAGGCAAGGACTGGAGCCACAACATTGGCCAAGGGCTGGGGATCAAGGACCCCCAATATGCAGCCGCGCTGCGCGTCACCCGTGAAGCGCGGAATGCTTACGGCGACGAGGTCGTGTTAACCGGTCATTCTTTAGGCGGAGGTCTCGCTGCTGCAGCAGCAATGACGACTAACACGCCCGCTGTCACCTACAACGCCGCAGGCGTGAATGATCGTACCTTGGAGCGCGAGGATGTCGATGCGCAGGCCGCTAAGGAATACGCCAAACAAGGTCTGATCCGCGGCTACCACGTCAAGAACGAGATCCTGACCCATCTTCAGGAAGACAGCTTCCCGATCAAGTACGCGATGCCCGACGCGGCGGGGCACCAGATCGAATTGCCCGATCCCGATCCGCTGTCCACGCTGGAACGCCTGGTGCCCGGCAAGATGCTGGTGCACCGGCTCGACCTGCATGGCATCGAGTCGGTGATGCAGTCGCAAAGCCTCCAGCAGCTGCGCGCGCAGGAAGCCGCGCCCGCCCATCCGGGCCGTGCGCGAAGTGCGGACGACGCCGCCAGCACGCTGGTGCGCGATGCGGTCGGCAAGCTGGGCGAACAGCGCGAGCGCCTGGGCCTGCAGGACGATGCGCGGTTCCTCAATGCCGCGACAGGGCTGGCG
>JBIIHJ010000090.1:0-11932 GCA_044235875.1 Pseudoxanthomonas sp.
ACCAGGAATGGAACGCCAACACCTTCATCCCGACCGTGGGCAAGCGCGGTGCGGCGATCATCGAAGCCCGTGGCCTGTCCTCGGCCGCGTCGGCCGCCAACGCCGCCATCGACCACATCCATGACTGGGTGCTGGGCACCAACGGTAAGTGGGTCACCATGGGCGTGCCGTCGGACGGCTCCTACGGCATTCCCGAGGGCGTGATGTTCGGCTTCCCGGTGACGACCGAGGATGGCAAGTACACCATCGTCAAGGATCTGCCGATCGACGACTTCAGCCAGAAGTACATCGACAAGACCCTGGCCGAGCTGGAAGAAGAGCGCGGCGGCGTGGCGCACCTGCTGGGCTGAGTTTCGCTGACGTCAGTGTCATGAAACGCCGGGCCGCAGGGTCCGGCGTTTTTTGTTTGCATGGTCGTTGGCGTGAGACCAAGGTCGAAACGCCGTGCTGGCGCGGGCCGACTACGCTGCAGGCAAACCATCGACCTGAAACCGGGAGGGTTTCGATGTCGCATGACGCCTACACGCAGGGCCTGGCGCGCAATCGCGCCAACTACACGTCGCTGTCGCCGCTGAGTTTCCTGCGCAAGGCGGCGCTGGTGCATCCGCAACGCATTGCCCTGATCCATGGCGAGCGACGGCTGACCTGGGCCGAGGAATACGCGCGCTGCCGGCAGCTGGCGTCGGCGCTGCAGGGCTGGGGCATTGGTCGTGGCGATACGGTGGCGGCGATGCTGGCCAATACGCCGGCGATGTTCGAGCTGCACTACGGGCCGGCGATGCTGGGCGCGGTGGTCAATACGCTCAATACGCGTCTGGATCCGGCCACGATCGCCTTCATGCTGGACTACGCACAGGCCAAGGTGCTGTTCACCGATCGCGAGTTCGCGCCGGTGATCGCCCAGGCGCTGGCCTTGTGCAAACGGCCGCCGCGCGTGATCGATGTCGATGACGCGGAAGTGGCCAGTGGCGACTTTCTCGGCGAGCTCGAATACGAAGCCTTCATCGCCCGCGGTGATGCCGCGTTCGAGATGCGCCTGCCGGATGACGAGTGGGATGCGATCTCGCTCAACTACACCTCCGGCACCACCGGCGATCCGAAGGGCGTGGTCTACCACCATCGCGGCGCGTACTTGAACGCGGTGGCCAACATCATCGATTGGTCGATGCCGCCGCATCCTGTGTACCTGTGGACGTTGCCGATGTTCCACTGCAACGGCTGGTGCTTTCCATGGACGATGGCCGCGGTGGCGGGCACGCAGGTCTGCCTGCGCAGGTTCGATCCCCAGCGTGTGTTCGAGTTGATGCGCGAACATGGCGTCACCCATTACTGCGGCGCGCCGATCGTGCACAGCGCACTGGTCGCCGCGCCCGAGCAGTGGAAGCACGGCATCAGCGGCGTGCATGCGCAGGTGGCCGGTGCTGCGCCGCCCGCCGCGGTGATCGAAGGCATGGAGCGCATGGGTTTCCACATCACCCATGTGTATGGCCTGACCGAGGTCTATGGACCGGCGTCGCTGTGCCAGCCGAAGGACGAATGGGCTGCCCTGGGCATCGAGGAACGCGCCGAGCGCAACAGTCGCCAGGGCGTGGCCTGCCTGCTGCAGGAGGACATGCAGGTGCTCGATCCTGAAACCATGCAGCCGGTGCCGTGGGATGGGCAGGCGATCGGTGAAATCATGTATCGCGGCAACATCACCATGAAGGGTTACCTGGGCAATGCGCGCGCGACCGCGCAAGCGTTCGAAGGAGGCTGGTTCCACACCGGCGATCTGGCGGTGGTCTACCCCGACGGCTACGTCAAGATCCGTGACCGCTCCAAGGACGTGATCATCTCAGGCGGCGAGAACATTTCGTCCATCGAGGTGGAGGACGCACTGTGTCGTCATCCGGCGGTCATGGCCGCGGCCGTGGTGGCGCGGCCCGATGCCAAGTGGGGCGAAACGCCGTGCGCGTTCATCGAACTCAAGCCCAGCGGCGACAGCGTGGCTTCGGACGCATTGCAACAGTACTGCCGCGCGCATCTGGCCGGCTTCAAGGTGCCCCGCGCGTTCGTGTTCGGCGAGTTGCCGCGCACGGCGACCGGCAAGGTCCAGAAGTTCCTCCTGCGCGAGCGTGCCAAGGACCTGCCGCCCGCATGAGTGGCGCAGTGCAGCTTCGACCAAGGTCGTGAGGTGCGGTCAACACCACGCCTCTATGCTCGGCGACATGGGTTCTGGAGGCGTTGCAATGTCATACGAAGAGGTCTATCGCCGTTCCATCGAGCAACCGGAGGCCTTCTGGGCCGAGGAAGCCAAGGCGATCCACTGGCATGTGCCGCCGCAGCAGATCCTGGAGTATTCCAGGCCGCCGTTCCGCAAGTGGTTCGTCGGTGGCCAGACCAACCTCTGCTACAACGCCGTCGATCGTCACCTGGAGGCGCGCCCGGACCAGTTGGCGCTGGTGGTGGTCTCCACCGAGACCAACGTCACCCGCGAACTCACCTATCGGCAGCTGCACGAGGAAGTCAATGCGTTCGCCGCGGTGGTCCGGCAGCTTGGCGTGGGGCGCGGCGATCGGGTGGTGGTGTACATGCCCAACATGGCCGAGGCGGTGCTGGCGATGCTGGCGTGCGCGCGTATCGGCGCGGTGCACTCGGTGGTGTTCGGCGGATTTGCCGCGCACAACCTGGCGTTGCGCATCGACGATGCCAAGCCCAAGCTGCTGATCGCCGCCGATGCCGGCAGCCGCGGCGGCAAGGTGATTCCGTACAAGCCGATGATCGATGCGGCCTGTGCCGAAGCGCAGTTCCCGCCGCCGAAGGTGTTGATCGTCTCGCGCAACCTGGATCCGGCCGAGCCGAAGGTGCCGGGACGCGACGAGGATTACGCCACGCTGCGCGCACGGGTCGAAGGCGCACAGGTGCCGGTGGAGTGGCTTGAGTCCAATGAGCCTGCGTACCTGCTCTACACCTCCGGCACCACCGGCAAGCCCAAGGGCGTGCAGCGCGATGTCGGCGGTTACGCGGTGGCGATGGCGCAATCGATGCGCACCATCTTCGACTGCGGGCCTGGCCAGGTGATGTTTTCCACCTCGGACGTGGGCTGGGCGGTCGGGCATTCGTACAACGTGTACGGCCCGTTGATCGGCGGCTGCACCGCGATCCTCTACGAAGGCCTGCCGATCAATCCCGACGCAGGCATCTGGTGGGCGCTGTGCGAGCAGTACGGCGTGCGCACGATGTTTTCGTCGCCCACCGCGATCCGCGTACTCAAAAAGCACGACGTGGACTTCATCCGTCGCCACGATCTGTCCGAACTCAAATACCTGTTCCTTGCCGGTGAGCCGCTGGACGAGCCCACCGCGCACTGGATCACCGATGCGCTGCGCAAGCCGGTGATCGACAACTACTGGCAGACCGAAACCGGCTGGCCCGCGCTGACGCTGCTGCCCGGGCTGGACATGAAGCCGCTGCGTTTCGGCTCGCCGGGATTTCCGAATCTCGGCTACAAGATGAAGATCATCGACGAGACCACCGGCGAAGAAGTCGCGTGCAACCAGAAGGGCGTGCTGGTGATGGAGCCGCCGCTGCCGCCGGGTTGCATGACCACCATCTGGAATGACGACCAGCGCTTCATCGACAGCTACTTCAGCCACTTCAAGGAGCTGCTGTACAGCTCACTGGACTGGGCGATCAAGGACGACGATGGCTACACCTTCATCCAGGGCCGCACCGACGATGTGATCAACGTGGCCGGCCATCGCCTGGGTACGCGCGAGATCGAGGAGTCGGTGTCCGGTTTCAGCGACGTGGCCGAAGCGGCCGTGGTGGGCGTCCTGGATGAATTGAGGGGCCAGGTGCCGGTGGTGTTCGCCACGCTGCGCCAGGCCACCGATGAAACCGGCGCGCGGCACCTGGCTGCCGACGGCATGCGCAAGATCGTGGAGACCGACCTGGGCGCGGTCGCGCGCCCGGCGCGGGTCTACATCGTCAACGCGTTGCCCAAGACGCGTTCGGGCAAGCTGCTGCGTCGCTCGATCCAGGCACTGGCGCAGGGCAGCGATCCGGGCGACCTGTCGACGCTGGATGATCCGGGGGCGCTGGAAGAAGTACGCCGCGCGCTGACCCGCGGGCCCGACTCGGGCACCTGAGCCCTCATGGCCTGGCCGCTGCACCGGGCATGAGTCCGGTGTACTGCGCGCGCGGGCGGATCAGCTTGCCCAGCGTCTGCTGCTCCAGCACGTGCGCCAGCCAGCCGGCCAATCGCCCACAGGCAAACAGCACCAGCGCCGGCGAGGCCGGCAGGCCATGGGCATAGCAAAGCGTGGCCAGCATCAGGTCGACATTCGGGTGCAGGCCGCTGACGTCATGCGCGCGCGCGATCAGGCTCTCGACGTGCCGCAGTTGCGCGGTGTCGCCGGTGCGGACGCGCAGCATGGCCAGCAGTTCGGCCGCGCGCGGATCGCCGTGCGGGTACAGCGCATGACCAAAGCCGGGCAGGTCGTCGCCCCTTGACCAACGCGCGCTGACCTCCTCGGCGCCGGCTTCCAGCAAGGCATAGGCACGCGCCGTGGCGCCACCGTGGCGCGGCCCGGACAGCGCGGCCAGGCCGCTGCAGACCGTCGCGTGCAGGTGGGCACCGGTCGAGGCCACCACGCGCGCGGCGAAGGCCGACACATTGAGCTCGTGGTCGGCACACAGCACCAGCGCGGCGCGGATCAGCTCAGGCAGGTCATCGTTGCCCGGCGCCCAATGGCGGGCCAGCTGCAGATGGACCGGCGCGGCGTCCGGTGCGCTGGCGATCAGCAGGGCGGCGTTCTGGCGCAGCAGCAGCGCGGCCAGGTCGTGACGGACGGGCAGGGCCTGGTTGAACGATTGCCGCACTTCCAGTGCCAGCAGCGGCATGCAGGCCAGGGTGCGCTCCAGCGGGGGCAGGGCGGCATTGGTCGCCAGGCCCGCCAGCGTCGACGGCCAAGGTGCCGGCACGGTGGCGAACGGGTCATGGGTGCCGCAGTCCCACAGCAGGCGCGCGGTGTCTTCCAGCGTGGCGCCGGCCCGCACCGCCGCCACGGCTGACTGGCCGCGGTAGTAAGGCCCGTCGGGCTGGATCAGCGAGATCCGGGTTTCCATCACCGGCAGGCCGCGGTCCAGGCTCTGCGCCGCCCCGCGCGCGGCGCCGCGGCCGGCCTTCTTGTTTTGGGCCAGCCGCTCCACTTCCTGGCGGCGATACATGCGGCTGCGGTGGTCGGTGCCGGGGCGCGATTCCAGCAGGCCGCGGCTGACATAG
Source organism: Pseudoxanthomonas sp. (assembly GCA_044235875.1). Taxonomy (GTDB): domain Bacteria; phylum Pseudomonadota; class Gammaproteobacteria; order Xanthomonadales; family Xanthomonadaceae; genus Pseudoxanthomonas_A. The sequence continues at coordinate 5,267 of JBIIHJ010000090.1, forward strand.
GCGTACAGGGTGGCGGTGGTGATGCCGAGCAGCTCGCAGGCCTGGCTGGCGGGGATGAGGTCGTCGTCCATCGAAAGGTTGATTTGTGCAATCAAGATTGATCAATGCATTGGAGGGTGCCAGATTGCGCTTCGTTCCGCGAATCGGCGCCTCTCAGGCGACGGCCGCGACCGCAGATGCATATAAAGAGGGAGTAATGCCATGACGTCCCCGACCGCTGGCGCCCGTTTTCGTGCCGCCCTGACCGCCGAATCACCACTGCAGGTGATCGGTGCGATCAACGCCAACCACGCGCTGCTGGCCAAGCGCGCCGGCTACAGGGCTGTCTACCTCTCCGGCGGCGGCGTGGCGGCCGGTTCGCTGGGCATGCCGGACCTGGGCATCAACACGCTGGAGGATGTGCTGATCGACACCCGCCGCATCACCGACGTGTGCGACCTGCCGCTGATGGTGGACATCGACACCGGCTTCGGCGCCAGCGCGTTCAACATCGAGCGCACCATCAAGTCGCTGATCAAGGCCGGCGCGGCGGCGTGCCATATCGAAGACCAGGTGGGCGCCAAGCGTTGCGGTCATCGCCCCGGCAAGGAGATCGTCTCGCAGAGCGAAATGGCCGACCGGGTCAAGGCCGCCGCGGATGCCAAGACCGATGCGGACTTCTTCCTGATCGCGCGGACCGATGCGATCCAGGTCGAGGGCGTGGACAAGGCGATCGAGCGCGCCATCGCCTGCGTCGAAGCCGGCGCCGATGGCATTTTCGCCGAGGCATCCTATGACCTGGGCACGTACAAGCGCTTCGTCGAGGCAGTGAAGGTGCCGGTGCTGGCCAACATCACCGAGTTTGGCGCCACGCCGTTGTTCACGCGCGACGAGCTGGCCAGTGTCGGCGTGGCGATCCAGCTGTATCCGCTGTCCGCGTTCCGCGCCATGAACAAGGCGGCAGAAAACGTCTACACCGCGATCCGGCGCGACGGCCACCAGCAGTCGGTGGTCGATACGATGCAGACCCGAGAGGAACTGTACGACCGCATCGGTTATCACGCCTTCGAAAACAAGCTCGATGCATTGTTCGCATCCCGGTCGCGTTAGGCGGCCGTCGCCGCGTTGCCGCGCAGGAAACCGCCATGCCGCTGTCCCAACATCGCAGCAACGCCCCCGATCGCCTGGCGACGGCGCGTGCATTGCTGCAGAGCGAGATCGAAAAGCTGCCCGACGATGAGCGTGCCATCGTCGAGCGCTTTGTCCAGCGACGCCAGGTATCGCGCAACATCGTGCGCGACTATGACCAGTCTTCGTCGCTGGGCGAACGCATCGCCGATCGCGTGGCAGCGGTGGGTGGCAGCTGGAGCTTCATCCTGGTGTTCCTTGGCTGCCTGATCGCTTGGATGGTCCTGAACTCGCTGGTGCTGGCCCGCGCTGCATTCGATCCCTATCCCTACATCCTGCTCAACCTGTGCTTGTCGTGCGTGGCCGCCATCCAGGCGCCGGTGATCATGATGAGTCAGAACCGCCAGGGCAGCATCGACCGCCTGCGCGCGGAGAACGACTACGCCGTCAACATCAAGGCCGAGCTGGAAATCATGCAGCTGCAGGAAAAACTCAACGGCCTGCGCGACCAGGATTGGCGTCATCTGCTTGAAGTGCAGAACCAGCAGATCCTGATGCTGCAGCGCCTGGTCACCGACCTGTGTGGCACCACGCCTGAAGTCCCCGTACGACCCGACATTCCAGAGCAGAAGAGCGAGTAATCCGATGAGCGAATCCGCCACTCCCACACCGGGCTTCAGGCCCAAGAAATCCGTCGCGCTCTCGGGCACGCCCGCGGGCAACACCGCGCTGTGCACGGTCGGCCGTACCGGCAACGATCTGCACTACCGCGGCTACGACATCATGGATCTGGCCAGGAGCGAGTTCGAGGAGATCGCGTATCTGCTCGTGCACGGCAAGCTGCCGACCGAAGCCGAGCTACGTGGCTACAAGGCCAAGTTGAAGATGCTGCGCGGCCTGCCTGCAGCGCTGAAGGCCGCATTGGAACAGCTGCCGCCCAGCGCGCACCCGATGGACGTGATGCGTACCGGCGTGTCGGTGCTGGGCTGCGTGCTGCCGGAGAAGGACGACCACAATCACCCCGGTGCGCGCGACATCGCCGACAAGCTGATGGCCTCGCTTGGCTCGATGCTGCTGTACTGGTATCACTTCGCCTTCAACGGCAAGCGCATTGAAGTCGAGACCGACGATGATTCGATCGGCGGTCACTTCCTGCACCTGCTGCACGGCGAGAAGCCAAGCGATGCGTGGGTCAAGGCGATGCATACCTCGCTGGTGCTGTACGCCGAGCACGAATTCAACGCCTCGACCTTTACCAGCCGCGTGATCGCCGGCACCGGCAGTGACATGTACAGCGCCATCGCCGGCGGCATCGGCGCGTTGCGCGGGCCCAAGCACGGTGGCGCCAACGAAGTGGCCTTCGATATCCAGAAGCGCTACGACAACCCCGACCAGGCCGAGGAAGATATCAGGGCGCGCGTGGAGAGAAAGGAAGTGGTGATCGGCTTCGGCCATCCGGTCTACACGGTCAGCGATCCGCGCAACAAGGTGATCAAGCAGGTCGCGCATGCGCTGTCCACGGAGCAGGGCAGCACCAAGATGTACGACATCGCCGAGCGCCTGGAAAGGGTGATGTGGGACATCAAGAAGATGTTCCCGAACCTGGACTGGTTCAGTGCGGTGAGCTATCACATGATGGGCGTGCCGACGGCGATGTTCACGCCGCTTTTTGTCATCGCGCGCACCGCGGGCTGGAGCGCGCACGTGATCGAGCAGCGCATCGACGGCAAGATCATCCGGCCGAGCGCGAACTACACCGGACCGGAAGATCTCGCGTTCGTGCCACTCAAGCAGCGCGTGTGATCCAGGCGCAGGCGACGTAGATCGCGTAGATGCAAGAAGGCCGGCGATTGCCGGCCTTCTGTTTTCTGTGCGCGTGCGCAGGCGTTACAGGCGCGGCTTGAGCGACTGCACGCGATAGAAGGTGTGATCGCCGATGGTGGCCACGGTGTCTGCACTGCTCCAGCTCGGCGTGGCGATGGCATGCGCAGCGAAGTGACTGGCACCCGGCACGATCTCGCGGCGCGAACCGCGCGGCAGCGACCAGTTGCGTTCCGAATCGAGCGCCACCGAGACCGACTTGGCCCAGGCGTTGCCGTTCTGCAGGCGCGTGGAAGCGGGCACGATGCCGGGGGCGAACTGATGGCGCGCAGTGACCACATCGCAGATCGAGTCGCCCCACAAGCCGCTATCGCGGCGACGCAGGGCAACTTCCGCGACCGCCTCCTGCCCGCGCACGCTTTGATCGCGCGCCTCGAGATAGACGGTGGTGGACAGACACAACGAATCAGCGGCCGGCTGCGGCAACATGTTGTGCGACAGCCATAAAATCCAGGCCAGTTTCATGGGACTCCTTGCTCCGTTTGGCCGCATGTCTCCTGTCGTCCCGTCGTGCATGGGAAGACGATCGAACATTGCAGTTGAGCGTCATGGGGAGGCAGCCGTCTCGCGGGCTGCCCGGGTTCTGGCCTTGAATGGAAAGGTCGGCCAGAAGAACCCGCCTGAACTGGGCGGCGGGTCGGAAAGTTGGCGCAAGGTACGGGCCGAATTCAAAACGTCACCTGAATATCGCCGCTTGCATTCACGCTGCTGACTAGGCAGCCAGCGTCTCATCAAAGGCGATCCGCGATGCCGCTTTGCAGCATCGCGTGAAGGGCTTCAGAGCGATGCTGCAAGCCTGCTGGCTTGATCGATCGCACGCTTGGCATCGAGTTCGGCGGCAACATCGGCGCCCCCGATCAGATGCGGCGTGATGCCTGCATCCTTCAATGCGTCGAACAGTTCGCGGCGTGGTTCCTGGCCGGCGCAGATCACCACGTGATCCACCGGCAGCGTCTGCGTGCTGCCGTCGATGCGCACGTGCAACCCTTCGTCATCGACGCCGAGATACTCGACGCCGCCCAGCATGCGCACCTGTTTGGCCTTCAGCGTGGCCCGATGCACCCAGCCAGAGGTCTTGCCGAGCCTGGCGCCAGGACGGCCGGGTGATCGCTGCAGCAGCCACACTTCGCGCGCAGGCGCTTCGGGCTGGGCCCGCGTCAAGCTGCCGGGTGCTTCGAATGACGCGTCGATGCCCCACTCGCGCATCCAGCGTGCGCGATCAAGGCTGGGCGATTGGCCATCCTGCACGAGGAACTCGGCGACATCGAAGCCGATGCCGCCGGCGCCGATCAGCGCCACACGCTTGCCCGGCACCACGCGGCCCGACAGGACATCGACGTAACTGATCACCTTGTCGTGGTCGGCACCGGCAAACGCCACCGCGCGCGGCGTGATGCCACTGGCCAGGACGACCTCGTCGAAATCACGCAATGTATCGATATCGGCATGCGTGCATAGGCGCAACGTCACGCCGGTTTCCTGGATGCGATGCCTGAAGTAGCGCAGCGTTTCGTGAAATTCCTCTTTGCCCGGAATGCGCTTGGCGTAGTTGAACTGCCCGCCGATCTCATCGCTGCGCTCGAACAGCGTCACGGCATGCCCGCGTTCTGCCGCCACCGTCGCGCACGCCAGTCCCGCAGGACCGGCGCCGACCACGGCGATGCGACGTGATGAAGGGGCCTTGGTATAGCGCAGTTCGGTCTCGGCACAGGCGCGGGGATTGACCAGGCAGCTCGCGCGCTTGTTCTGGAACACATGGTCCAGGCACGCCTGGTTGCAGGCGATGCAGGTGTTGATGCGTTCGGCATGACCCAGTCGCGCCTTGCGCACCCACTGTGGATCGGCCAGCAACGGACGCGCGAGCGACACCATGTCGGCCTTGCCCGAGGCCAGGATGTCTTCGGCCACCTGCGGCATGTTGATGCGGTTGGTGGCGATGACCGGCACCGAGACTTCGGTCTTTAGCTTGGCGGTGACGTCGACGAATGCTGCGCGCGGCACCGAGGTGACGATGGTCGGGATGCGTGCTTCGTGCCAGCCGATGCCGGAGTTGATCAACGTGGCGCCGGCGTCTTCGACGGCACGCGCCTGCGCAGCGATGTCTGGCCAGGCATTGCCTCCTTCGACCAGATCCACCAACGACAGGCGGTAGACGACGATGAAGTCGGGGCCGCAGGCCTCGCGCACGCGGCGCACGATCTCGACGGCAAAACGCATCCTTCGCTGTGCATCGCCACCCCAGGCATCGCTGCGATGGTTGGTACGCGCAGCAGTGAACTGATTGATCAGATAGCCCTCGGAGCCCATGACCTCGACCCCGTCATACCCCGCCTCGCGCGCCATGCGCGCGGCGTGCGCGTAGGCGTCGATCTGGCGCTCGACGCCACGCGCGCTCAACGCGCGCGGCGTGAATGGGTTGATCGGTGCCTTGAGTTTCGACGGGGCCACCGACAGCGGGTGATAGGCGTAACGACCGGCGTGCAGGAGCTGGACGCAGATCTTGGCGCCATGTGCATGCGCGGCCTGGGTGACCAGCCGGTGTGGGCGTCCTTCCCATGGCCAGGACAGCTTGCCGCCAAAGGGCTTCAGCCAGCCCACGACATTGGGAGCAAAGCCACCGGTGACGATCAGGCCGACTTCTCCCTCGGCGCGCTCGCTTACATAGGCGGCAAGCTTGGGGAAATCCGCCGCACGGTCCTCCAGCCCTGTGTGCATCGAGCCCATGAGGACCCGGTTGCGCAATTGGGTGAAGCCCAGGTCAAGCGGCTGCAGCAAATGCGGATAGGGCAGGGCGGCGGCCTGGCGTGCGTCGGGGCTGGGCATCTCAATACGCTTGCGTACGGTTGTTGCGCGCACCTTGCCGCAAAAGCCTGTCAGCCGGCAAGCACAAGTGCTCGTCGCACCAGGTATCGACATAACTGAATGCACGGCAATGAACGGTTTTGATACATCTTTCGCGCGCGGCTTTCACACCGCCTGCGCTTTGACGACCGTATAACGTGCCCCGCGCGGAGCAGGAACGCCGGTCAACTTGTTAGGCTGCCGTTAACGTGATCTTCACGGACCCCTGCATAATCTGCGCCGGTGTTGACGGCCTGACCGCTGATCAATCATTCGACTGAATGCAGTTAGGCCGGGGATGTCCCCGCTCCCACGCAAACGGTTTTCAAAACCCTGATTCTCAAGGAGTCGCAAATGAACAAGAAACTTCTCTGTGCCGCAATGCTGGCCGGACTGAGCGTGGCGCAGGCCGCTGCGGCTCAGGAGTTTGATGACCGTTGGTACCTGACCGGTGCTGTGGGTTACAACCTGCAGGACAGCGATCGCAACACCGACGACGCCCCGTTCGCCTCCATCGGCCTGGGCAAGTTCATCAGCCCGAACTGGTCGCTGGACGGTGAGCTGAACTATCAGAATCCGCAGCTGGACCCGGAAGACGACCTGAACTGGTCGCAGTACGGTATCTCGTTCGATCTGCGTCGCCATTTCATCCAGGAAGGCCGCGGCTGGAACCCCTACATCCTGATGGGCCTGGGCTACCAGCGTTCGGAAGAAGAGTTTGACGCGTTCCCGAACCCCAACTCGCCTGGCGAGAACAAGGACGGCAACTTCGCCGCCAAGGTCGGCGTCGGTCTGCAGACCACCTTCGACAGCAAGGTGGCCGTGCGTGCAGAAGTG
>JBIIHJ010000091.1:0-11918 GCA_044235875.1 Pseudoxanthomonas sp.
CCAGGGCGTCAAGGTACTGGCCGTGCGCCTGGAGGGCTTCGATGCCAAGGCGCTGCGCGACGCGGTCGATCGACTCAAGCAACAGCTGGGCGACGCGGTGATCGTGCTGGCCGGCACCGATGCCGGCAAGGCAGCGTTGGTGTCCGGCGTGAACGGCAGCGCAATGGGCCGGGTCAAGGCTGGGGAACTGCTGAGTCACGTCGCCAGTCAGATCGGGGGCAAGGGCGGCGGTCGCCCGGACTTGGCCCAGGGTGGTGGCGAGGACGGGCCCGCCCTTGCTTCAGCGCTGGCGGGGATCGGAGCGTGGGTAGCGCAACGGCTTGTTGCCTGAAACAGGCCGTTGATGCCTTGCGGCCTGGCATGGCCGGCCGCTACCATGTTTCACGTCTATGAACCTATCGGGAAGTGCTCCGGCAACGCCGGGTGCCAAACGCTTCCCCCGGCTTTACGCTAGCCGGATTACGGAGAATTGAAATGTTGATTTTGACCCGCCGTGTCGGCGAAACCCTGATGATCGGAGACTCGGTCTCAGTTACCGTCCTCGGCGTGAAAGGCAACCAGGTGCGCATCGGCATCACTGCGCCCAAGGATGTCGCGGTCCACCGCGAAGAGATCTACCAGCGTATCCAGCGCGGTGAAGAGGCCGGTTCGGCCGCTGACCATGTCGAGAGCGGTTCCTCGAACTGACGATTTTGTTTGCCGTATGCGCGTTCAGCCGGTATCCTTGCTGGCTGCTGCGTAGCACTACGGAGCAGTGTTGATTGGAGTGGTGCCCGAGCGGCTGAAGGGGCTCCCCTGCTAAGGGAGTATAGGGTCAAAAGCTCTATCGAGGGTTCGAATCCCTCCCACTCCGCCAAGACGCAAAAAAGCCTCTGCATGCAGAGGCTTTTTTGTTGTCCGCGACTGCGTGATGCATCGCCTTGCAACGCGCGAGGGTGTTGTAAAAATCAAGTCGCCATTGCATGCGCAAGTCCGGTTTGATGTTGCCCAAGGACCGATTGCGCCGTGCGGAGTGGCAAGTGATGCCGATTTTCAGCCGCGTGATGGCATTACCCTGTCGTTACCGCATGGGGCTGGTGAATATCGACTGTGACGTGGACCAGTTCTTCATGGATCTGGATGGCCTGCCGGTAATAGTCGGCGTCCAAGGCCGCATCGGTGACCAGGCTGATGACGCAGGCGTACGCACTGTTGCCAACGCGCCAGACATGCAGGTCGCTGATCTTCACTGGGTGCGGAAGCGCGGCGATGACATCGCGTACTTCCTGCACCACTGGCGCGTCCATCTCCGCGTCCAACAGCACCTTGCCGGTGCTGCGCAGCAGGCCCCAGGCCCAGGCGGTCACCAGCACCGCGCCGATGATGCCCATGGCCGGGTCCATCCAGGTCAGTCCCCAGAACAGGCCAGCCATCAGGGCGACGATGGCCAGCACCGAGGTCGCCGCATCGGCCACGACATGCAGATAGGCAGCGCGCAGGTTGAGGTCGTCGTGACCGTCATCGGCCTGGGCGTGATGATGGGCATGTCCGTGATGATCTCCGTGGCCGTGGCCGTGGCCGTGGCCGTGAGTGTGATCGTGGCTGTCGCGTAGCCACCATGCGCACAGCAGGTTCACCGTCAGGCCGACCACCGCGATGACGATCGCCTCCCTGTAATGGATCGCCTGTGGCGCCAGCAACCTTTCGGTCGACTGGAACAGCATCAGCCCAGCCACGCCCAGCAGCAGGATCGCGCTGGTGTAGCCGCCCAGCACCTCGATTTTCCAAGTGCCGAAGGTGAAGCGGGGATCGTTCGCAAAGCGGCGCGCGCACGCGTAGGCGAACAGTGCAAGTCCCAGCGCCAGCGTGTGCGAACTCATGTGCCAGCCATCGGCCAGCAGCGCCATCGAGTTCAGGCTCCAGCCGCCGACGATCTCCACCACCATCATCACCGCAGTCAGGATGGCCGCGCGGCGCGTGCTGTTCTCTGCCGCAAGCCGCTGGATGCCGAAGGCGTGGGAATGCCGGCGCTGGTCGGCAATCTTGGAAATCGTCATGGCAGGACCGACTCGGGATAGGATACCCCTGCATGGTATCCGGGTTACCCCCGGGGGGTACATTACGTTGGCACACCTCAATGACAACAAGCCCCGGCTGCTGGCACGTGTGCGCCGCATCAAGGGCCAGGTGGAGGCGTTGGAAAAAGCCCTGGACCAGGCCGTGGACTGCGGTGAGGTATTGACCCAGGCGGCAGCCGTGCGGGGTGCGTCGCAGGCGTTGATGCTTGAACTGTTGGCCGATCATCTGCGCCACCACGTCGTGGCCCCGCAAGATCTCGATGCGCGTGAAGCGGGCGTGGCCAGCGTTGCCGCCGCGTTGAAAAGCTATCTGAAGTGATTCGGCGCGGCTGCGTGCCATGGTGAGCGTGACCCCGCCCTGCCTACGCATGTTCCCTCGTCTCCCATCGCGAATTGAGGCTGCGCTCCAAAGGGAGACAGGGACGAGCTTCGCGCGGCTCGACGTCTGTCGAGGTGTCCGGCTGTCGAGTGGATCACCACGCCTCACCGCTATGTCACTGGGCGAGTGGGCGATGACTTCGCCACAAGCTCGCACGCGCCGCGCACTGGGCGCGCCGCGGCAGCGACCGTCCCATCAAGTGGCTGGCTGAACCAGATCTTCGGGCAACAAAAAAGCCGGCAAGATGCCGGCCTTTTCGTGTTATCGCATGGTGCGCCCGGAGAGATTCGAACTCCCGACCGCCTGGTTCGTAGCCAGGTACTCTATCCAGCTGAGCTACGGGCGCCTTGCGAGGAGCGAAATTATGGTGAGGAAGGTTGTTTCCGTCAACACCTTTCGTGAATTTTTTTCGCGGCCGGCTCCAACTGTGGTGGTGCAAGGCGCTGAGCCCGTGCCAAAGCGAGCGCCTGAAGGCGGTCAGACCCGGTAGTACTCGCGATACCACGTCACGAAGCGTTCGATGCCGGCCTGGATCGGCGTGGAGGGCGCATATCCCACATCGCGCTGCAGGGCGCTGACGTCGGCAAAGGTGTCAGGCACGTCGCCGGGCTGCAGCGGCAGCAGGCGGCGCTGTGCCTTGCGGCCCAGCGCCTGTTCAAGCACGTCGATGTAGTCCAGCAGCTGCACCGGCGCGTGGTTGCCGATGTTGTAGACCCGATAGGGCGCATCGGACGTCGCGGGATTGGGAGACAGTGGGTCGTAGTGCGGATCCGGAGCGGGCACGTTGTCCAGGGTGCGGATCACGCCTTCGACGATGTCATCGATATAAGTGAAATCACGCGTGTGTTGGCCGTTGTTGAACAGATCGATCGGCTCGCCAGCCAGGATGCGCTGGGTGAACTGGAACAGCGCCATGTCGGGCCGGCCCCATGGTCCGTAGACCGTGAAAAAGCGCAGGCCCGTCGTCGGCAGCCGATACAGATGGCTGTAGGTATGGGCCATCAGCTCGTTGGCCTTCTTGCTGGCCGCATACAGGCTTAGCGGATGATCGACGCTGTCCTCGACCGCGAACGGCAGTTTGCGATTGCCGCCGTAGACCGAGCTCGATGAGGCATACACCAGATGCTCGACGTCGCGATGGCGGCAGGCTTCCAGGATGTTCATGAAGCCCACGATGTTGCTGTCCACGTATGCATGCGGGTTCTGCAGCGAGTAGCGCACGCCGGCCTGCGCTGCGAGGTTGACCACGCGCTGCGGTGCGAAGCCATCGAAGGCCGCTTCCAGCGCCGGGCGGTCTTCCAGGCTGCCGCGGATCAGGGAAAACCCCGGCTGGCCTTCCAGGCGCGCCAGGCGCGCCTCCTTCAACGACGGATCGTAGTAATCGTTGAGGTTGTCATAGCCCAGGACGGTGTCGCCGCGGGCGAGCAGGCGTTCGCTCAGTCGTGCGCCGATGAAGCCGGCAGCGCCGGTGACCAGGATCTTCATGGGATGTACTCCAAAAATTCGATGTATAGAAAAGTCGCGTCAGAGCCGGTCGTCGACATCGGCGCGGGGCAGGGCGCGCTGCACGTCGAACAGGGTGCCCTGTGGCTTGGCGAAAGCGCGCACGCCCGCGCCGCCGAGCGCGACGAACTGATGATGGGCCACGGCCAGGATCACGGCGTCGTAGTGGTCGTGGGCCGGTGAAGCGACCAGCTCCAGGCCGTACTCGTGCAGCGCTTCGGTGGCATTGACCCAGGGGTCGTGGACGTCGACCTGCACGCTGTACTGGCGCAGTTCCTGGACGATATCGACCACCTTGGTGTTGCGCAGATCGGGGCAATCCTGCTTGAACGCCAGCCCGAGCACGAGCACGCGCGCCCCGGAGACCGGCTGTCCGCGCTTGGCCATCAGCTTGACGGTGCGCTGGGCGATGTGTGCGCCCATGCCGTCGTTGATGCGCCGCCCGGCCAGGATCACCTCCGGATGATGGCCGACCTGCTGCGCCTTGTGGGTCAGGTAATAGGGATCCACGCCGATGCAGTGACCACCCACCAACCCGGGCTTGAAGCGCAGGAAATTCCACTTGGTGCCAGCCGCCTCGAGCACGTCGCCGGTGTCGATGCCCAGGCGATGGAACAGCAGCGCCAGTTCATTGACCAGGGCGATGTTGACGTCGCGCTGGGTGTTCTCGATCACCTTGGCGGCTTCGGCCACGCGGATGCTCGGCGCGCAATGGGTGCCCGCCTGGACGATGCTGCGGTAGAGCGCATCGACGCGTGCGGCGGCTTCCGGCGTCGAGCCTGAGGTCACCTTGATGATGGTTTCCAGCCGATGTTCGCGATCGCCGGGATTGATGCGCTCGGGGCTATAGCCGGCGTGGAAATCGCGGTTGAACACCAGTCCCGACTCGGCCTCGATGATCGGGATGCAGAATTCTTCGGTGGCGCCGGGATACACCGTGGATTCGAAGATCGCCAGGCCCCCGGCGCGGATGGCGCGTCCGACAATGCGGCTGGCCGATTCGAGCGCGCCCAGATCCGGGCGTTTGTATGCGTCGACCGGCGTGGGCACGGTGACGATGAAGACATCACAGCCGACCAGACGCGCGACATCGTCCGTGCAGGTCAAATGCCGGGAGGCGCGCAGTTGCTCGGGCGAGGTTTCCAGCGTGTCGTCCCGATGCGATTGCAGTGCATGCACGCGTGCGCGATCGATGTCGAAGCCGATCGTCTCGTGGAGTCGTCCGAATGCCACGGCCAAAGGAAGTCCTACGTAACCAAGGCCGACGATGGCGATTTTCGCGTTGGAACTGGCATGCGGCATCGAGACGGATTCCTTGCGGGCAGACGCTGGCTGCCGGACGATCACTCAGCCCATAGCATCGCATTGCCTGCGATCCGGCGCGATGCTGGCCGATGGCAGAAGCTGCGCGCCAGCTCAGGGCTGGGACGATGCCAGCGCCTTGGCGACGGCCTCCGGTCGTTGCATCCACGCGAAATGATCTGCCTTGGTGCCAAGCGCGGCCGCATCCAGGATCAACGGTGGCGCTACCGGGCAGGCGAATTTTCCCGTCAGGCCGGCCAGCGACGATGCAGGCGCGAACCAGTCCTGCGCGAACAGCACACTGCTGACCGGCAGCGACAACTGCGAAAGCGCCTGTTCCAGATCGGCCTGCATCCCACGGCCTGCATAACGTCCACCGAGCCCGACCCGTGCCCAGTCATCGATCAAGCCACGTGCCTCATTGCCGCCAAAACCGATCCGCCGGCCGGGCAGCGCGCCGTTGCGCTGCGCCAGCCAGCGCATGAAGCGATACGCCAATGGCAACAGCAGGCCGCGCGGTGGCGGGAAGCACCGCCAGTCAGGTGTCCCGCTGGCCACCAGCCAAAGCTGTCGCCAGGCAGCGGCGGGCGAAAGTGCCGCATGACACGCCGCCAGCTGGCCGCCCAGGCTGTGTCCGCCGACCAGGATCGGCAACTGCGGGAACCTGTCGGTCAGTGCGGTCTGGCTCGCAGGCAGATCCAGGCTCAGCAGTTCGGCGTATCCCCAGTTGCAGGCAGGGCCGGCGCGCAGGGTGCTGCTGCCATGACCACGCCACTCGTGCAGGCCCACCGCGATGCCGTGGCCAACCAACGCCTCGGCAAACGCTAGGTAATGGCGCGCCGAAATGCCTAGCGCAGGCACCCAGAGCAGTGTGGCGCGCGGCTGCTGCGGTGCGCGCACCAGCAGGGTCCATGCGTGGCCATCCGGTGCCTCGATGGCGGCGTCCTTCGTCTGCATTTTCAGGTCCTGTCGAAGCGACCGGGCGGTCGCCTGTGTCCGTGCCGGGTTCGCGAGAGGTGAGGTGGCCAGTCAATGAAGCGGTTGCTCCATCCATGGTATCGGCCGGGCCAGCGTCGCAGGAAGGCGGCAGTCGTTTCGAGTGTGCCGTCGGCCGTGGCCGGCCACATCGGTAAATCACGGCCACTGGCGACGATGGCGGCCCACGCAGCCAGTCAACGACACCGATCCCTCGCCGGTGCAAGTGCCCGGCAGTTGGCGGGGCGGATGGATCATTGCGGCACCCAGACAGGGCAATGCCTGCAATGTCAGCAGCATTACTCTGCGCCAGTCGGCAATCTTTGCGAGCACGCGCAACTGCTCCGGCGGCGGTGCCGCCGATGCGAAGGCCGGCCACCAGGACCGGCAGAAGATGCGATATGGGCAAGGTCGCGCCCTTGACCGATAGGATGGACTGGTCCGGCGCGTGCGGTGCCTGGCAGGACGCGGCCAACGTCGCGTCCTGCCAGGTGCTTACCCGGGATCGGCCCGCGTCAGAGGACTTCCGAGGCGTAGTCGGCCAGGCGCGAGCGCTCGCCGCGACGCAGGGTGATGTGCGCGCTGTGCGCCCAGCCCTTGAAGCGGTCGACCGCGTAGGTCAGGCCCGAGGTGGTCTCGGTCAGGTACGGCGTGTCGATCTGTTCGACATTGCCCAGGCAGACGATCTTGGTGCCGGGGCCGGCGCGGGTGATCAGGGTCTTCATCTGCTTTGGCGTGAGGTTTTGCGCCTCGTCCAAGATCAGGTAACGCGACAGGAAGGTGCGCCCACGCATGAAGTTCATCGAGCGGATCTTGATGCGCGAAGCCAACAGATCGTTGGTCGCCTGGCGGCCCCACGCGCCGCCTTCCTGGTTGTGGGTCAAGACTTCCAGGTTGTCGGTCAGCGCGCCCATCCACGGCGTCATCTTTTCTTCCTCGGTGCCGGGCAGGAAGCCGATGTCCTCGCCGACGCTGACCGTGGCGCGGGTCATGATGATCTCGCGATAACGCTGCTGGTCCATGGTCTGGGCCAGGCCGGCGGCCAGCGCGAGCAGCGTCTTGCCGGTGCCGGCGGTGCCGAGCAGGCTGACGAAATCGATCTCCGGGTCCATCAGCGCGTTGAGCGCGAAGTTCTGCTCGCGGTTGCGCGCGCTGATGCCCCAGACCGCGTGCTGGCCGCTGCGGAAATCATCGACCAGGGTCAGCGTGGCCTTGCCGTCGGCATTGACCTTGGCCACGCGCATTTCCACTTCGTCCTCGCCCGGCAGGTAGAGGTACTGGTTGGGATGCCAGTCCTCCTCGTCGGCCATGACGACTTCGTAGCTGGTGCGGCCGCTCTTGTCGCTCCAGGACTTCAGGTCGCCCTGGTGGCGATGCCAGAAATCCTCCGGCAGCGCGGTGGCGCCGGTGTAGAGCAGACTGAAATCGTCCAGTGCCCGGTCGTTTTCGTAGTCCTCGGCGACGATGCCGCTGATCGATGCCTTGATCCGCAGGTTGATGTCCTTGGACACCAGGATCACCGGCGTGCCGGGGTGTTCCTCATGCAGCTGCAGCACCGCGGCCAGGATCTTGTTGTCCGGCGCGATCGCACCGAAGGTGCGGCCTGGATCGACCGGCTTGAGCTGGAAATGCAGCAGGCCGATCTGGCCGGGCTGCTTGAGGTTCAGGCCCTTGGGGTGGAGCAGGGTGATGCCCAGCGAAATGCGCTCTGCATCGGCGCCGACGATCAGTTCGTTGAGGAAGCGGCTGACCTGGCGTGCGTTGCGACTGACTTCTGACATGCCCTTCTTGGCATTGTCCAGCTCCTCGATCACCTGCATGGGCAGGAACACATCGTGCTCTTCGAACTTGAACAGCGCGGTCGGGTCGTGCATCAGCACGTTGGTGTCCAGCACGTAGATGCGCTTGCTTCGGGTCATCGACATTTCCTGTTGGGCGGACAGCAGCAGGCCACCGCGCCCGCATCAGCGGGGCAGTGGAGGTAAAGGCAAACGTGAGGTGTCACTGGGAGCGTGCGGCCTTGAGCGTGTCCAGCACGGCCTGGGCGTGGCCGGCGACCTTGACCTTGCGCCATTCGGACGCGATGTGCGACCGGGGCGATATCAGGAAGGTACTGCGCTCGATGCCCAGTACCTGGCGCCCGTACATGTTCTTTTCCTTGATCACGTCGAAGGCCTTGCACAACGCTTCGTCGGCATCACTGATCAGTGGGAAGGCAAATCCCTGCTTGGCGCAAAAGTTGTCATGCGATTTGACCGAATCGCGCGACACGCCCAGCACCTGCGCATCGAGCGCGGCAAACTCCGGCAGCAGCGCGTTGAAGTCGATGCCTTCGGTGGTGCAGCCCGGCGTGCTGTCCTTCGGGTAGAAGTACAGCACCAGCCAATGGCCGGCGTGTTCGGCGAGGGTCGTGGTGGTGCCGCCGGACAGGGCGAGCGGCAGTTTCAGGGTGGACTTCGGAAGCGCTTTGGCGGTTGCCGTCATCGTCAGAACTTCATCGGGTCCATGATCGCGTCCAGGTTCAGATGGTCGCAGAATTCGAGGAAATCGTCGCGCAGCGCGGCGATGTGCATGTTGGCCGGCACCCCGATGGTGACCTGGGCCGAGAACATTTCCGCACCGGTCTGCATGGCGCGGTAGCGCGTGGACTGCAGGTTCTCGATGGTGATGCCCTGGCGATCGAAGAAATCGGCCAACTGGAACAGGATGCCGGGCTTGTCGGCGGCGACGACTTCGACGATGTAGGGCAGCAGATTGGACTGCACGACCTTGGCGCCGGTGCGGTACCAGACCAGCTTCAGGCCTTCCTCACGCTCCAGCCGGGTCAGCATCGCTTCCAGCTTGGCGACCGCGTCCCACGAACCTGTGGCCAGCGCGGTCACCGATACGTCGCGACCGACTGTGGACAGGCGCGCATCGACCAGGTTGCAGCCCGAATCGGCGATGCGACGCGTCACTCCCAGCAACGGCGACTCCGGATGCGTCGTATAGGCGTTGATCAGGAGGTGGTTTTCGTTCGGCGAGGGCCGGGGCGTGGAGTCGGTCAAAGGGGCTTCCGGCATTGCAGCGAGTCTGAATGGCGCCCGGGACGGGGCCTGTAGTGCGCAGCCAGCATACTTGCCCGCGCTTTCGCGCCGCAAGTAACATCGCTGCCCGTGCGCGGCATTCCGCGCGTATCACTCCTTACAGGCCTCGTTTGTCTCTTTCCGGTTGCATTACCGCCCTGGCCACGCCGTTGTCCGGCAGTGGCGCCATCGACCTGGATGCCTGGCGCGACCTGCTCAAACGGCAGGTGCGCGGTGGCGTACAGGGCCTGGTGGTGGCCGGTTCGACCGGGGAAGCGGCGGCACTGTCGGACGATGAATACCTCACCCTGATCCGTGAAGCGGTCCAGTTCACCGGAGGTGCGTTGCCGATCCTGGCCGGTACCGGCCAGATGAACACTGCCAAGACCATTGCCCAGACACGTCTTGCTGCGGCGGCCGGCGCGCAGTTCGCGCTGGTGGTGACGCCGCCGTACGTGCGGCCTACCCAGGCCGGCCTGGTCGCGCATTTCCGCGCGGTTGCCCAAGAGGGTGGGCTGCCGGTGGTGCTGTACAACGTGCCCAGCCGCAGCGGCTGCGACCTGCTGCCGGAAACCGTGGCGGCGCTGGTCGACCATCCGGGTATCGTCGGCATCAAGGAAGCGCGCAGCGAGCCAGAGCGCATGGCCGCGCTCCTGGCGCTGCGTCGCGAAAACTTCGCCGTGCTCAGTGGCGACGACGGCACGGCCTGCCGCGCCATGCTCCTCGGCGCCGACGGATTGATCTCGGTCGGGTCCAACGCAATGCCGGTGGCGTTCCGCCGTCTGTGCGACCTGTCGCGCGCCGGCCAAGCCCCCATGGCGACCGAATGGGATGCGCAGCTGGCCGAGTTCTATACTTTCCTCGGCATCGAGCCCAATCCGATCCCGGTCAAGGCGCTGCTGCAGCGCCTGGGGCTCGGCCAGGGCCTGCGGCTGCCGCTGCTGCCGCTGTCACAGGTGCACGCCGATCTGGCCGACCGCCTGGTGGCGCAGCTGTCGGTGCTCGAAGAACAATCCAGTCGCGAACCGCTCGCGGCCTGACTTCAACAGTCCGAATCAAGAATCAGGAGATTCATCCAATGCGCTTTTCCCGTGTTTCGCGTGTCGTTCTGCCGGTGGTGCTGGCGATGTCCATCGTCGGCCTGTCTGGCTGCAAGTGGTTCCACAAGGGGCCCAAGGGCGACTACGCGCTGGCCGAGCAGGCGCGTCCGCTGGAAGTCCCGCCGGATCTGAACGTGCCGAGCACCGCAGGCGCCATGCAGGTCCCGACCGTGGCCACCGGTGGCGCAGCTGGCGTCGGCCAGCAGGCGGCCCCGTCGCCCAACACCTCCGGCTTCAATGTCGCCGGTAAGCGCGATGAAGTCTTCACCAAGGTCGGCACCGCGCTGGGCACTGTCGATGGCCTGACCATCGCCAGCAGCGCCCAGCTGCTGGGCAGCTACGACATCTCCTACCAGGGGGTGAGCTTCCTGGTGCGCGTGTCGGAAATCGCCTCGGGCGCCTATGTCTCGGCGGTCGATCCGCGCGGCGTGCCGGCCAATGGCCCGGAGGCCACGCGCCTGATGGCCGAACTGAAGAACAAGCTCGGCGGGACCTGATCGCAAGGCGATCAGCCGGAACGAAAAAAGGCGCCTGTCGGCGCCTTTTTCTTGCGTGCGCGTGGCGTGCTCGACCCTCTCCTACGGTTCCCGTCCGTGGCCCGGATAAGCCAAGCGCATCCGCGGGGTGGGATGCTCGGGAAAGCTTCCCCGGGTGCGGCCCGCGGCGTTGCCCGGGCTACGTGCGGGATGCGGTGGATGGCAGGCAGCTGGGCCTTCAGCGCTGCAGCAGCGGCAGCTTGTCGGTCTTGCCTTCCCAGTCGGCCGCGTCGGGCATCGGATCCTTGCGCACGGTGATGACCGGCCAGGCCTTGGCCAGCTCGGCGTTGAGCGCCACGAATGCTTCCTGTCCGGCGGGCACGTCGTCTTCCGGATAGATCGCGTTGATCGGGCATTCCGGCTCGCACAGGGTGCAGTCGATGCATTCGTCCGGATCGATCACCAGGAAATTGGGACCTTCATGGAAGCAGTCCACCGGGCACACCTCGACGCAATCGGTGTACTTGCACTTGATGCAGGCTTCGGTAACGACGAAGGGCATGGCGGTCTTCCGGTGGTGCAGGCGAGGGGGCTGCGCATTCTATAGGAAGCGCCCTGTGCGGTTCAGTCCGAGCGGGGGCCATGAGCAGGACCTTAGAAACGAAAAAACCCGGCGCTGGCCGGGTCTGATCGGTTCCAAGCAGGGGGCCGTGGTGGTGCTCCCTAGGGAATTCGAATCCCTATTTTAGCCTTGAGAGGGCCACGTCCTAACCGTTAGACGAAGGGAGCGTTTGGGCCACGACTGCTTAGCTGGTTAGTATATCCACAGCTTGGGCCCCCGGCAATCGGGTTGGCCGCTCAAAACACAAACGGAAGCCGCAATCATCATCGCCGAACTCCAGCCCATCGTCATTCCCCGCGAGGCGCACACCATCTCGCGTCGGGATATCAGTCCCAATGCCCTGCGCGTGCTGTACCGCCTGCGTGATGCCGGCTTCGCGGCCTACCTGGTCGGGGGCGCCGTGCGCGACCTGCTGGTCGGCCAGCATCCCAAGGACTTC
>JBIIHJ010000386.1:0-3678 GCA_044235875.1 Pseudoxanthomonas sp.
TGATCCGGGCGTGCTGGTGGCACGCAAGCGGGATCCTGGGCCCTTGTTTCCGTGGGAAGCGGTGATGGCGCGGGTGGGGTTGGAGCGGCTGGCTCCCTGATTGGCTTGGCCTTGCGCCTGCGTCCTGCGTCGACCTGACTTCTCCGGCCATTGGCCGAACGGGCGTGCCGTCTCTGCCGTTTTTCTCGATGGCAACTGCCAGAGCAAAAGCAGCCGAGCCCCCAAGAGCGGCTACCACAAGCTCGGCTCTACCAGCGCATTCGATACGTGTCTTTGTTGTAGAGCGGAGCTCGCTCCGCTGCCCTGCGCGCTTGCTTCCACCACTGCGCTCAAATCCCCTTGAGGCACGACGAAGGGGCGAGGTGAAGATCCCCAGCGCCTGCCCCATCCTTGATGCGGGGGCGACATGCATGGATGCACGTCGTGTCGGGAAAGCACGGGGATGTCCCTTCCAAACATCCCTCGTCCCATAGTCCACCTGCGCAACGCACGGACGTAGCGCCGGGGCGCGTTGAACAGACATTCGCCTATGCGAACGCGCTTCCTTGCCGAGCTTGATCCGCCATGCGGCTCTTGAAATGCGCGCTCTGCATGAGCAAAGAAAGCGGGCCGGGCCGGGCCGCGGAGCGGCACCAACGCGCTTGCCCTCAATTCAGGGCGGGAAGGAGCAGCAGACCTACGCCTCCCACTGCTCCACTTCCGCCGCCGGCAGCAAGACCCGCAGCGCATCGCCACCGGGCTGCGACAAGAGCTTCTCGGCATCGGCCCGGGCCATGTCCAGCGTCAGCCGCCAGCCGGCTTCGTCGTGCGCTTCGGCGCGGACCGCTTCCAGGTCGAACAACCGCGCGCGCAGGCGGCCGGCCGTTGCCGGCAGCACGACTTCGCCGCGAATGCGCTGCAGCCCCAGACGCTGGGCCAGGGCGTCCTGCAGCAGATCCAGGCCAACCCCATCGCGCGCGGAAATCCACACCCGCTCGCGGGCCAGGCCCAGCGTGCCGGGCGCTGTTTCACCTTCCAGCGCGCCTTCCGGTGCGTCATGGCGTGGCTGCGCGCCTTCGATCCGGTCGATCTTGTTGAACACCAGCAGCTGCGGGATGTCGCCTGCCTCGATCTCGTTCAGGACCAGGTCGACCTGGGCCATGCGTTCGGCATGCAACGGATCGGCCGCATCGACCACATGCAGCAGCAGGTCTGCCTCGCGCGCCTCGGACAACGTCGAGCGGAACGCAGCGACCAACTCATGCGGCAAGTCGCGAACGAAGCCGACCGTGTCGGCCAGTACCACGCTGCCGCCGGCCAGGTTCACCCGGCGCACCGTGGGATCGAGCGTGGCGAACAGCTGGTCGGCCGCGTAAGCCTGCGCACCGGTGATGGCATTGAACAGCGTGGACTTGCCGGCGTTGGTATAGCCGACCAGCGCCACGCGCGGCAGCTCGCTGCGCACGCGCGCGCGGCGCATCTGGGTGTGCTGCACCTCGACCTTCTCCAGCCGCTTCTGCAGCTGGTCCACGCGCTTCTGCAGCAGGCGTCGGTCGGTCTCAAGCTGGGTTTCACCCGGGCCACGCAGACCGATCGAACCACCGCGCTGGCGCTCCAGGTGGGTCCAGCCGCGGACCAGGCGCGTGGCCATGTGCCGCAGCTGGGCCAGCTCGACCTGCAGCTTGCCTTCGTGGCTGCGGGCACGCTGGGCGAAAATGTCCAGGATCAGCCCGGTGCGGTCCAGCACGCGGCGCTCCAGGGCTTTTTCCAGGTTGCGCTCCTGGCCCGGGGTCAGCGAATGATTGACCAGGATCAGGTCGGCACCGGTGGCGTCGGCCGCGGCCTTGACCTCTTCCAGCTTGCCGCTGCCGATGAAGGTCGACGGACTGGGCTTGTCGGTGCGGGCCGTGAGCAGCGCGGCGATGGTCGCGCCAGCGGAGCGGGCAAGCTCGGTGAACTCCTCGGCGGCATCCTCGTCGCCGGCCACGGCGGCGGTGCCACCGCGCACGGGCTGGATCAGCAGGGCGTGTTCACCCTTGCGGGAACGTTCGAACAACTCGGTCGGCATCTTTCACTACGTCGGGGATCAAGACCCCCAGCATGGTGACGCAAAGGCCCCGCTTCAACCGCTGGCGGACGCCAGCGGCCATTCGATCCGACCAAAGGACGCCGGACCGGGCCAGCGTCTCAAGGCTTATTCGTCGTCTTCCAGGTCGTCAGGACCGGCTTCGGCGCCATCGGCGCCAGGCTGGACATAGCCACCGCCAGGCCCCACCCGCACATTGCGCGCCGGCACCACGGTGGAAATGGCGTGCTTGTAGACCATCTGGCTGACGGTGTTCCGCAGCAGCACGACAAACTGGTCAAAGGACTCGATCGTGCCCTGCAACTTGATGCCATTGACCAGGTAGACCGACACCGGAACCCGCTCGCGCCGCAACGCGTTCAGGAAAGGATCCTGCAGGGATTGCCCCTTGGACATGCGAAAAACTCCCGCCCATTCTTTCGATGGGACTGTTCTTTTAATGGGCCGACGCAGCGATTGCATCCCCGAGCCGCGACCGGTTAACCGATATTACACAAGCGACGCGGATTGACCAGCCACGCGGTCGCGTTTCAGCGACCGAGGAACAACCCCAGCGCGTCCTCCAGCCCGGCACGCTGGGTGGCGGGGTCGAACCAGCGCAGATCCGGACGACCACGCAGCCAGGTGAGCTGGCGCTTGGCCAGCTGCCGGGTGGCGGCAACGGCCTGTTCTCGGAATGTGGCCGCACTGCCATGCCCATCAAGCAACTGCCAGGCCTGGCGATACCCGACCGCCCGCACCGCCGGCAGATCCAGCGGCGCGGCCACCGCCTGCATCTGCGGTATCGCGCGCAACGCACGTACCTCGTCCAGGAAACCGGCAGCGAGCATCTGGTCGAAACGCATTTCGATCCGTCCATGCAGCACGGCGCGGTCGGCCGGCGCCAGCACCAGCTTGAGCAGCCGCACCGACAGCCGCTGACCGACAGGGTCGCGCTGCCAGGCGCTGATCGGCCGGCTACTCAATCGGAACACTTCCAGGGCCCGCTGGATGCGCTGCGGATCGGTCGGCTTGATCTTCGCCGCCGCCAGCGGATCGACCTGGATCAGGTCGGCATGCAACGCCGGCCAGCCGCGCACGGCGGCATCGGCGGCGATGATCGCGCGCACCTCCGGGTTGGCTTCTGGCATGTCGGCCAGGCCTTCGCTGAGCGCCTGGAAATACAGGCCGGTGCCACCGGCCAGGATCGGGATGCGGCCGCGCGCCACGATCTGTTCGACCGCCACGCGCGCATCGGCTGCGAACTCGGCGGCCGAATAGGTCTGCCACGGATCGCGCAGGTCGATCAGGTGGTGCGGCACCTGCGCCCGTTCGTCGCGCGAGGGTTTGGCCGCGCCGATGTCCAGATGCCGGTAGACCAGCGCCGAATCGATGCTGACGATCTCCCCGCCCAGGCGCTGCGCCCATTCCAGGGCCAGCGCGGACTTGCCCGAGGCAGTAGGCCCCAGCAGGGCGATGGCAGGCGGCAACAGCAGGTTCGGCATCGCGACAGTGTGACCGGCGCTGCCGCGCCCGCCAATCGGCATGGCGGGCGATGGCGGCTCCCAGCCGTGTGCGCCACATGGCCCATACGCCCCCGTCCAGTATCATGGCGGCCCTTTTGCCACGCCCCA
>JBIIHJ010000387.1:0-3671 GCA_044235875.1 Pseudoxanthomonas sp.
GGTGACAAGGCCTGCGCGCTAGGCGCCAGCTACGGCGGCTACATGACCTACTGGATCGCCGGCACCTGGAACCAGCCGTGGAAGTGCCTGGTCGACCATGACGGGGTCTTCGACAACCGCATGATGGGCTACAGCACCGAAGAGCTGTGGTTCTCCGAATGGGAAAACGGCGGCACGCCGTGGGCCGACCCGGCCAAGTACGAACAGTTCAACCCGGTGAACCACGTCAAGCACTGGAAGACACCGATCCTGGTGATCCATGGCCAGCAGGATTTCCGCATCCCGGTCGAACAGGGCCTGGCCGCGTTCACCGCCGCGCAGAGCCTGGGTGTGGAATCGAAGTTCCTGTATTTCCCGGACGAGAACCACTGGGTGCTCAAGCCGCAGAACTCCATCCTGTGGCACGACACCGTCAACGACTGGCTCAAGCAACACATCGGCCAGTAGGCTGATCCACGCGAGGCGCCTTCGGGCGCCTTGCGTACGCTTGGGCCGTGCATGCAGGCCGTCAGCGGGCGACCAGGCAGACTCAAGGCCAGTTGATTTGAGCCACATCAACTTTTCAGTGTGTTCGCGCCCGCAGCCAAAGTGACGCCATGCGACACTTTCGGTCTTTGTGCGCATGGGGTCATCATCCACCAACGCATGGATCTGCAAGAAAATTTTGCAACCATGGAGTTGGCATGTCCTGTGCTTGAAGCCGCTTGCAACGTTTAAGGACATGTCGTGGAACCTGGAACGCGGGAAAAGGTCATCAGTGTGATGGGCCAGGCGGGGCGTGATGACGTCGCTGCCGGCCGTGCGGCGATGCTGGAAGAGTTCCATCGTGCCTGCGAGCGCACGCCCGGCATCAGCATGCTGCTGCTCACCACCGCCGATGGTCGCGCCATCGCCGACTGGTCCACGCTTGATGCAGATCCGCGCCGCCTTGCGGCGATGACCAATTCCTTCCTGACCCTGGGCGAGACCGTGGCGCGCGAGCTGGGCCTGGCTTGCGCCGACTACGCGACCATCTGCACCAAGCAGGGCAACATGGTGCTGATCCGACTGGACCTGGGCCGGCCGATGACGCTGGCGGCCATGGGCACCTCCGATATGAATCTGGCCGTGCTGCTGTACGGGGCACGCGAATGTGCCACACGCATTCGGGCACGGCTGACCGTTTGATCCCACGTTCCGATCCCGCTATCGCGGGTGGGCGTCGCCATTGCGGTGCCTGCCCAGTTCCGCCGGCTCGCCGGACTCCTCAACCAACACATGGAAGCAACGCACATGGCAAGTCTCAATCTCGATGAACTGAAGAACGTCGCCGGTTTCGTGGGCGCCGCACTGGTCGACACCGACAGCGGCATGGCCCTGGGGATGGTCGGTGGCGGCGGGGTGATCGATCTGGAAGTCGCCGCAGCTGGCAACACCGAGGTGGTACGCGCCAAGCGTCGCGTGGCCCAGCAGCTGAACCTCGATGATTCGATCGAGGACATCCTGATCACGCTGGGCAAGCAGTACCACCTGATCCGACCGCTGGACACCAACAACGCGCTGTTCCTGTACGTGGTGCTGGACCGTTCGCGCGCCAACCTGGCGATGGCCCGCCACGAAGTGAAGGCGTTCGAAAAGACCCTGCAGTTCGGTTGATGCCTCACCCGGGGCGTGGATGACGCGCCCCGTCACTGCGGTGCGCATCGCGCCCCGATCATGTTCCCATTCGCGCCTTGTCCAGGGAGACGGCCATGCAACTGGTTCCGCAACGACGGGTCGTGGCATCTGCCGGCCTGGACCTGTTGCCGGCCACGCGACTCAAGGTCGCGTGTTCGCTGCTGATGGCGGACATGCTTGAAATCAGGGTGGTGCCCTGGAGCGGGGAGCCGGCGGACCTGCTGGTCGCCGATGCTTCCAATTCGTCCGGCAGCGCGGCCATCCGCGCCGCCTGGTCGGTGCACATGCCGGTGCTGACGTTTTCGCGCGAAGCCTCCGGCGTGCCGGGTGGTGCCGAACTGCTGCCGACCGCGTCGGTCCGCCAGATCGCCGAGGCGGTCAAGGCCGGCCTGGCCGCGGGGCGTGCCGGCGAGTCCGGCGACACACCGCGCTCGCTGCGCCTGATCGACTGCATGCGCCTGGACGCCGGTGCGCGCAGTCGTGCGCCGCGCCGCATGCTGATGGAACTGGGCCTGCTGCGGGTGGTGATCGATCCACTGGACGGCCGCCTGCACATGCTGCGGCGCATGCCGCTGGACGAACTGCTTGACCGTGTCCAGGACACGCGCTGGCAGTCCACGCCCTTGTCCGATGCGGAATGGCTGCAGATCTACCGTCCGGACGTGACGGTGAGTTATTCGATCGAGATGCTGTGGTGGCGTTTGACCGTGCGTGCCGATTTCGAACTGCCGGTCGTGGCGCTGGGCGACACGATCCTGGCGTCGTGGCCCGATCTGGATATCGGCAACACGCCGGCCGGCTGGTTGCCGGTGCTGGCACAACTGCGCGTACGCGCGTGGTCGCCGACCGCGCTCGCCACCGCCACCGAAGTTTCGCTGCCGGTGGTGCGCCGGATCATGACCGCCGTGCAGGTGAGCGGACTGGCGCCGGCCGAAGCGATGCGCGCCGATGTGGCGGCGCGCCGTGCACACCGCATGGCCGAACCCGAGGCGCGATCCTTCCTGCGGATCGCGCGTCGCTTCGGGCTGCGCCTGATGGGTCTGCAGCATGGATAGTTTCTACAACAAGCTGGTGTTCGTCGGCAGCATGGGCGCCGGCAAGACCACCGCGATCCGCTCCATCGCCGACGACGATCCGGTCAGCACCGAGATGCCGCTGAGCGAGCACGCGACCGCGGAAAAGGAATCCACCACCGTGGCGCTGGATTACGGGACGGTCGAACTGGAAGAGGGCGAGCTGTTGCATCTCTACGGCGTGCCGGGTCAGAGCTACCTCAACTTCATGTGGCCCATGGTGTGCCTCGGCGCGATCGGCATCATCGTGCTGGTCAACGCCCGCGAAACGGACAAGCTGCAATCCACGATCGTGTTGCTGCGCGAGTTCGCCGCGCTCGCGCCCGAGGCAAGCTTTGTGGTCGGGGTGACGCGCTCGGACCAGGAACCGTCCTTCCAGCTGGTCGAGTTCCGCGACGCGCTTGCAGCCTCGGGCTTCAGCGTGCCGGTGATGAAGGTCGATGCGCGCGAGCACATCCAGGTCGATTTCCTGGTCAAGACCTTGCTGTCGTGCCGACATGCCGGTGCGCTGATGCTGAACGCCTGACCTGCCCGATTGCCGCCGCGCGCTTGGCGCGGCGCATTCAGGCCATCGCCTGGCGGGGTGCCTGCCGCTGCTGCAATTCCACGTCCTGTTGCTGTGTCGCCACGGCACGCGATTGATCGCGGAGCTGGTCGACGCTGTGCTGGGCGGGAATCTGCGCGGCCCGCGTCGCATCGACATGGCTGCGCTGGTGGGCGGGATCGTCCATCCGACCCTGCACCGCGAACACGCCGCCGCGCGCATCGGGTACCAGGTGATCGATCCGCGACATGCCATCGGCACCGGCCTGCGCCGCCAGCCCTGTCGCGGCATTGAGGAACCGCGCATCGTCCTGCAGGCCCAGGCGCTCGCGCTGTTCGCCCAGCTTGCCGACCGCATCGCGCACCAGCGTGCTGGCGGCGTCGTCCGCACTTCGCGCA
>JBIIHJ010000388.1:0-3669 GCA_044235875.1 Pseudoxanthomonas sp.
GCAGTTTTTCTTCTTCGATGAAGGGCAGCAGGTAGGCCACGGCCTTCTTCATCACGCGCGCGGACTTGACCACCTGCGGCAGGAACATCTTGCCGGCGCCGAACAGGTCGCCGACCACGTTCATGCCATCCATCAGCGGACCTTCGATCACATCCAGCGGACGCGTTGCCTCGGCGCGGGCTTCCTCGGTATCGGTCTCGACGAAGGCGTCGATGCCGTGCACCAGCGCATGGGTCAGCCGCTCGCGCACGGTGCGGCTGCGCCATTCCAGGTCCTCGACCTTCTTCTCGCCCTTCTTGCCCTTGTAGCGTTCGGCGATTTCCAGCAGGCGCTCGGTGCCGTCCTTGCGACGGTTGAGGATCACGTCCTCCACGCGCTCGCGCAGTTCGGCATCCAGCTGGTCGTAGATCGGCAGCGCGCCGGCGTTGACGATGCCCATGTCCATGCCGGCGGCGATGGCGTGGTACAGGAACACAGAATGGATCGCCACGCGCACGGTCTCGTTGCCGCGGAAGGAGAACGACACGTTCGATACGCCGCCGGACACGTGGCAGTGCGGCAGCGTGTCCTTGATGATGCGCGTGGCCTCGATGAAGTCCACGGCGTAGTTGTCGTGTTCCTCGATGCCGGTGGCCACGGCGAAGATGTTGGGGTCGAAGATGATGTCTTCCGGCGGGAAATCCAGCTGGTCCACCAGCAGCCGATAGGCGCGCGTGCAGATCTCGACCTTGCGCGCGCAGGTGTCGGCCTGGCCTTGTTCGTCGAAGGCCATCACCACCGCCGCGGCGCCGTAGCGGCGCACTTTCAGCGCGTGTTCGATGAACGCGGCTTCGCCTTCTTTCAACGAGATCGAATTGACCACGCCCTTGCCCTGCAGGCACTGCAGGCCGGCCTCGATCACGCTCCACTTGGAGCTGTCCACCATCACCGGAATGCGGGCGATGTCCGGCTCGGACATGATCAGGTTGAGGAAGCGCACCATCGCCTTTTCCGAATCGATCAGGCCCTCGTCCATGTTGACGTCGAGGATCTGCGCGCCGCTGTCGACCTGCTGGCGCGCGACTTCGACCGCTTCCTCGTAGCGCTCTTCCTTGATCAGTTTGCGGAATTGCGCGCTGCCGGTGACGTTGGTGCGTTCGCCCACGTTGATGAAGAGCAGCTGCGGCGTGATGACCAGCGGCTCGAGGCCGGACAGGCGGGTGTAGCGGGGCGAAAGCGTCATACGGCGACCAGGATCGGGTGGCGGTGCAAGTGCGATGGAAAATCAGGCGGCGTCGGCAAGACGCTGCGGCAGCGCGCGTGGTGCAAGCCCTGCCACCGCTTCGGCGATGGCGCGGATGTGGTCGGGCGAGCTGCCGCAGCAGCCACCCACCAGGTTGAGCAGGCCGGCCGAGGCGAATTCGTGCAGGGTCTGCGCCATCTCCTCCGGGGTCTCGTCGTACTCGCCGAAAGCGTTGGGCAGGCCGGCGTTGGGATGGGCGCTGACGAAGCAGTCGGTGACGGTGGCCAGCGTCTCGATGTGCGGGCGCAGGTCCTTGGCGCCCAGCGCGCAATTCAACCCGATCGACAGCGGCCGTGCGTGCATCAGCGAGGTGTAGAAGGCCTCGGCGGTCTGGCCAGACAAGGTGCGTCCCGACGCATCGGTAATCGTGCCGGAGATCATCACCGGCAGTCGCGCGCCGCGTTCGTCAAAGACTTCTTCGATGGCGAACAGGGCGGCCTTGGCGTTGAGCGTATCGAAGATGGTCTCGACCATGATCGTATCGGCGCCGCCGTCGATCAATCCTTCAATCGCTTCGCGATAGGTCATGCGCAGCGCGTCGAAACTGGTGTTGCGGTAGCCGGGATCGTTGACGTCCGGGCTGATGGAGGCGGTGCGGCTGGTCGGGCCCAGCACGCCGATCACGAAGCGCGGCTTGTTGGGAACCTTGGCTTCGATGGCGTCGCAGCAGGCGCGGGCAATGCGTGCGCCTTCCTTGTTGAGCTCGTAGACCAGGTGCTCCAGGTGGTAATCGGCCTGGCTGACCGAGGTCGCGTTGAAGGTATTGGTTTCCAGCAGGTCGGCGCCGGCTTCCAGGTAGGCGGTGTGCACGCCGGCGATCACTTGCGGATTGCTCAGCAGCAGCAGATCGTTGTTGCCCTTGAGGTCATGGCCGTGGTCGCAGCCCGGACCGTGCACATGGCCTGCCTCGGTGTGGGCGCTGTCGAAGCCGCCGGCGAAACGCTCGCCGCGGTAGTCGGCTTCTTCCAGCCGATGGCGCTGGATCATGGTGCCCATCGCGCCATCGATGATCAGAATGCGGCTGGCCAGCGCGTCCAGCAGGCGCTGGGCGCGCTGCGGATTCAGCCAGGGCAGGGTCTGGGTGGTCATGGTCATGCGGAGCTCCTCACGGCTTGATGCCGGTCAGCGACAGCACTTCGAAGTGCGGCGGACGGCGTTCGCGGGTAACGGTGTGCAGGTTGGTGGCGGTCAGTCCGGCGCCTTCGGTGAAGGCGGTCAGCTCGGCGTCGGTGAAGCCCAGGTTGACGTGGCCATAGGCGTGCACGACCGGCTGGTGTTCGTGGCGGGCCAGTGAGCTGATCAGCACCTTGCCGCCCGGGCGCAGCACACGCGCGGCTTCAGCCACGGCGCGGGCCGGATCGGTGGAATAGGTCAGCGCGTGCATCAGCACGACCAGATCGAAGCTGGCATCGTCGAAGGGCAGCGCATGCATGTCGCCTTCCCGCACTTCCACGTTGGGGAAGCGACGCAGGCGCTCGCCGGCCGCAGCGACCACGCGGGCGCTGGTGTCCACGCAGACGTAGCGGTTGGAATGCGGTGAGAGCAGTTCGGCCAGCACGCCGTCGCCGGAGGCGATGTCCAGCACGTCGCGGGTTTCCAGCAACGGCAGCGCGGTACGTGCCAGTGCTTCCCAGGTACGGCCCGGCGAGTAGTGGCGCTCCATGTCGCCAGCGACGGTGTCGGCCCAGTTCTGGGTCGCCGCGCGGGCGGCCAGCACTTCGGCTACGCGCTCGGCATCCTGGCGCAGCAGCGGATCGTCGCTGCCGGCCCGCAGGCTGCGCCACAGGTCGCGCTGGGCGGCGTCCAGGTTGTCTTCGTCGAAGCGGTAGTAGGCCGACACGCCTGCACGCCGGTCGCGGACCAGTCCTGCTTCCTTGAGCTTGGCCAGGTGGGTGGACACGCGCGGCTGGGCCAGCCGGGTGATCGAGGACAGCTCGGCCACGGTCAGTTCCTCACCGGCCAGCAGGGCAAGCAGGCGGACACGGGTGGCGTCGGCGAAGACCTTCAGGCGCGCCGACCAGGCTTCCAGATCCATGATCCATCTCTATATCGCGATAGGGAGATATTTTGACTGCGAACGGCATCGAGGTCAATTCCATACGCATCCGCATGGTGTGTGACTACAATGCGGGCATCGCATCTTTTGGAGGGGAAGACCGTGGATTTCGGATACACCGACGAGCAGCTGATGATCCAGGACGTGGCCCGCCGGATCGCGCAGGAGAAAATCGCGCCCAGCGCCGAGCATTTCGACAGACTGGGTGAGTTTCCACTGGAGAACATCCAGCTGCTGGGCGAGAACGGCCTGATGGGCATCGAGGTACCCGAGGAGTACGGCGGCGCCGGCATGGACCCGATCAGCTACGTACTGGCGATGATCGAAGTGG
>JBIIHJ010000389.1:0-3667 GCA_044235875.1 Pseudoxanthomonas sp.
ACCTGCGTCGAGCCCCATGCGTATTGCGTATCCGCTGGCTTCCAGAAAAATTTTCAACACATTCACAATCTCTTGCGATACGGTTCACAGATCGATTGGCGATGCGTTTTCCAGCGCTGATTTACCGGCGCTTCCTGGCGACGTTGATAATGCGTTTTTGACATTTGTCCAAATCGCATTGCAGCAATCGGGGGTTAGTCTTGCTAACAGCAATGCGTTCTGAGCACAGGAACCACTTGATAAATCGAGCGTGTTAGTAAAATGCGACACGCCGCGCCACCAAGTGGCAAAGCCGACACAAAACAAGAGGGATCAACAATGCACGTCATGGCAGACCGGATCAGGCAAGCGCGCAGATTGCGAAACCTGTCGCAAACGCAGTTGGCAGAAACCGTTGGCGTCCAACGCAGCGCCGTCGCGCAGTGGGAACGCACCGGCGGCACCCACCCGAGCGTCGAGCACCTGGCGCAAGTCGCGGTGGCAACCCATGTCTATTTCGAATGGCTGGCCACCGGCCGCGGCGCAGTGAATGCCGATGCATCCGTGGCGCTCGAGCGCGCGGCTTCGATGCCGCAGACGGACAACTTCGCCAAGGATGAAGTGGAGTCCAACATCCTGCAGCTCATGCGCAAGTTGTCGCCGCGCAGACGCTCGGCGGCGTATCAACTCCTGCGGGCGATGGTCGGTTGAATATCCGGGACTAAATCACGTCCGCGACGCGCATCCATGCGGTAAGCGATGGCGCGCTTGATCACATCAGCGTCGCGCGCACCGTTGCAAACAAATCGACTCCCAGGACGATCGACCGCCTTCGCAGCCCTGTGCCTGATGTCTGCTTTTCAGGAAAAATAAAACCCGCGCATGGCGCGGGTTTTATTTTTACTCCGACGCGGCTGCTCAATCAGCCAGCGCTGTCCTTGAACAAGGTCTGCGGGTATTCGGGTTTCTGCTCGCGGGCCAGCAGGCGCTCCAGCGCGTCACGCGGGGTGATGTCGCCATGCAGGACGTCGCCGACCGCTTCGGTGATCGACAGGTCGATCCCATGCTTGCGCGCCTGGCGCATGACCTCATCGGCGGTCTGCACCGATTCGACCACCTGGCCGATCTCGCGCACCGCTTCTTCGATCGACTGGCCACGTCCCAGCGCCAGGCCCAGACGACGGTTGCGCGACAGGTCACCCGTGCAGGTCAGGACCAGGTCACCCAAACCGGCCAGGCCCATCAGTGTTTCCGGACGCGCACCGATCGCGGCGGCCAGGCGCAGCATTTCGTTGAGGCCGCGGGTGATCAAGCCGGCCCGGGCGTTGAGACCCAGGCCCATGCCATCGGCCACGCCGGTGGCTACGGCCAGCACGTTCTTCATCGCCCCGCCCAGCTCGGCACCGACCATATCGTTGCCGGTGTAGGCGCGGAAGGCCGGACCGTGCAGCACATCGGCGACCTGCTGGCAGAACGCTTCGTCGGCGCCATGGATGGTCAACGCGGTGGGCAGGCCTTGCGCGACTTCCTTGGCGAACGACGGACCGGTCACCACGGCCAGCGGTACGTGTACACCCAGCACGTCTTCGGCCACTTCATGCAGGAACCGGCTCGATCCCGGCTCGAAGCCCTTGGTCGCCCAGCTCACGCCCACGCCGGCAGGCAGCAGGGGGGCCAACAGGTGCAGGGTTTCGGTGAAGGCATGCGAGGGCACCACGACCAGCACCTGGTCGGCATCGGCCATGGCCTCGGCCAGGTCGGTGGTCGCACGCAGGTTATCGGGCAGCGGGATGCCCGGCAGGTAGCGCGGGTTCTCGTGGGCGCTGTCGATGGCGTGAGCCACCGCCGCATCGCGTCCCCACAGCACGGCCTGGTGGCCGTGCCGGGCGATCAGGGCGGCCAGCGCGGTTCCCCAGGAACCGGCGCCAAGCACCGCGACTTTCAAAGGCTTCATTGCATCCCCCTGGCATGGCTCAGGGGGCCAAGCTTAATCACAGACCGCATCAGGATCAGACGTTGCCGACCGGCGGATCGTTCTCGATGATGCCCTGCTGACCCTGCTGCGAACGCTGGCGCAGCGTCTCGGCATACAGGCCGTCGAAATTGATCGGCTGCAGGAAGAACGGCGGGAAGCCGCCGGCCTGGATCAGGTCGCTCAGCAGCTGGCGCACGTACGGGAACAGGATGCTCGGGCACTGGGTGCCCAGCAGTGCATCGACGGTCTGCGGGTCGAAACCGGCCAGGCCGAACACGCCGGCCTGCTGCACTTCGGCCACGTAGGCGGTCTTGTCGCCGGCCTTGCAGGTCAGGGTCACGCCCAGGACCACTTCAAAGGCATTCTCGGCCAGGCGCTGCACGCGCTGGTTGAGGTTGAGGTTGAGCTCGGGTGCGATGTTTTCCGAGTAGATCCCCGGAGCGCTGGGCACTTCGAAAGACACGTCCTTGACGTAGATCTTTTCGACGGTGAAGTTCGGGCCGGTGGCCTGGTTGGCGGCCTCTGCGGCGCCGTTGGTGGTTTCGTCGGACATCATGTACTCCGGAAAAAGCGTTGCAGTGATGGGCTTCAAAACCCGGGATTATTGCATGGGGTGGCGACGCGACCGGACCGGTTCAAGGCCGGTGGCGCGCGTCAGGCCTGTTCAGTTGTCAGGCGCGGCCCTTGACCAGCGGCAGGTCGGCCGCCTGCCAGGCGGCGACGCCGCCTTCGAGCACGTAGACCTTGTCCACGCCAGCCTTTTTCAGCTGGGCCGCCGCGCCGGGCGAGGTCTGGCCGCTGCGGCAGACCAGCACCACCGGACGTTCGCCCGCGCCGGCCAGCAGCTTGTGCTTGGGATCGAACTTGCCGGCCAGATTCTTGCTGCCGGGAATGTGGCCTTTCTCGAACTCGCCGCTGGCCGACAGATCCAGCACCAGCGCGTTCTCGGTGTTGACCAGGGCGGTCAGCTGCGCCGGGCGCAGGCCGGTATAGCCGCGGAACAACCGCATGATCTCGGTCACGATGAGCGCGAGCGTCAGGCCCACCAGGGCCATCGACAGCATGGCGTTGTCGGCGGCGAACGCCTTGAGTTGTTCGAAGTTCACGGCAGAAGTGGCATCAGTGGGCGTGAAAAGGCCGGCGATTGTCGCACAGCGCGCCCTTGCACACGTACCGGCACGGGCCGGGACCGGATTACTGCCCCTGCCAGGGGTCGGGCAGGCCGTCCTGCAGCCACCATTGACCGGTGGCATCGTCCCAGCGCCAGCGCTCGCGCACCCGCAGCGTGCGCTCGGCCATGGTGTTGCGGTTGACCACGCGCATCTCGATGACGCGCGCGATGACATCGCCAGGCTCGTTGATGCTGCCGACCTCGGCGTAGCCGGTGATTTCCACCTGCTTGTAGCGCGATTGCTCCAGCGCGCTCAATGTGCGCTGCTCGCGCACCTTGGGATCGACCACGCCCCAGGCCTGCTCGAAATCGCCCCACCGCATCGCCTTGGAAAACAGCATCTGCGTGTCGGTGAGCTTGCGCTGCTTGGCGCGGTTGCCGACGGCCTGCGCCGGCGGGGCGCTGGTCACCAGCAACAGTACGGCCAGCGTCATCCAGAAAAGTCGTGCCACGGCGATCCCCTTGCTTCTGCTGCGCATCCTACTCTTTGGCCAGCGCGACGTAGCGGCCGGACAGCTCGGCGGCCACGCCACCGTCAGGCA
>JBIIHJ010000003.1:0-39628 GCA_044235875.1 Pseudoxanthomonas sp.
TAACTCAGGCAAGGAAGTTGCAGTCAGAGAGTTCGTAAGCGAAGAAGAGCGCTACACACACACGCGCATCATTTCTCGTTTAGAAGAGTACGAGCTCACCTTCACTGCTCGCACCCGCCCAGTGGATGGTGAGGCTAAATCATAATTCTCATAAAATTGCAAGCCCACTAGCAGCTGGTTGGCTCAGATTCTCCAACGGACTTCTACAAACTTCTCCGCACTGGGGGCGCACTTCCGCTCCCCCAGACTCAAGAGGAGTTAGACATGAACCGTATCGCACACTCGCAATTGCCCCTGTCCATGGACGGCGACTTCGACCGGCTGCTTGGATCAAATAAAGTCGGCAAGTTCTTCAAGTCCGTTGCGGACATCGTATTGAGCAAACTCGCCAAGCTGGAAAGGCTGATTGAAGCTGTCTTCCGCAAGCTGGAGGCCGACGACGACCGTGGACTTCCATTGCCGGAAGTCCTGACAATCTTGGGCATCAAGAAGAGTCTGTTCTATGAGCTCCAGAACCCCAAACATCCGAACTTTGACCCGCAATGCCCTAAACCCTTTAAGTACGGATTGACCGAGCGCTCCGGCTCATTCTGGTTGAAGTCCAAGATCATGGCCTTCATGCGACTCCGTGCAGGCGTGGAGGTTGCGGCATGAAGACCTCGAACAACCGCACTGAAGAAGCAGGCGACCGGCTGCTGCGACTTGAACAAGCGCTGCAGGACGCGACAGCCGCCCTGGCTCCGCCTGCCGAGATCGCATTTACGAAAGCTTACGAGATGATCGAAAGCGCGATTGCCAACGGCGTCCCCATCAAGGTGATCATTGAAAAAGTCAACGACGCTTTTGACCTGAGGCTCCACCCTGCGAGCTTTCGCGATCTCTTGAATAACGAACGGCTGAAGCGTGGCACAAAGAGCGAGCATCGCTGCAAGCGCTGTAAGCAAGTCATCGCGACCAAGCCTACACAGGATTCAGAACCAAGCCCGAACAAAACCCAACCTAACGAGGAAGTCGGCAACCAAGTGACACATGAGCAGGCTGCGGAGGTGCGCGCATGAACGTGTATACACCCCTCAACTTTGAGCTCGGCCCTGTATTCACTCCTCAGTGCGATCAGTATCCATTCCGTGACTTGCCCGCACTCATGCGTGACGCCGTGGTCGACGTTGAGATGTTGACTTCAGCGCCCTACTCCCTGATCGCTATGGCGGCATTTACGGCAGCTTCGACTGCGTGCCAAGGCCTCATCGATGTGAAGCTGCCTATTCCCGGCAATAAGACATGCCCAGTCTCGCTGTTCTCACTGTTCATTGGCGAGTCCGGTGAGCGCAGGACGACCGTGAACAAGCTTCTGTGCCATTCCATCACCGAGCACGATCAAAAAAAAGCGTCCGCCTATGAGGACGCACTCAGTGCGTACAAGAAAGAACATGAGGTGTGGCGGTCAATCAAGCGCAAGCTCGTGCAGGCGATTACTAAGGCGGTGATGAGCGGGGATAGCGCTTACGAACTCGAGTTGAAGCTTGAGGATCACATCAAAGTTGAGCCAGACAAGCCGCTTGATACCCGCATCATCCAGCAACGCAGCTCCACAACAGCGCTCCTGCAGCGCCTCCATGGTCAGAGCCAGTCGATCGCCTTCATCTCGGACGAAGCACAGATGATGTTTGAAGCGCGTTCAACTCGGGATTTCGGCTACTTCTCCAAGCTCTGGGACGGCGCCTCGGTTCTCTCAAACGATCGCACCGACAAGACCAGCTTTGTTGCCCGGGATCCGCGGGCGGCGCTCTGCGTCATGGCCCATCCGGTAACCTTCAATAAGTTCAATACGAAGCATGGTGAACTTGCGCGAGGCTCTGGCTACTGGGCGAGGTTCTTGGTAGCTCAGCCTCCATCCAAGAAGGGATACAGGGTCCGCCATGTCAACGGCGAAGCACTTAAATTGCCCTCCTTCAACGCAAGGGTGACCGAGCTACTGGATATTTTTGAGAAGAAGGATCAGAGGGAACGTTGCACCAAGCTGGTACTGGAATTTTCGGACGAAGCCGCAGCGCAATGGACGGTATGGTCTAACGGCGTAGAGGACAGCCTGCGCCCGGGGAACAGCTTGTCCAAGATCAGCGACTTCGCGGCGAAGTACATGGAGACCATGAGTCGCCTGGCTGCAATCATGCATTACTTCTGCGGCATGGAAGGGCCGATCTCGCTCGAGACGCTTCGACGTGCTGAGAAGATTGCGCTCTGGCACCTTGAAGAATACAGGCGCTTGTTTGCACTGGAAAAACCACAGGACGAATCGGACGCTGAGCTCTACATCAAGCATCTCTATGTCAACTATTGGCTCAGAGGGCGCCTGTCGGTTGAGCGCAAGACGCTCTCTCATGGTGGCCCATTCGTAGCTCGAGTCAGGTGGCGTCGCGATGCTGCTCTGGCCTTGCTCATTGAGCGGCGTGTTCTGACACAGGTCTTCGATGACCCTGAAACGCAGAAAGACGAGCGACTGCATTTGAACCCGGAGTATTTCAACAGCGCTGCCGTGCAGGCTGTCTTGGGCATTGAATAGTGTCGCTACCTACGCAACAAATGGATGACGTCTGTAATTTTATATCCGGATATCACAACACTATGTAGGAGCTGCGTCATGGCTACGCTCTTGCTTCCTATCGTCATCACACCAGATAGGAGGGGGAGATTAGAGGAAGCGCACTTAACGTTTCTATGTTTTTGCGTGTGATTTAAAGAAATGATCGATCAACCCAATGGCCGCCAATGTTTTGGCGGCCTTTTTTTGGAGACACACATGGCAACGTTTCATCTTGAAGTGAAGAGCGTCAAGAAGGGCAGAGCAGAGGAGCTGGCTCGGTACGACCTGCGACTTGGCAAATGGGCATCTCGCGAGGATCTAATAGGGCAAGCGCATCGAAATCTTCCAGGTTGGGCCGAGAACGATCCAGTTGCGTTCTTTGCGAAATCTGATCAGTACGAGCGAAAGAATGGCGCCGCTGCGCGCAGCTACATCGTCGCGCTACCCAACGAACTTGGCCCGGCTGAGAATCTGAAGCTCGCTAAGGAAATAGCAGATCACATTTGCCCTGATCGTCCCTGGCTGTTGGCCGTTCACGGTGGCGCTTCACAGCTCTCAGGAGAGAAGAACACGCACATGCACCTGATGACGTGCGATCGAGGCCGTGAACTTCTAGGACGACCGGCAGAAGTCTACTTCTCCAGGCCGAACCCGCTTCACCCCGAGAGAGGAGGTTGCAGGAAGGTCACGGGAGGCAAGTCGTTGAAAGAGATGGGGCACGATCTTAGGCTGGTACGTCAGCAAGTAGCCGAACTGCAGAATGCAGCCCTGGCCGAGGCTGGTGTTTCAGCTCGGGTAGACCATCGCACACTTGTCGAGCAAGGCGTCGCACGCCAGCCCGAAAGGCACTTTGGACCCGGAGGAGTGAAGAAGATGACGGCTGCACAGCGCGCGCAGCACGTGCAGCGGCGGAGCTCTAGTGCGGCCTGATAACCGGGCTGCCCGTCTCTTCTAAGGCACCACACCGGTCAATCTCGTTCCATTGCAAAACGAGTTCGAGGCGGAATTGCGATTTTTTCGCAATTCCGCCATCGATCTGTTTGCAAATTTCAAACCGGACCTCGTTCGCGTACTGCTGTTCAGGGCGCGAGGTCCCATAGGGACTGTTGTCTCAGCAGGCCTGTGCTTATCCTGCGCCGCCCTTTTGATCAACGCCTAGTTGTCGTTCTTTCCAATTTCCCAAGGCACTGGGGCGTCTAATTCTTATACCGGCGCTTCGTGCTTCTCTACCCGAAGCGCCGGCATCAATCCCTAGTTCTCCTCCTTGCTACGTGCTTCTTCAGCGTCGAAGCGGGAAACACGCTCCTGCTGAAGTTCAAGCTCTTGCTCTTCTGTCATAGGTGCTTCGCTACTTTCAGGTGCCTGTCCACGTCGACTCCTTTCTTGCTCTATCGCGTATTCGTTGCCTAGCAGCCAGGTGCTCAGGTCATCACTCCAGTCGTACTCACGAACTGTGTCCATGGTGTCGCCGCCCTTCTCCGCACATCTCCTGAAGTCAGCTCCGTTTGTGGCACGGCCAATGTTCTGTCGCGCGTATGCGGCGTGCTCTAGCGACAACTTTGACAGGGCAAAGTCGATTGCCGAGTTCGTTGCCGCGTCGATTGCCCCTTTGCTTTCGGCGTTTCGGTCTGATTTCAGACGGTCCATATCAGTGCATATCGGCATCTTTCCGGCTTGCACTTCAGCTCTCACCTTTTCGCTCAGGGCTGCGGTCTCGGCAATCACCTGCTGTTCTGCTTTTTCTTCGGCTTCCTGCCGATCCTTCTGGTCCTTGAGCTTAAGCTCCCATGCAATTGCTTGGATATGCTTAGCAAGTGAGTCGCCCGGTTGTTCCTTGCATTGCGCAGAGAGCCCTTGCTCGTAGATCGGCATCCGAGGATCATCGGCCTTGAACTTAGTATCGAAGCGCCCGTCTGTTGCAATGGCAAAACGCATCACTTGCTCGGTAGTGATGCGGCGTTCGTTGAACGCCATGCACGTGCCGTATCTGGGGTTGTTCTTGTTCTGCTCGAAGGACTCATCAAGTGCTTGGCGGAACGACTCTGCGATCGACAGTCCACTGTCTGCGACGCACCTTTGATACATGCTTTGATGCAAGTTGATCGAGAGGCCGGCATCGGGCATTACTGAATTCTGGAAGTAAGCCTCGATTTCAGACTTGCCGGTGTATGACCTCTGGGCTGCCCTGAACGCCATTTCCCAAAGATTGCCGTAAGTCACGCTGTCGTTGATCGCACGCGCCTCCACCATCGCGCTGCACTCAAGCTTGTCATCCAAGGCGATCTTTGGTGCTCCGCCACCCGAGCACCCACCCAGCATCACGCCTACCGCGATCGCGGCAGCAATTTTGAATTTCATAATTTCCCTATTGTTCGAAGTGTCCTTCGCGAGGCTGGTCTGAAGCTGCAGTTGCCCCTGCGTTTTGATCGGACATGATTTGAGGTTGGTTTGAGGGCGCCGGACGATTTCTTCCTGGAGCCCGTTGATGTTCCAGGCTCAGTCGCCAAATGACGACGTTGCCCCAATTGCCCTTCGCTCTAGGCGATCTCTTTCTAGCTAGCTTCCATGTCCCACCGCGTTGACTGTCTTGATATCTACATCTAATGTAGAGTCTGACACGGCGTCTAAGGTTTCGTCATGCTCCAGGCCTCTGTTCTTTTCAGCGCTTCCTGGTGCCCCAAACTTCACGCTCCCTCTTTGCTGCCCGCTTGGTTCAAGCGCGGCAGCTCCGTGGCTTAAGCCAGCGCGCGCTGGGGGACCGGATGGGATTGGGCAAAGAGACCGGTTCGACGCGTATCAATCGCTACGAGCAGCAGGCCTCGGCGGTCGGCTTTGACAGCTTGGATACTCTGGCCAAAACACTGGGTGTTCCGCAGTCCTATCTACTGGCTGACAGTCCAGAGATGGCGGATGCCATCCTTGCCCTGGCGCAGATCACACCTGATCGGCAGGCACTCGTGACCCAACTGCTGCAGCTTGTCGAGAGCCGCCCCGACCTCGCCCAGCGCCTGCTGGACGAGGCGAGAGAAGAATCATCGGAAGTTGCTCCCGATAAAGATTGAGCGCAGCCGCTCTCGTCTTCCCTCAGACATCCATGTTGCTCGGGCCGATGTCTAAATGAGTCCTCGGGACACCAGCGAGACCCACTCCCGGTTTGTCACCACCAGATGGTCCAGCACTTGGACATCCACAAGCGCTAGGGCCTTCTTCAATTCCTTGGTGATCACCACATCCATCCTCGATGGGTCGACATGCCCACTGGGGTGGTTGTGTGCAAGTAGTACAGCTGCAGCGTTGTGTGCCAGCGCCCGCTGGACCACGATCCGTGGATGCACGATGGACTCGGAAATTGAGCCAGAAAACAATCGTTCAACTGCGAGCAGCCGGTTCTGCGTATCCAGAAATGCCACCTCGAAGTGCTCACGGGGTTCTTCCGCCAGGCGCAGCCTGAAGAACTTCCCACAGGTGGCTGGATCGCTTAGGAGGTCGCCCGGATCAGTCGCCCGACGCTCCAAGATCCGCAGTGCGTGTGCGATCGCCCTGTCTTCCCTTGCACGTAAGGCACCTGGGAGCACATGAGCGAGAGGGTGGCTTCGCGGCGCGGGGTGGACAGATGGAGAGGCGGCTTCCATCACGACACCAACTTCATGACTTCATCCCACGCCCGCTGCTTGATCACAGCGCCTTGGCCGAACCAGGCGGCATCACGCCGGTGGTCGTCACTTCGGGCTCGACGATGGTGATCCACGAACTCGGTCATGCTGTTGAGCAATCCCCAAGCCGTTCCTCGACTCGAAGCAAGCATCGCCCCATGGCCCGCACCATCATAGAGCGCACGCACGCCTGCAACTGCCTGCTCATTCACTACGCTTGGTACTGCCGCTCCACCGTAGACCAGCACGCGACGCAGCAGACCGTCGACCGTGTCGGGATCGACAGGGCACTCGCATAGCACCCGCATCCGCTTGACGAAGCCATCCCAGGCCGAGACCGACAGTCCCAGCTTGCCCTTGACCCAGACTGGATCAAACTTGCTTCGGTGCGGGACCTTGACCACACCCTCGCCCTTGTTGACGGCGATCTGCAGGGTGTTGTTGCACACCACTCGGACCGAGGTGAACTGCGCCGTCGTAGCCAATGTCCCATCGCAGGCCGTGGCCAGCAGCAGGTAGCCATCCACCCTGTCCCGCCCTTTGAGGAGCGTGCTCTGCCCGGTACGCGCCAATGCCCAGAACTTTCGTCCGCCCCGAAGAACGCCCGCGGTCTCAAGCTCGAAGCCATGAAGCGCGGTGAGATCCCGATAGAACTCCAAGATCTCCCCCGGCTGTACCACCTGGAAGCGCTTGGACACCACGGCCAAAGGCGCTTGGCTGTCCGAGCGGTACAGCACCTTTTGCTCGGGAAAGGTGTGCACCAATCCTTGGGCGTCAGTGGGCCAACTCAGGTAATGCACTTCGGACTCTTCGATCTTCCAATCCATCCCGGCCTGCTGACGCCAGACCTCGATCGGCTGACTCTTGGCCAGCTGATTGCCCAGCCCATGCCAGGGCTTATGACCGACATAGGCCATGTTCTCTACTTGA
The DNA here is from genome assembly GCA_044235875.1 of Pseudoxanthomonas sp. Taxonomy (GTDB): domain Bacteria; phylum Pseudomonadota; class Gammaproteobacteria; order Xanthomonadales; family Xanthomonadaceae; genus Pseudoxanthomonas_A. Next base: position 7,168 of record JBIIHJ010000003.1, read on the forward strand.
TGCATGTCTGACTCCTCGCGCGCTGGTCACAAAAAGTAAGAGCCCGGGGTCAGCCGGGCCCTTTCTTGGTTGATTTTTTAGGGAAATTTGAAATCGCTTTTGGTGGCGCACCCGCAGATGCTTGCCAAGATGGCTGCCAGCAGCAGGCAAAAGCAGCAGATTGGATCTTTTCGTGGATACACGCATAACCTCCTTCGTCGCGCTGATGCGGCGCGACTGACGCGAAGCCAGGACTTCCCTGGTTCATCGGGGTGTTATGGGTTTCAAAATTCTTTATTTAGCCTGAGAGGCACAGGCAGACGCGGCTTGCGCATCTGCCATGAAAGACTTGTCCTGTGCCGGATAGGCCAACACAATTGCGGAATTGCCCCACGCGTTGAAATCTAATGAGCATCGACAACAACAATCTGGCCTCCATCGCCGAACGGAAGGCCAAGTTGGCTGAGGAGCTTCGCAAGCTCGAAGAACAAGAGAGCGAACTAAAGCAGCAAGAAGTCGCCTCTGCTTTTGATCAGATCACCGCGCTCTTAAAGGGGTTTTCCCCGCTCTTTGATTCCAAGCAGAAGGCGGAGATCGCCGGCTACGTTGTCAGCGGCACACGTGCTAAGAAATCTGCTTCCAGTTCCAAGCCGAAGCAGGAGATCGCTCCCAAGTACTGGCTGCCGCATACCCAAGAAACCTGGTCTGGGCGTGGTCGCCCGCCGAAGGCCTTTGCCGCTTGGGAGGGCACTTCTGCTTACAACGATTGGAAGAAAAGCCATCCCGACGAGAGATTCCCCAAGTTTTCAGGTTGATTCCAAAGCCGGCGCAAGCCGGCTTTTTTATGCCGCCTTTGAGGAAGACGCCGTCCTCCTGGCCTTTCAGGAAGCCTTCAAGGTGCAGACTGTCTGGGAGGCAGGTCTTCATGTTGCAGGGGCGGCAAAGGCGCGCCAGTGGGGCTGACCTGATCCTTTCACGGTCATTGATGCCGCGCCATCGCACCCAGTAAAGACCGCCCTGGTCGACGCTGGCGATCACGCTCCCCCCCCCAGAGTAATAACCAGTTGCCCTGCGACCGGTGCAAGGTGTACCTGGGGCGAACTTTGTGGAATTCCGCATACTCTGATCAAAGTCAGGGGCTTGCGTGTTAATTCTGTTCAATAAGCCTTATGGCGTGCTTTCCCAGTTCACTAATGAGGGCTCAAGCCCTCATGCGAGATAAGCGGCTAGTGCCGGTTCGAGCCCGGCCAGGGGCACCACCCCCATAGGCGTCAACGCGACGCCGTATGGCCCCAAGTTTTGCTGCGAAGAACTGGTATGAACAAAAAATCCAAAAGCCCGCTCCCGTGGAGTGGCTTGCGTGGCCGAGAGAAAGCGGTCTGGGCTGGCGTATACGCACGCTATTCAAACGACCCAAGCCTGGGCGTAATGAATGCTAATCAAGCAGTTTTGGGTCTCAGGACCCAAGAGCTAGATGGCCCCCCACCTGAGGTTTGGATAGAGCCAAGTCGGAGAGGAATGCGGATCTCCTTTGAGGACTGGAAGGTCTGGTACCCGATTAGTTTTGAGCTGCAGTACGAGGAGCGGCCGTCTGCCGAGCGGTTCGCTGCCGACTACGAGGCGTTTGATCGCGGCCGCACTGACTTCTGGTGAGGTTCTTCCTTGATACGGAATGCGCAGATCTCATGGGCTCTGAGCTGGTCAGTATCGGTCTGGTTAGCGATGACGGGGTGCACCGCTTCTACGCCGAGCGGGCGCTCTTACCTGATAGGCCAACCGACTTTGTGCAGAATGTGGTCTACCCGCTGTTACAGGGCGGCTCGTGTTCGATGTCAGAGATGGCCATGACCACTGGTCTGCGCGCCTTCTTGGATGCCGACCGAGCTCCGCTAGTCCTGGCCGACTACGCCCACGACTTAGTGCTGCTGCGCTACGTGCTGGCTGGCTTCGACATGCCGGATAGCCAAGCTCAGGCCTGTGGCCCAATTCCTGAGGTGCAAGGCATGGTGATCGATGGTGGTCAGCTCGATCGCAATGTCGAGCGGCTTTTCGAAAGCAACTATGCGTTCGCTGCTCGGCGACATCACGCTCTGAATGACGCAGAAGTACTCAGGCGCGCATGGCTAGTCTGCAAGCAGCCCCCCTGCGGAAAATTTCAACTGAAGTGCCCACTTTGCTAGGCCGCTTCGGTTCGGCACTTGCTCGCATCAGAGCGGCCTTTTCCAGATGGAAGATCAGGTAGGCTCAGCAGCCGCTCGGTCCAGCACCCAAAGCTGCGCATTCCAAGCTTTCTGCCCAGAGCCGGCAATAGGTGTAAAGAACACGGCGACGACCCGACTCATTAATTGGGCCTCCCGCGTCTCAGGGGAGTGTGCGACCATGACCGCCGCTCGTAACCAGACTTGAGATCGGGTGCTGGGAAGATCTTCTCCGACCAGCTACGCTTGACTGGCGCAACTAGGGAGAGGATGCGTGTCAGGGGAAGAAGTAGAGGTTCGCGTTCGCAAGAACGGCGAGGTCGTAGCAACCATCCTGCGACCACTGCGAGAACTCGATGGGAAGCCGGCGATCACTTTCCGCAAGCAGCTTTGGCTGCTGAGCGACAACTCCATCGAGATCGGCGGGGCCGCCGCCGCGTCTGTCCCGCAGCAATGCCCGCCACAGCCACCTGCCGACGCCGAAGAAGCATCCGAGCAGGAGGTTCCCGTATGCGCCGAGCCGCAACCCCCACCGTTGCCGCCTGAGACCGAGGACCTTGGCGAGGACGCGCCGACCTGGCAGGACGACCCCGTCGCAGAGTCACCGGACGCTCGCCTAATTGTTGACGCCGGCCCCGGCACCGGCAAGACGCATGCTGCCTGCGCGCGCGTGGCAGCAATGGTTGGCAGCGGAATGCCCGCGTCGCGCATTTGCCTAGTCAGCTTCACCCGCACCGCCGTTGTAGAGATCCGAAACCGCATTGCGCGTGCGCTGGAAGAGCCCGGCGACGCTGCAAGCGTTCGCATCATCACCCTAGACGCATTCGCATGGGCCGTGCACTCAGGCTTCATGAAAGAAGCACGCCTTACTGGCAGTTACGAAGACAACATCATTGCCGCCCACCGGCTCCTTAAAGTGGATCAGGATGTGCGCGACGATCTGAAGCGAATTGAGCACCTGATCGTTGATGAGGCGCAGGATATCGTCGGCCCCCGCGCCGATCTGGTGCTGGCAATGGTTGACGGCCTCAACCCCGATAGCGGAATCACGGTCTTCGCCGACCGCGCCCAAGCTATCTACGCTTTTGCCGAGGGGGAAGATGACTCCAAGGGCACGAACCTGCTTGACGCACTGGCGGCGCGTGGCGTTCGCCAGATGCAGCTGACCGAAGTGCATCGTACGGCGGATCCGAACCTTCTCGCCATCTTCACCCGGCTGCGCCGCGACCTCCTGTCCGGCCGAAAAGCGAACTTGGAAAAGCACGTCAAAAGCGAGATCCGACGGCTGGCCCATGCAGATGCCGGCGAAGTGGCAAAGCTCAAACTCGATACATTGCCGGAAGATGCGCTTGTTCTCATGCGCAACCGTCTGGACGTCCTGATCGCGTCCAGTAACGCTGAGCTCCTGCCGCATCGCCTGCGCCTCTCAGGAATGCCCATCTGCGTACGATTGTGGGTCGCCCAGCTGTTCTGGGACTACACGCAGCGGCGGATTGCCCGCAACGACTTCGAAAAGCGCTGGCACGAGCGCGACATCCAGGCACCGTTCGACAGTGCTGAGGCGTGGCGTCGCTGCGTGGAAGTTGCCGGAGACTCAGTTCACGTCGTTGATCTCCATGCGCTGCGAAAGGTGCTGGCGCGCACTAACCCACCAATGCAGTTCTGCACCCCCGAGTTCGGCACCGCAGGGCCAATTCTTGGCACCATACATGCCAGCAAGGGACGCGAAGCGCCGATTGTCTATCTCTACCTGCCAGAAGCGACGATCGCTGACGAGACGGGCGAAGAGTCGCGTGTCATGTTCGTCGGCGCCACTCGCCCGCGCGAGCGCCTGCTGGTTGGCACGACGGGCGCGCCCGTCGGAACCAAAGTCAATGGCCGCGTGTGGCGCCGCGTCGGCACCTCGATTCAGGTCGAAGTTGGTCGTCCGCACGATATCGAGCCCTCAGGCCTTGTGGGGCGTTCGTTCTTTACCCGGCAGGAAGACGCCCGCGCCGCTCAGGAGGCATGGGCGAGTCAGCCACGTCGCCTTCGCCTGATGCTGCGCGCCGAATCGACCGTGGGCTGGCAGTTCACCATCAACGATGGAGAACAGCGGCTGGGCGGGCTGAGCGAGCGCTTTCGCGCCGACGTCGTAAAAATCGCCTGGCATATCAACAAGTCAATCAGCTGGCTCGCACATGCCCGCTCGATCGGTCTACGTACGATGGTCGTTGCGCCTGACAGCCCTCACCTCGAGACCTTGCTCGAACCGTGGAAGTCGAGCGGCTTTATCTATGCTCCGCTTCTGACTTCGTTCTCTCACACCAAACCGAAATCCCGCTGATGTCCGCCCGCGACGCACTGATCGAACGGCTTGCCCTTGACCTGATTGGCCCGCTTGCACCTGACGAAACCGTCAATGCCAAGCCATCGGATGTCTACCTCACCGGGATCTTGTGGCCCCAGAACCTGGCGATACCGCCCGAGCAGGACGATCGGCTTGCGGTGGCCGGTGGCGACGGCGATATCAATGAGGAGAGCGACGAATCCTCCCAGCCTCCCGCCGCCCAGATGCGCCGGCCTTCCACGGCTGGCATCTCCTTCGCCTGCGCACCTGGCGACAATGCCGCTCCACGCGTGATCGTAGAGATCAACTGCGGTCGCTACCAGCCGCACCATGAAGAAAAGGACAGGTGGGAACGGAAAGAAATCGCGCTGCTACCGATTGAGATTGAGCTTACCCCAGGTAGTAATGACATCCAGCTGGACGCTATCGGCATCGCCGGCGTTCGCCTAAATGTGCGGGCCCTTCCGTTCGAAGCCGGCGTGCTGGCCACCGTTACCCTCGTCAATGGTTCGCAGCCCGAGCGCAGCCGTGAAGCCATCGAGGTTGCCACGCTCTTCCAGACAGCCCTCACGATCCGCGCCGCAGAAGGGTCTCGGCTCATCACGCGCCCCAGCCGAAAGGCAGCGATTGATGCTGACGACCGTTCCAATGCCCTTCTCTTCCGGCGCTCGTGCGAATACGCCACCGGCCACACCTGCTCGGCGCAGTGGGACGCGGGCACTGAGGGGCGCGAGATTGACGCGGTGCGCACAGCGTGGATCCCGCAAGGCACCGCCACAGCGGTGAGCCCGGATGGCTCGCGCCACTTCGCAAGCCTAGCCAAGTCCGGCTCGCTGGCCGCCGCCACTCTTGCAAAGAGCACTGATGGAGAATTGGTGGGCCACCTTGGCGCGCTCTGCGACGCCTATGGGTCATGGCTGGATGATCAGCGGGGCGCGCTAGCAGACATCCCCGCGCCGCTTCTCGACACCGCCAACGCGCATCTTGATGAGATCGCGCGCGTGCTCGGGCGGATGCGCCGCGGCGTCGATCGGCTGGCGGCGGATGGCGCGATGGCCGAAGCGTTCCGGCTGGCCAACCTGGCGATGGAGACCCAGCGAATCTGGGGTGGCTCGTCGCTCGTCTGGCGTCCCTTCCAGCTCGGCTTCCTCCTGCTGTCGATGGAGTCCACGCTCGATCCCCAGCACTCCGATCGGGGCGTGATGGATCTCCTCTGGTTTCCCACTGGCGGCGGCAAGACCGAGGCCTATCTGGGCCTCGTGGCTATGGTCGCGTTTCATCGCCGCCTTGTTGGCGCACGGCCCGAGGATGGCGATGGCGTTGCCTGCATCATGCGCTATACACTGCGCCTCCTCACGACGCAGCAGTTCATTCGCGCTGCGGCCACGATCTGCGCATGCGAGGCGATCCGGAGGGGCACGGTCAATTCAGGACGAAAGCTGGAGCTTGGAAAGACACCTTTCTCGCTCGGCCTCTGGGTCGGCGGTGACGCAACGCCGAACTCGCGCAAGATCGCGTTCGATAACAAGGGTGATGCGTTCAAGCCACAGGCCCGCCAGCTCAAGAAGTGCCCGTGCTGCAGCGCCGACCTGAATTACGTCCAGCGGCGTGACACCGACCCGGTCATCGTCGAATGCCGCGCGGCCGCGTGTGCGCTCTCCAAGGCCCCGATCCCGGTGTTCACGGTAGACGAGGACATCTACCAGCAGCGGCCGACGATGCTACTGGGGACCGTCGACAAGTTCGCCCAGATCGTCCGCAATCCCGCCTCACATGCGCTCTTCGGCGTCGCTACGCCGATGCAGCCGCAGCTGATCCTCCAAGACGAGCTCCACCTGATCGCAGGGCCCCTCGGCACCCTCACCGGCCTTTACGAAACGGCCGTGGACATCATCCTCTCCGACAACGGCCGCCCGCCTAAGATCGTGGGCTCAACGGCAACAATTCGCCGCGCGGGAGAGCAGGTACGTGCGCTCTTCGATCGCGATACCTGCCAGTTCCCGCCGCCGGGTCTCGATGCCGAGGATTCGGGCTTTGCCGTGCAGGATACTGCGATCGCGGGCAGGTGCTACATCGGCCTCACCACGGCAGGCAGGTCCGCCAAGTTCACCCTGCAAGCGGTCTCCGCCTCGCTCATGCACGGCGCGCTTCATGCCCTGAGCCCTGAGGAGCGCGACCCTTACTGGACCCTTCTCGCCTACTTCAACTCACTACGCGAGTTGGGCGGCGCACTCGTGCTGATGCAAGACGACGTTTCAGACACCCTCGAACTTCTCGCCACGCGCGCAGGCGCGCAGCCACGGCAGCTGTCGGAGATCGAGGAGCTCACCTCACGCCGCACGCAGGCCGAGATCCGCGACATGCTCGACAAGCTCGCCGTGCGCGTGGATCAGCCTGGCACCGTGGATGTCGTGCTCGCCACCAACATGGTGAGCGTGGGCGTCGACATTCCCCGCCTCGGCCTCATGCTCGTGAATGGCCAGCCAAAGACGATGGCCGAATACATCCAGGCCACGAGCCGCGTGGGCCGCGGCAAGGTCGAAGGACTCGTCGTTGCACTCCTCAACAACGCCAAGCCGCGCGATCGCTCGCACTACGAGACATTCAGCACTTGGCACTCGATGCTGTATCGCTTCGTCGAGGCCACGAGCGCAACGCCATTTGCATCGCGCGCGCGCGACCGCGCGCTCCACGCGGTTCTCGTCGCGCTCGTGCGCCACCTGATCCCCGAAATGCTCGAAGCTCCCGCGTGGTCGGACAAAAGCATTGCCCGCGCCCGCCAGCTGATCGATCTCGTCGTGGCCCGCGCCGGAAGGATCGACGCCGACGAGGGGGGCGTTCGCGATGAGCTGCACCGCCGCCTCGACTCGTGGATACGCCGGGCGCCCGAGATCTACTGGAAGAAGAAGGGCTCTCGGGCAGCGCCGCTGATGCAGAGCGCAGAGGAGGCGGCGGCGCGCCGGGCCACTGGCCGCGTTGTGGGCCAAGCCTGGCCAACGCCAAACTCCATGCGCGGCGTGGAGCCTGCTACGCCCTACCGTCTCGTGCCGGCCCTGAGGAACAACGATGTCGCGCAATAAGCTTGGCGATCTACGCCGCAGCGCGGCCGCCTCCCTCTTCGGTCCAGGCGCAGTGATCGACTTCCGCGCGGGAGATGCGCCGATCTCGGCCGTCGCCGCTGGCCTTGAAGAGTGGGACCGGAACTTCCCCCCTTCCGGGATGCGAAACGAGCAGACCGTGCTCGAAGCGCGGCTCCAAAAGAAGCTTGGCGTGCAGGGTTTTCGCCTCCCGCCGGTGTCCGCCGAGGAGTTCAACAGGCCCGATAACAAGGCACTCGTGGCCGTACGCTTCCCCAACTGGCTGCAATGCCCGCAGTGCAGCCGCCTCGCTCAGTCGCGCGTTTGGTCCGATGAAGCTGGCGAGCCTGGCCTCTACTGCGCGCAGTGCACGCAGCGCATGCCCGGCCGGCGCAAGGTGTGGGTAGTCCCGGTTCGCTTCGTGATGGCCTGCGAAGCCGGGCATCTCGATGAGTTCCCGTGGCACAGCTGGGTGCGCCACAGCGAAGGCTGCCAGAAGCGCAACTTCCTAAGTCTGGTTTCCGAGCGCGCCGGTCTCGCGGGGTTGATCCTGAGCTGCCCGAACTGCCATGCCAGCCGCTCGATGGATCGGGTGTTCTCCGAGGAGACTTGGGAGACCTTCCCCAATTGCCGCGGGCGAAGGCCCTGGCTTGCGGGCGGGGACGAGACCTGTGAGCACAAGGCGCGCGCCGTCCAGCGCGGCGCATCCAATCTCTACTTCCCGGTGGTCGAGTCTGCGCTGAGCATCCCGCCGTGGTCGGATCAGATCCAGGAAGCGCTAGGTGTGATGTGGGATCAGTTCATGAATGTCGAAGATCCCGACGAGCGCGCGACATACGTCCGCATTCTCGCCAAGAGCGAGTTGAAACCGGTGCTGGCGGAGCTCGGGCTGACGTCCGAGGAGTTCGCTGATCTCCTAAACCGCCGCATGACCTCCCACGAGCAGATTGACATAGAGAACCTGCGCGGCGAGGAGCACCGCCAGTTCACCAGCGGCGTCGCAGACCATGGCCCGGATCGCGAGTTCGAGATGCGGCCTCACGCCGTGCCGGCCGCGCTCTCGCAGTGGTTCTCCCACTTGGTGCGCGTGGTTCGCCTCCGCGAAGTTAGCGCCTTGAAAGGCTTCACCCGCATCCATCCGCCGGGCGACCCTGACTCGCCCAACTACGCGCAGCTTTCGGTGCGCGGCCTTGGATGGCTACCTGCTATCGAAGTGCGTGGCGAAGGCATCTACCTGGAACTCGATGCAGATGCCCTTGCGCGCTGGGAAACGCAGGCCAGCGTCGTCGAGCGCATTCGCGCGCTCGACGAGCGCTATCAGGCTGACTGGAAGCAGCGCTTCGGGGAGGAGGAGCCGCCTCGCCCGATCACCCCACGGCGCGTTCTGGTGCATACCTTCGCCCACGCGCTGATGCGCCAGCTCACGCTCGACTGCGGGTATTCCTCAACCGCCCTCCGTGAGCGGCTCTATGTCGATCACGGCGATGCGCCAATGGCGGGTCTGCTGATCTATACGGCGACGACCGATGATGACGGAACGCTGGGCGGGTTGCAGCGCGAGGGGACGCCCGAGCGGATAGAACGCACGATCCAGACCGCTATCCAGGCTCAGGCGTGGTGCTCGTCCGATCCCCTCTGTATCGAAGATCTTCTCGCAGGCGACACCGGCATGTCGCTTGCTGCCTGCCATGCCTGTGTTCTGTCACCTGAGACCTCCTGCGAAGCCTTCAACCAGTTCCTCGACCGTGCGCTTCTGGTCGGTTCCCCTGCCGATTCCTCGCTCGGCTTCTTTCGTTCGCTTGTCGAAGGACAACGCTGATGGCGACGATGTGGCCACGGCTGCTCCCTTCCGCAATCCGGGCCGAGTCGCGCCGAGCGGCAGAAATAAAGGTGTTCGATGCGCTGGCGGCGCAGCTTGGAGTCGGATGGACGGTGTTTTACTCTCGCCCCTGGCTTGGCGAGACCGCTTCGGGCGCCGAGATCGACGGGGAATCTGACTTCGTCGTCGCACACCCCGACCACGGCGTGCTCTTCATCGAGGTAAAGGGTGGCGCGATCAGCTATGACCCCGCTCTGGATCGCTGGACCAGCCGCGATCGCTATGGCATCAACCACACCATTAAAAACCCCGTCGAACAGGCGTCGAAGAGCAAGCACACGCTGCTACGAAAGGCGCAGGCCGAACGGGGCTGGCCACGCGGACTCATCCGTTTCCGCCATGGCGTGATCTTTCCGGACGTCCAGGCAGTGCCGCAGCACATGGGTCCCGACAAGCCGAGGGAGCTGTTCGCAACTCGCCTCGAGCTTGATCAACTCACAGACTGGGTCGCCCAGCGTCTCTCGGGCGGAAACGATGACGCGCTCGGACCGCATGGCATGCGCGTGCTCGAACAGCTACTTGCTCGCCCCATCCAGCTCCACTCGCCCCTCGCATATTCAAGTGCGGACGACGATGAGGCGATCGAAAATCTTACGCCGCAGCAATTCCATATCCTCAACGCCTTCGAGGATCTGCGGCGAGTGGCCATCTCGGGCGGCGCCGGCACTGGAAAGACCGTACTCGCTTGTGAGGATGCCCGCCGAGTCGGCGCAGCCGGGCAGCGCACTCTCCTCACCTGTGGCTCGGCCCAGCTCGCTGAGCACATCCGGCTGGTACTACGCGACAGCGGCGTTGATGTGTCGACCTTCGCGGAGCTGGCTAGGCGCCTTGGCACCGAGGCCGGGATTCTGACGGGCGGGGCCACGCCTCGCCCCGAGCAGCTGCCCGAGATTGTCTTCGACAGCCTTGCAGTCAGGCCCGATCTCGCCTACGACGCAGTGGTTGTGGACGAGGCGCAGGACTTCACCCCCAGCACATGGGTGGCCATCGATGCACTGGCGAGCCGAAGCGACGAGTCCACTCTGCGCGCCTACTTCGATAGCAATCAGCGGCTCTACGGCGAATTGCGCAGCCATTTCGACGCCTACACGCTCCTTCCGATCCGCCTGAGCCGGAATCTGCGCAACACCCAGAACATTCACGACGCCACGCAGCGTTTCTATCGTGGCCCGGGCCTGATCGCAGACGGCCCTATTGGAGCCGAGGTGCAGTGGCTGCCCTGCGGCGACGGTCAGATCGAGCGGGCCGCGATTAGCGAAGTGCGCCGCCTGATCAACGCCGAGAGCGTGTTGCCAGAGGATATTGCCATGCTGAGCCCCGGAGACGCGCCCCTGACCGCGCTCGCCGCCCCTCTCCGCGACCAGATCCACGCCGGCCTGACGCTCTCGACGATTACCGATTTCAAGGGCCTCGAACGGCGCTTTGTGATCGTGCTCGCCACGCGAGAGCTTTCAGATGTCCCTGAGCTTGCCTATGTTGCGCTCTCGCGGGCACGAGTGCACCTCACGGCCTTAGGGCCCGCTGAAGTGCTGGACTGGCTAAAGACGGACGCGCCGCGCGTGTAGCAACCGATGCCACTGGCTCTCTTTGGGATCGTGCCGATACAACGCAACGTCCAGTGGCGCTGCCCGGCCGCGCCATATCTCGCGACCCCAGGTCTCGGTCGGTCGCGAGGCTTGATGCCACTCGGTGCGCCGCACGCGGTCCAGCAGTCGCACGTAGCCCGGCCCGGTTTCTATTGCGGCGCCATCCATCAGCTCCTGGAGGGCCTTCTTGCTCCCGCTGTTAACGGCGACGAAGTAGTCAGGCCGCCATCAAGCGACTGGCCACACACGCGCAAACGCCGGTCGAGGCGGTGGGTTTGCCGACAACGTCGGCTGCCATCTGTAGCGTGATCTCGCCTACGAGCGGGATCCGATCAAGCGCTTTCCAGCTAGAAGCGATATCACTCAACAAATCGCACGTGTTCTAGCCAAATCTGAAGCGGGTGAAGGCATGCCGAGCGTCTTCGTTACCTCTTCAGCAACGATATCATCGAAAATTGCTGCCAAGGCACGAGTCTTCCAGGACTCTGTTGAATGGGTTCTCTCACGCGACGACCAAAAAGGCGCTTGATCAAGCATGCCTTGAGGGTGTGAACATCGGCATGTTTCTCTACAGCGACGCAGAACTGAGCTTGCGCGAATCTTGTAACAAGATCATCCACGCAACGACCTTCAAGCTGATCTTCGAAAACGCCATGAGCGCCGTGCCTAAGCGACGCTTTACATTCAGGAATGGCGTTTGCCACCTAGAAGGCGTTTAGCAAGGCAAGCCTTGGCGCGTCGCGCTCAACCTTTACAAATGGTCCGATGCGCTTGATTCGTTTCTCGAAGCGCTGGCTGAGAGCACCGACCGCTGGTAACCGCTGCGCTTTGGCTTCCACCTGTAGTCACTGAGACCGGCTTTGTGTCCTGACTAGGCGCCCTTATGACCAGCATCATCTCTTCGGCGCGACCCATCACAACTGCCCGCTCCGTGAGCTCGTAAAGCAAGTGATAGGTCCCAAGGGTTCCGAGATATGTCATCTGCCCGCTGCTCGATACCGGCAGCTTGCTCTGCCCCTGATCAATCAACCAGGAGCTGGTCGGACTGACCGCAGTCTCCGCACGAGACCTTCCAAGCCCGAACACTGCAAATGGAACATACACGAGCATGAAAATCGTGACTGCTACTGCCCTTGGCGAGTGGTTGAAAAAGAACCGGAGCCTAGTCTTGCCGACGATGATAACCGCGACTAACGAGCATAGAGCGCCAAAGAAATAGACACGCGTGCCGGGCAGGAATACCACCGCGAGCAAAGGAAGGATCACGCTAAGCGCGGTTGATATCCGTGACAGGAACCGTGCAAGCGGGCGCTTTGTGCTTGCGGCCCCGTCTCCCAGCCAGTAGCCAAAGCCGGCGCCAACGCCGATGAAAGCGAAGGTGGATGGCAATGACATCAGCGTCGCGGTCAACAGGTCTGCTGTGCTGGCGAGATAGAAGGGATTGATGCCAAAGCGGCCCCAATATCCGGTTAGATAAAGCGAAGCCAACATGCTCCCATAGGCAGTCACAAGCGCCAGAAGCACTTTGCCCATGCCGAGCTTCCAAACACGACTCAAGCCATCAGGCATCAAGGGCAATACCATGGCGGAAGTGGCCATCACGATCCTCGCGAAATTGATGAACCTGAAAGAAACTCTTCGCGAATTTGTGCACCGAACTTGTCGGCCGCCTCGACCGCCTTACCTGGCAACTCATTGCAAGCACGAACCCAGTCATCCAGCTCGATAGCCGTAGCACCCTGCTCAGGAACGACACGCAGCAAGCGCTCTGCTCCAATCAACAGCTTGGCCTGACCGATGGCATTCTTGGATTGAAACGCGATCGCACCATTGATGGACTTACACCAAGCCAGTAGCCCGCCAAAGCGCATCATCCGCTCGGATACGGTGTATGGCTCATCCCCGCACCCGATGCTCAATACGCGCAATTTGTGGCGATCAACATCAAAGCAAGCCAGAGCGTCGACCACACCAATCATGGTTGGATTGTTCGCCCACAGACCACCGTCAAGAAAGCGAAACCCACCCGAGTCCAGAGGCTGGAAATAGGTTGGTGCCGCCGCAGTTGCCATTGCAACCGTGGTCATCTTTTCCAGCTTGTCTTTCTTGTAGTCCGGATGATGTGGCGTCTTGAATATATAGACATCGCCGTAATGGCCGTCTGCGGAAGGAATGCAAAGCGGCGTCCCGGCATCTCCCAGCAACGCTTCGCCAAAGGTCTCCTCCAGCACGCGAGCAAGTTCTTTGCGATCGTATCGGTGGTATGCAAAACCCCGAACCGAACGATAAGCCGCTTGTGCCCTACCCTTCAGACCTGCGGTCAAGGGCGGAAAGATGGCTCGGCCTTGCTGGAGATAGATGTCGGCCATCTGGCTAGCCGGCATGCGCCGAGACAGACCAAGGGCAATAATTCCCCCAGTTGAAGTACCAGTGATCAGATCGAAATGATCTGCAATCGACCCACCGCCAAGATAGCGGGCCTCAATCTCTGCCAGAAATGCGGCCGGAAAAATCCCTTTGATGCCGCCGCCGTCGATAGACAAGATCTTGAACTCGCGCTCGGGCGGCCAAGGCTGCTGCACGCGCTGTGTCGTCAGAGCTCCACTCGCTCGGGAGACCGGTGAAATATCTGGCGGGTTAGGCATGCTCAATGCTCCCTCCCGCCACCAGTCCACTCACCGGTCGCCAACCAGCCTTCATAGCTGGCCAGCCAATCGATCGTCCAAGGAATGATCGTGTCTGCCAGGCTAAGCGAGGGAGCCCACTCTGAGGCAACGGGGTCAAACAAGCACAGGCCCGACCATTCCGGCTTGGCTTCGTTGTAGTAGATGTGGGGAACACGCACGCCAGGAGCTTTCGGTGTTTCGAGGCGAAGACCAGGTTCTGCGAGCCAGATGTCCGGCATGCCGGCCCGTATTTCCATGCCCTCAATTCGGCTCTTTACCGAGTAGGCGATACGGACAAGATAGCGCTTGGAGAAGGGGCGTAGCTCTCCCTCCCAGCGCACATGCCAACCGCCATCGAACATCACCTTGAATCCAGGGTAATGCCGCCGCATCCCACGCACTTGCTCAATCATCGCCAGCGCCATGGCCGCTACTCCCGAAGTAGGTGTGCTTGGGGGTTGCCCGCGCGATGCTAGGAGCTGTTGCGGCAATCGCAGAAACGGATGGAATGACAAACCGTCCTGCGCCAGGCTGGTGCCTGGACTGGCCTGAGACGATCGAATGCCCTGCTCGGTCGTTCAAGCTCTTCACCGCTTCAAGGGTCGGGCGCTCACCGAACAGCTCTGACAAGACTTCCTGCATCTCGGCCAGATCGATCCCTGAGCGCAAGTGTTCCAACTTACGCACCAGCACCCTCAAATCCTCAACGAAGACCCCCTGGTCTTTCAGGGTTCCAGGCCAACGATCCGTGAACACATCAGACGGGCACGCCGGATTTTCTACGCGCAGGAGTTCACCGCGCATCTGAGCGTGCTCGAAGGCGAACTTCATTTGCCTCGCCTGGTAGAGCAGCTCTTCAGACAAGGTCGATGTGTGGTTGGCGTTGGTAGCGACAAACCACGCCAAGACGACTGAGGGAGGGCAGCGGCCATCACGCTTGTCATACTGGACATTGCGCCAGCGCTTCAGCAGCTGGAGTGCGATCAGCGCCATCGACTTCTCGTGGACCTGCTGTTGCTCAGGAACCGGATCGACCTGCGCAGCATCAAACGCAAACTTGGCGTCGTAGGCCATCACGCGCTCGGAGAACGCCATCGCAAAAGCGTGCTCAGCCGGCGTCTTAACCTTGAACCACTGAGCAAAACCCCAAGGGTTTGCAACGATGATCCGATCCTGATCCGTGCGGTAGCGCTCGGGCGCGTGATAGATGTTGCCGGTGCGCTCTGTGTAAGCAGTCAGGCGAACCATAGGCGTGACATCCAGATGCATGTCGCGATACTGAATCTGGATACAGCGCGTGCAGCGCGTTGTCGCGTCGTAGTAGCGAGAACCAGGCTCATCACGGATAGCCCGCTCCAAGATATCGAGCATCTTGTGCGGCGGGGTATCGGCAGGCATGTCCAGCTGTGCGATCAAATCGATGTCGAACTCGTCGTCATCGAGCTTTGAGGCAATGGTCGCGTCGATAGCCATCGACCCCTGCGGATAAAAGATTTGAACGCGGTCCTCAAGCGGACTACCCGCACGTTCAATCCAGTTATTGACAGTCTGGTAGCGCTGGACAGCGAGCGCATAGTGCGTGGGACTGAGTTGAACCCTAATGGCGACGTCCGCGAGCAACACATCTTCAGTGCTGGACAGGGGCAATTGGACTGGGCGCTGTGCGTTCATAGGGTCCTCCTCTTGGTCTATTGAGATGCCGTGCCGGGTAAGGGTTTCTCTTCAAGTCGCATCCCGTGCGACTAAGCCGTGGCCTCATGCCTGTGTGGAGTTGCTGCGGCCTGGATGGGCCTAGGACCGCAGCGGTGGTGCTCAATACCGTCTATCAGCCCTTGGGCGGAAACGGGTCATTGCCATAGCTGTTGGAGTCGCGAATACGACCATCCGGGCGGTGGATCACCACCTCCCCACGCTCGCGAATTGCCTGCACACGAGCGGCTTCCGTTGCTTCAGCCTGGGTGCGATGCGTGCCACCAACACGGCTCGCCCCCTCCGAACGCGTCGCCCAACCGTTGTTGTGGGGAACCACATGAATGCGCTTGCTCATTTGGATTTCCTCTGCAGCCCGATGCCGCAACAACAGAATCCGACCCGAGCGATAGTTTGTCAACTGCACGCGAATATTATAGTTTGTATTGCAAACATGTTTGCGAGCTTGACGCGTCTGAGCGCGTGTTGGACGATGCCGCGATGGATGATCGCTACGTCTATCAAGCGCTTGGGCTCAAGGTGTCCAAAGCGCGGCGAAAGCTTGGCCTCACGCAAAAAGCGCTGTCTGAAAAGGTGGGTCTCTCGCGTGCGTCCATTGCGAACATCGAAGCTGGCCGACAGAACGTCCTCGTGCATCAGCTCTACGCGTTCTCTGAAGCGTTGGAGCTTGGTGATGCAAGCGCGCTACTCCCGGCTCCTCAAGAGGTTGTCAATGACGGTTTCCGCATCGCTTTCTCGGGCTCTACCGTGAGCGAAAAGTCGCAAGCACAGATCACTGATCTGCTGGTCAAAGCCGGCATCCTCAGAAGCTCTGATAAGGCCACCCCGTGATCACTTCCGAAGATGCACGCAGGCGCGCAATCGAGGTGCTGCAGGAGTGTGGCGTCACGCGAGCGCCCGTCCCAATCGAGCGCATCATCAAGAAGAAAAACATCGTTCTTCGGTTCGCGCCGCTCGAAGATGATTTATCGGGAATGGCCTACATCAATGAAGGCGTTGGAATCATAGGAGTCAACGCGCTTCACCATGCCAATCGTCAGCGATTCACGGCCGCACACGAGCTGGGCCATCACATGCTTCACCACGACGAGATCAGTCAAGCCGTGCACGTCGACAAGGGCTTCCCTGGCCTGATGCGCAATGAGACCTCGACCAAGGGAACCGACGCGCTTGAAGTTCAAGCCAACGCGTTTGCATCCGAACTTCTCATGCCAAAACAGTTTGTTTTGCAAGAGGTCAACTTGAGAGAAGTTGACTTGGAGAACGAAGAGCAGATCGAAGCACTGGCTAAGAAGTTCCGCGTCAGCACCTCCGCCATCTCCATTCGCCTGAAGTCGCTGGCTGAAGAACTTCTTAGGTGAGTTTCGTCTTCTACGATACAGAGACCACCGGTCTCAAGCCCGAATTTGACCAGATCGTCCAGCTCGCGGCGATCAAGACAGACCACAACCTCAACATCGTCGATACCTTCCAGGCAAGCTCTCGCCTTGATCCTCACATCAATCCAAGCCCGCCCGCCCTTTGCGTCAACGGCCTTGGGATTGCCGATCTTCTTGATCCGGCCAAGCCCTCGCACTACATCATGGCTTGCCAGATTAACGACAAATTCCTGTCGTGGAGTCCAAGCATCTTCGCTGGCTTTAATTCGTTGCGTTTTGACGAAGAGATGCTGCGCCACATGCTCTACCAGACTCTCCACAAGCCCTACCTGACAAGTGGTCGGGACTGTGGTCGCTTGGACATCATGAACTTGGTCATGGCCGCCAGCATCAATGAGCCGGACGCTCTCGTAATCCCCGAAGCCGAGGGAAAGAAGCGCTTCACTCTGGAGTTGCTTTCCCAGGCTAACGGCATCAACCACACGCCCCATGACGCGTTATCCGATGCGAACGCACAGCTCGAACTGGCCAGGCTAGTAAGAGATCGCGCCGCCGAGGCGTGGAGTGGCGCGCTTCGGTTCTCCAAAAAGTTCAATGTCGATGACTTCGTGCGTGGCGAGCAAGCCTTCTTATTGACCACGTTCTATCAGAACGAACCCAGACATGCGCCCGTAACATGCATCGGACAAGCAAAAGGCCAGGTGACCGCACTGCTTTGCCTTTCCCTTGTCGATTGCCCAAGCACGCTTGCACAAGCTACCGATGCTGAGCTGCAGGCCTTGCTCACAGAGTCGCCTCATCTCATTCGGCTCGTTCGGACCAATAAGATTCCGACCCTGACCCCTTTCTTTGAGGTTGATGAAGCGCTTTTCGACGGTGACACACTGGACCAACTTGAAGAGTTCGGCGCCTCGATCAAGGAAGACACCGCGCTGTGCCAGCGCCTTATCGAAGCACATGCGACTGTCCAGAAAGCCTGGCCCGAATCCCCGCTTCATGAGAGGCAGCTTTACGCAAATTTCTTCAGCAATTCTGACGAACAGCTGATGGCGCAGTTTCATGCCCAGCCATGGGAGCGGCGCATTCCGATTGTCGATCGTTTTACGGATACGAGACTGCGCTGCTTCGGACTTCGCCTGCTCTATCTTCATGCTCGACATCTCATGCCGTCCGGTCTTTTGGCCGAAGCGCAGCACGACCTCGCCAACCGCCTGTGCGCCGATGGGAGCGGTGCGTTGACAGCCAGTCAAGCTATGGCAGAAGTATCGAAGCTATTGGCTGCGACTCCGAGCGCTAGAGACCTACACATTCTTGGCAACTACCAAGCGCACCTAAACGACCAGCTACCCCTTTAGCCGTTTCCCAAACGCAGTGGTTCTACCCCGTTTCCACGGACGTTTAATTTAAGAGTTTGGAGTTTCCCCGGTGCAGTAGGCACGACCGGCCTATGATTTAACACAGGAGGAAGCGCATGAGCACCCAACGGTTTACCCCTGAATTCAAGCAGGAACAGCTCACGTTTTTGGATAGATCTGGCGGCCGAGCTCGAGTGCGCTTTTCGAGCGAGCGACATACCAAGCCCTCATCGTGATGTCCCACTTTCTGACCGCGCAGAACTGAAGCCAGTCCAGTTCAATCACCTGCTCCAGCTCGAGATTTTCATTCACGAGGACAATAAGGAGGAACTCGAATAACTGCTTATCCGGATCCTTAGGGTCCGGGTAGATCGTGCCAGTTTTCTTTGCTCTCTGGAGCGTCTTGATGGAATAACGATCGCCGGCACGGGAGAGCGCGTCAATGCTTTTGGTACCAGGCTGTGCGGCTAAGAGGACTGGAAGATCAGGCCGGCTGTTGAACAGCTGTATGACGAGCTTTTCACCAATTTCACCTACGTTAAAGCTGAGACCACGCCTTCTGGCTTCAGTGTCGATCACAGCACGCAGGTTGAGCAGCTGGCCGTCATCGAGCTTGCTTACATCGAACGCCGTTGCTTCAAGTGATTGCTGGGTTTTCACTCTCTTCCGCCTTTCCCCGTATGTTGATCTGCACCGTTTCATCGTGAAGTAGAAAAGCGCGGCATTGGCCCAGGACTTCTCCCCGTTCCAATTTCTCAGGACCCTTAAGGCTGCACTCCCAGACGGTAGCCACCCGCCAGCCCTGGGCTATGAGCTTGTCTAATGCCTGTTGGTCGCGCATCCGGTTGGCCGCAATCTTTGCACCCCAGAAGTCCCTGCGAGTTGCAGGCAGCCTGAAGAGGGGGCAGTTGTGTCCGTGCCAGAAGCAACCGTTGACGAAGATCACTGCGCCATGGCGCGGGAAAACCAGATCCGGGCGCCCCGGTAGCGTGCGATCCTGCAAGCGGTAGCGGAAGCCAAGCGCATGAAGCCCCCGCCTGATGATCATTTCCGGCTTGGTATCACGCCCGCGGATCTGGCTCATATTGAGCCGGCGCTGATCAGGCGTGAGGACGTCTACCATCAGATGCCCGCGTTAGCGTCGGCCACGATCGTCCTCAGTGCGCTGCGAAGTTCCTGGCCGGTCATTCCCGGGCGCAGTGTGACGGCGCCAAACCGGAACTTCTCCCGATACTGAGGATGAAAAAGCCGGCCGGGAACCGCGGTCTTCCTGAAGTCCTCTCCTATCAAAGGGACATGAGGCGTAAGCAGGTAGGCGGCAGTGACCAGGCCCGAGACCTGGTCGTTGTCGGCTTGGGTTACAAGCGCGTCCCGATAGGTGTGGATCGAGTTGAGCGCATCGTTGAGACCATCGTTGATCCGGTATTTGGCATCCAGCACGATGACCTGCTTCTTTACTGCGTTGAATCCCGTGCCGGTAAAGACCACGTCAGGCACCATGGTTCTGCTGAAGCTGCCTTCACCGCCTGGCTCAGACCAGTACTCCCGATAGCGCCTCTGGAAGCTGATGAGCCTGTCGGGGCCCACAGGCACAGTGACCGAGCCTGAGGACAAGGTCAGCCCGCCGGCAGCGTCGGTAGTGAACAGACCGCTGAGATCGGCGCCTTCCTGGCCATACTCCTCGATTGCTGCACGAAGCAGGCGCAGAAAGCACCAGAGTTCGTACAGCTCATAGGTTCTGGCCAGAGGCATCTGCAGGAAGTCCCCGAACAGCGCTGCCAGACCGAGGTTCATGTCCTGCCAGAGCCGGTAGAAGCCGCTGTACGCCGGATCGCTTCTGAACAGAGGCGACATCTTCAGGGTGGCGGGCGAACTGCCGACGTCTGCCAGAAAGCCGCTGCGGGCTGTGGCGGAAAGTTTGCGCGCGACGCGTCGTGAGCGGACTGACCAGCTCTCTGAGGTACTGACCATCTCCGGGTCATCCTTGCGCGCAAGGCCTTCCAACGTGTCGGCGATACTGCTCAGCCATGCAGCCCAGGCCTCAAGACAGGCCCTGATCTGACGATGCTCGGCTATGTCGGCGCTATTGCTGCGGCGTCGGGTCGTGACATGCGCGGGCAGGCGACCGCCCAGCGCGTTTGGCAACCGCGAGGGCGTGCGGGTCTCCTGCAGCACTACTCCATTCCGGAAGGACCTGATGATCTCAGGGCCGGTCAGGCGGCTTGCACGATGAAATGGCAGTGTGACCTGCTCGGATTGGAGGAAATTGCGCGGGAAGCGCCCGATCTGATCGACCGCCTCGATGATCGCTTCTGCACGTGAGTGCAGGAATTCAAGCCTTGCCAGTGGCGGGGGACGGGTACCGGGCTGGCGCGCGATGCCTTTGCGGAATGCACTTAAGGAAAAAAGCGAGAAGGTGTCTTCGAGCACTTCGCGCACCATGGCGTCGAAGTCGCCGCGCGTAAGCTTGCGCAGGTCAGGATCGGTGGTGATCTCAAAACGTTGAGTGCCTGAGCCAGGAAGCTTCAGTGCGATCTGCACTGCGCCGGCATGGAAACCGGGCGTCCATCGCCAGCGTGCTCTGTCCGCTCTTTTTGAGCGCAGTGCCTCTGCCGGGACATCGTCGATCAGCAGATCCGCCTCAGGCGCCTGATCGCTGTCGCGCAGCTCAAAAAAGTAGGAGGAAGCCTCACGGATACATCCAGGCGGGATGTTGTCGCGTGCGGGCCAGACCTGCCAGCTCTGGCCGCCACCTTCGCTCTGAATGTGGAGCGAAGTCATGCTTCAGCGCATGGCCTGGAAAGAGCCGAATTCGTCCAGATCGTCCTTCAGCCTGCTGATGTAGCTGAGGGTGCGTGGAAGACCTTGCCCAGCTTTCTCCAGTGCGGTGAGCAGAGGTCGCTGACGCTCGGAGCCACGCAGTTTTACCAGGACCTTCTGTACCAGAAGGTCGTCGGTGATCTGGTCTGCCTGGCTCTGCAGGTGCAGGGCGTCAAAGGCGTGGTAACGGATGAACTCCTCCAGGACCCGGTAGCCAAAGCCCTGGCCGTGCTGCTGCATCAGCCCATGGATCTCCAGCAGCTTGTCCCTGGAAGCATCGCAAGCTGCGCTCAGTTCAGGACGGCGGGCAGCCAGCGAATTAAGAAAGCCCGCCGCGTCCACCGCTGACATGTCGATCACCGTGGCGCGATCCAGAACTTTGTCGCTGACCGGGTTGGTCGTCTCATCGATATTGATCGTGCCAATGATGTACAGGTTCGAGGGCAGGGGGATCTCTGCGCGCACCGACGAGCCGGTGGTTCCTTCGAGAGGCACGCTGTTGGAGTGCAGCTGCAGCGCTCCGCCAGTCTCGATCGCAGAGAGCACGTCGGAGAAGTAGTACTCCACACGCGCAAGATTCATCTCATCGAGAACGACGAACACCGGTGACTGGCGATGTGCGGTGGCCACCAGGACCGATTCAAGGAAGGTGGGAACCACGTACCGGTTGGTCAGGACATCGTGATATCCGGTCAGGCCTGCAGGGTCGGTCCACTCCGGACGCACCGGACACACAAACAGCAGCGGGTCTGCATCTTTGTCAGAGGTCAGGCCATGAACGGCGCGGGCATATTTCAGGGCAAGCTGGGTTTTGCCGGTTCCGGAAAGCCCGGACAGGATGACGAAATGCTTGTGCTCAAGGAAGTTCAGCGCCGCATGGAAGCGCCTGACCTCACCGCCGGGGTAATGGCCCCCCAGCGCCGCGACGTCGGCCTCAAGTTGTGCCACCGGAATGGCTGACGGCATGCGCTGCATCTGAGGGCTGAGCGAGGCAACGTCAGACCAGACCGACAACTCGTGAATCTTCTCGCTGCCGACCAGGCGTCCAAGCCAGCCGATGAACTCCCGCGCCAGAAGACTGCGCCTTGCGGAGGCGGTAGGCGGGTGAAGCGCGACAACAATCTCATCGGGTTCGGTGGACGGTCCGAAGGGAGACATGTCGATGTTCAGGCTGCTCCAGAATTTGGCGTTGCGCAGCCACAGCCGGCCATCGGCGGCAAGATAAATGGGTACTAGGTTGTTCTTGGAGCTGTATTTGATGCCAGCCTCCGCAGGCTCGGCATCGTCGCTTCCGGAAGCTGCCTCAAGAGAGAAATCGGCTGCTGCTTCCTCGCTTTGACCACCGGCAGCGCCAAGTCGCTTCATCTCGGCGAGCCGCGTCAGAAAACTGGCTTTGTCCTTGCGGATCAGGACAGCGAAGTAGACCTCATCCTCCGGCGGAAACCTGAGCACGCAGCCCAGGATCAGAGCCTCAACGTCTTCCTTGACGTTCTCCAGGTTCACGACGCCAAGCTGGATGCCACCTTCAATGATCTTTGCGCTGTTAGATACACCGAACAGCTCGCGCGGCCTTACAGCCTTTGAAGTTCCGAAATGCTGTTGCGCTGCTTCAAGAAACTGCTTCTGCCGTTCGATGAGACTCATCCGTTGTTTCCTTTTCCGTGGCGTTCTGCCTGATGGTTTTGAGCATGTGAGAAGCCAGCGCTCTGGCCATCAGCGGAGGAACCGCATTGCCGATCTGCTTGAACGCCGGATTCATGGTCCCGCTAAAGCGGAAACCGTCAGGGAAGGACTGCAGGCGGGCGGCCTCGCGGACCGAGATCGTTCTTGCCTGGCTGCTGTCGTAGTGAATGTGGCTGTAGCTGTCTTTGCCCAGATGGGCCATCAGCGTGCGTGCAGGCTGTTTGCGCCAGATCTTGCGCCACTTGTTCGGGAATTTGCTGGCGTCGTAAGGCGGAACGATCGAGTCCCATAGGGCTTTGTATTTAGAAGAACCCTCAGGAATCTTCTGCCCGCTGCTACGCGCAGCAGTCAGCTTTTCGTGAAACATCTCCACGGCGTGGGCATACGCCTGAGGGTACTGATCGCCCTCATTCATCCGCGCAAACAGCTCGTAATCACGAGGCAGGTAGCGGATCACATGGTCGTTTGGGCCTTCGCTGGCACCCTCATGCCCTGGCCACGAGCGCATGAGCGAGGCGTAGGACGAGGGCTTCTTGCGACCGTAGCCTGCGGCCGTATCGAAGCGGCGCGCCCCGCGAGAGAGCTTCCCGGTAGCGACCAGCTGCCTTGCATCGATCCGCGGGAGATCTGCCAGCGCATCTTCGGCGGTCACTGCCGGCGGCAGATCCATCGTGGCTGCAGGCGGGGTGACGTATGAGTGCGCTTGGCCTGCCAAGTTGCGCAGCGTTTTGAGCGCGACCGAACGCGAACCCTCGTAGCCCGGCGGAAGCACCAACCAGTTGGTCGGCATGGGAAAGGACACGCTGACGCCAAGCTCTTTCCTGTAGGCGATGAGGAACATACGCTCGCGCATCTGAGGCACACCATAGAAAGCTGCGTTCAGCAGGGTGTAGCCGCAAACGTAGCCCTTGGCTGCGAGCACCTCGCAGGTTTCCTCTGCTATGTTCTGGCCGCCATGGTTGAGGATATCGGGAACATTCTCCATCAGCACCGCAAGTGGCTGGAACGTGTCGACGAACTCCAGATATTTCTTGTATAGCTGCGCACGGGGGTCGTGAATAAAGGCCTCCGGATGCTCCTCGATCTCACGAAGCTTGGAGCGGCCAACGCGCGCAAATGCCTGGCAGGGCGGGCCGCCGACTACGACATCGAAAGCGTCCGAGGTACCGCCCAGGCCCATGCGATCGCACAGGTCCTCCGGCGTGGTCTCGGTGATGTCGATTGCCTGACTGTGAGCAGGGGCGCCGGAATGGAAGTTCAGACCGTGAGAACGCGCAGCGTCAGGGTCAAACTCAACCGAGGCCCGCATCTCAAAGCCCGCGGCCTCAAAGCCCAGGGAAATGCCGCCACAGCCGGCGAACAGGTCAAGCACGCGCGGCTTTGCGCCGGAACGCAAGCGCTCCAGCTTGCGGAGGATGACATCGTTACTCATGAATCAGATCCTTGTCGCGAGATGCGAAGGGGCAGCTCAAGCTGCCCCTGAAATTCGTCCAAAAAGCGTTGCACCGCCATCCGGATGACCCAGGCAGAGGAGACTTGGTTGGTGTCGGCCAGCGCCTGGATCTGGAGGTGCACCTCCTGAGGCAGCATGACGGACGTCCTGACGGTCTTACGATCCGGAGCAATTGATGGTCGGGCCATGGGCTTGGAACCACAAATTTTGAGTAGTGCCATTTTGCACCACAATGCTTATATCTGCACCACTGAATTTCGGCCCCTTGTTGATGCTAGGCGTGCTGTGTCTCATCGTTGTAGACCGGTATGCGCACGCACTTCTTATGCTGCTTTTCGGATGCAGAAGTCGATGCCAGAGCTTGCTTGGAGCCGCACCCTCAGCATCAAGTGAACTGGGGGCATTTCTGGGGGCACAATTCATCTTAATGGAATTAACTTTATATTTAAATCATTGATTTAATCTCCTTATTTGAATCCCTCCAGGCGCACCAATCCCCATCCGTTTTTCATCTGTAGCCGCGCGCGATGACACTGCGGTGGTGCGTGCTGTGAGGTCTGGCGGACAGGGGATCGCGCCGCTGGGCCTGTTCATTCCTGCCATCACGCATCCAGCACGTCCGCGGAGGGAGGCTGGGGTCCCTGGGATGCTGGGTGGGTGTGATGCGCGTGCTTTGGTCCACGCTGTTCTTCTCGCTGGGTCTGGCGATCGGCACGGTGATCAGTGACACCGGTGCCGATCAGGGCGCGTCTTCGGATGTCCCGGCTGGCCTGCGGATCACCGCCAACGACGCATCCAGGGTGCCGGCCACGCCGGACGCCTCGCCATTGCAGAACCCGTCGTCGACGCCCGATGTCCATCGCGATCTGCCCGCCGCACGCTGCGAACACGACCCGGGGAACTGTGCGGCGGGGGCAGCACAGACCGCACGCGGCTGATCCAGCGATGCACGCCGCGCCCGTGGACGCGTGGGCCACGATGAAAGTGCGCTATTCAGGCCTCTGGCAGCGCGTACCCTTGCGTGGATTAGGCAGCTTGCGCGGCAGCGCCTGGCCATGTGCGTGCAGCGCTGCCAGCACGCGCCGGACGTCATCGCATGCGCCCAGACGCGCATGTGCCTGGGCCAGAGCGTAGGCGCGACCGATCCCTGGCGGCCTTCAAACGGATGGGTCTGGCCGTCGACCGCGCGCTGGTGCAGCGCGAGCGCCTCGTCCAAGCGCGACAGCGGGCGATGCGTTGCAGGATGTCGCACAGCTCGGCAAAGCGTTGCTGGCCTGCCGGGCGGCCGGATCGGGCGGGAGTCCGTGCTGTTCCATCGCATGGTGGCCCGGGCCTTGGGGCGGCGGACCGGAGCAAGACGCGGCCCCAGGACCTCGGCCGACCCTGCCTCGCGGCGCTGACCGCACAGGATCGGCGCAAGCGGGCCGGACCGGACATGCCCTGCCCGCGCCCCGGCCGATCGCGGCTAAGTGCTTGCGCCGACAGGGAAAGCTACGCATAATGCGCGGCTAGCTGCGTCCGGCTCGTGCCGGATCAGGACTGGAAGCGCGATTCCAGCCCGCCAGGCAGCGGTTCCAACTCCCGTATCGCATGGCTCGCTCCGTTTCGCGGAACAGGCCGGGGCCGCCATCTCCCAGGCTATGGGCGATCAAAAATCATATCGAGGTGCACAGATGTCCCGTGTATGCCAAGTGTCCGGCAAGCGCGTGATGACGGGTAACAACGTCTCCCACGCCAACAACAAGACCCGTCGTCGTTTCCTGCCCAATCTGCATGAGCGTCGCTTCTGGGTCGCCAGCGAAAACCGCTGGATCAAGCTGAAGGTTTCCGCGCACTCCCTGCGCACCATCGACAAGAACGGCATCGACTCCGTTCTGGCTGAGCTGCGTGCGCGCGGCGAAAAGATCTGAGGAGATAAGTCATGGCAGGCAAGCGCGACAAGATCCGTCTGATTTCGACAGCCGGTACCGGTCATTTCTACACGACCGACAAAAACAAAAAGAACACTCCGGGCAAGATGGAAATGAGCAAGTACGACCCGGTCGTGCGCAAGCACGTGCCTTACAAGGAAGGCAAGATCAAGTGATGCAAGGGCGCGGGTGCTAGTACCCGCCTTTGCCACACCCGGAGGAGGCATGCCTCCTTCGTCCCCGCTTCCGCGGGGATCCAGCGCCTTGTAATGAAAAGCCCGCCGCAAGGCGGGTTTTTTCATGGGCCGCCGCCTGCGGCTGGCCATGCGCTCGGCCATTGGACGTCTTCGGGCGATTGCGGGCGCACGCGAGGATCGGCCGGCCCATGCACTGGAAAGTGCTGGCCCCGTCGGCGGTGCCCATGCGTGGCGTGCCCACTGGAAGGCGGTGCTGGTGGCTGCATGGGACGCCACGGCGGACGACGACGCCCTGAGGACACTGCTGCACCAGGTCCGTCCGTCTGCCCCAGTGGGGTGCCGCTTAGCGTGGATGGGCGCAAACCGGTTGCGCATGGATCGCTCGGGGCCTGGACCAGACCATGCTGATCCAACGCCTGCCGGTTCACTGGCCGACCTTGTCCGAGGACGCCACGCGACGGCTCATGCTGCAAGCGCGCACCCTCGTACTCCGTTACCTATCGGCCTGCCATTGGCTACCAGTGGACCGCGCGACAGGCACCGGCCGGATGGCGCTCCGGCATGCAACATCGTCCGGTAGCGGCGGCGCGCCTGCGTGCCCCACCCGCCATGCGTCACTGACTGCGGCATCACTATCGCCCTGCTCGGCAGCGCGTCAGAATCGGCGCATGACCCGATCACCGAGGCATCGATGACCGAGCCGTCCTCCATCGGCACCTGGCTGCTCATCCTGGACTGGGTGATTCGCCTGGCCGCGCTGGCCTGGATCCCCTCGCGCACCACGCCGGCCGCCGCACGCAGCTGGTTGTTGCTGGTGTTCTTCGTGCCGCTGGCTGGCCTGCCGCTGTATCTATTGTTCGGCCATCCATGGTTGTCGCGCGAACGCGTGCGCCGCCAGGCCGAAGCCTCGCAGCTGATCCGCGAAGAACAGAAACCGCTGGGCGAGTTGCGCTGGCAGCCCGTCGGGGAAGGCGCCGTCACCGAAATGGTGCCGCTGGTCGAACGCCTTGGCGATTTCATGCCCACCCACGGCAACGCGGTCGCCCTGCTGGACGATTACGACACTTCGTTGCGCGCGCTGCTGGAAGACATCGCCGCCGCGCGCGATCGGGTGCACCTGCTGTATTACCTGATGCTCCACGACCGGGTCGGCGACCTGGTCTGCGAAGCATTGCTGCAAGCGTCCGCACGCGGCGTGGAATGCCGGCTGATGCTGGATGCGGTCGGCGCCAAGCCCGGCATGCGCGCATATGCCCGGCGCCTGCGCGCCGGTGGCGTGCGCGTGCAGGAGCTGTTGCCCGGCGGCCTGCGCTGGCGTCGTAGCGGCCGCATCGACCTGCGCAACCATCGCAAGATCGCGGTCATCGACAACCGCGCCGGCTACGTGGGCTCGCAGAACCTGGCCGATCCTGGCGCGTTCGTGCGCGGTTACCCCAACCGCGAACTGGTCGCGCGCGTGGAAGGCCCGGCGGTCTCGCACCTGGAGGCGGTCTTCGCCAGCGATTGGTACCTGGAAACCGGCGAGCGGCTGGATGTGATCGCCACCACGCCCGTGAGCGATGCCAACGTGGCCGCGCAGCTGCTGCCGAGCGGGCCGGCGTATCCGTTCTCCAATGCGCGCGACGTGGTTTGCGCGCTGATCCACCTGGCGCAAAAGAAACTGGTGCTGACCACGCCGTACTTCGTCCCGGACGACGGCACCCTGAGCGCGCTGCGCATCGCCGCGCTGTCGGGCGTGGACGTGCAGCTGATCCTCTCCCGAAGCAACAACCAGCAGCTCACCGCGTGGGCGCAGGAGTCCTACTACAGCGACCTGCTCCTGTCCGGGGTCAAGATCGCGCACTATCGGCCGCACTTCCTGCACGCCAAGCACCTGAGCGTGGACGACTCGATGGCCTTGGTGGGGTCGATGAACCTGGACATCCGCTCGTTCGCGCTCAACGCCGAGGTCGGCATGATCTGCTACGACGCCGGCGTGGTCGCGCGCATGCGGCAGATCGAGGCGGAGTATCTGGCCGAGAGTGATGCGCTGACGTGGGCGGAATGGAATCGACGACCGGCGTGGAAGCGCAGTCGTGAAGGGATTGCGCGATTGGCGGATTCGTTCATTTGATCTGCGATCGCCGGTTGCCTCGATGGGCAGCCTTGGTTGGCTTGGCCAATGACCCAAGGCAAAGGCTTGCGCGCGGCTTCGCCACATGAGCTGCTCTTGTGCCTGGCAAAGTCGCCAGAACCGCAGCGCCCGTCTGCAGGACGGGGATTGAAACATTCACCGCCGCGTTGCGGCGGTGACCTGCGCTGCTTGCCGGAGACGGCGGCCATTCCCTGCCAGGGGTGGCGCGGAACTCGCTTCGCTCGGACACCCTCGCTTTTGCGGCAGTTTCCGGCTGCGGTACTCGGCTCGCTTTGAGGGCGCTGAAGATCAAGAGCGGAGCAACAGCCAACGTCAGAGCAAGAAGCAGCGGAGCAAGCTCCGCGCTACAAGCGCGCGCGATGCGTGTCTTTTGTAGAGCGGAGCTTGCTCCGCTGCCTTGCGCTCGCTTTTCGCGTCTGCTCCTACATCTGCTTGAAGCACGGCGAAGGGGCGAAGAAGCCAAGACCCGCGGAGCCTGCCCCATCCTTGGCCACAGGCCGGCCTCGCTGGCGCCCATGCAGCAGCGCCAGCAGGCCACGCAGCGCGCCGGTGCCGGCACGCTCGATGAAGTGCAGCGGGCTCAGGCCGCGGCCTGGACCGGCACGGCGCCGTCGAAGCGATAGATGTCCATCGCCAGAAAGCCCATGTCGATGCCGGCATCGATGCGCGTGGCACGGAACTGCGCGCCGGCCGCACCCATGGCCACGTAGATCGGCTGCCAGTGCTCGTCGGTGGGATGGGCGCGTTCGGCACCGGGTGCCTGGCGACGGTAGTCCAGCATCGCGGCCACATCGCCTTCGGCCAGCTTGCGCTCGACCCAGTCGATGTAGGGCCGTACGTACGGCGCCTGCTTGCCGTCGCTGTAGCTGCGCACGTCATGCAGGTTGTGGGTGATGCTGCCGGAGCCGATCACCAGCACGCCCTCGTCACGCAACGGCGCCAGCGCCCGACCCACCGCCAGCTGGTGGGCCGGACCGGCCATAGGCTGGATCGAGACGGGCACCACGGGGATGTCGGCCTCCGGATACAGCAACCGCAGCGGCACCCACACGCCGTGGTCCAGCCCGCGCTGCGGATCGATGTGCGGGTCCAGTCCGGCGGCATGCAGCAGCTCGGCCGCGCGCAGGGCCACCTCCGGTGCGCCCGGCGCCGGGTACTGGATGTCGAACAGCGCCTGCGGAAACCCGCCGAAGTCGTGGATCGTTTCCGGGTGCGTGGCCCCGCCGACCAGGGGCGCGCGCGCCAGCCAGTGCGCCGAGGCCACCACGATTGCCTTGGGCCGCGGCAGGTCGCGCGCCAGCTCCGCCAGGCGCACGCCGACCAGCTTGGGATCCAGCGCAGTCATCGGCGAACCGTGGGAGATGTACAGCGAGGGCAGACGGGTGGCGATGTTCATGGCAAACCTGTTCCGGGCAAGAACGCAGGCGTCAGGCTATTGCGTCACGCATACCGGATAAACTCCGCAGGAAGCCAGAATTTGTTGCGGGGCAAGGAACAATGGACACGATCGAAGCCATGCGGGTGTTCGCCGCGGTGGTCGAGCGCAGCGGGTTTTCCGCCGCTGCCGATGCGCTGGACATGTCCACGCCCAGCGTCACCCGCCACGTGGCCTGGCTGGAACAGCGCCTGGGGACGCGCCTGCTCAACCGCACCACCCGTCATGTCAGCCTGACCAGCGCCGGCGCGGCCTATCACGAGCGCTGCCTGAAGCTGCTGGCCGAATTTTCGGCCACCGAAGCGGCCGTCACCGCCCAGTCGCTGGAACCGGCGGGCACGCTGCGGGTCAATGCCCCGGTGAGTTTCGGCATTGCCCGCCTGGGAGATCTGGTGTCCCGTTTCAGCCAACTGCATCCGCAGGTCACCATCGACCTGGACCTGTCCGACCGCCTGGTGGACCTGGTGGAGGAAGGCTACGACGTGGCCATCCGCATCACCCGGCAGCCGGCCGGCTCGCTGATCGCCCGGCCGCTGGCCGAGTCCGACATGATGCTGTGCGCCGCGCCTGCCTATCTGGCCCGCGCCGGCACCCCGCAAACCGCGGCCGACCTCGCCCAGCACGACGTGCTGGGCTACCGCTATCACGCCGGCGGCGAAGAGTGGCGCCTGAGCGGGCCCAACGGTGAGGAGTCGGTCCGGATCCGTGAACACCTGCGCGCCAACAACGGCGACCTGCTGCGCGAGGCGGCGATCGCCGGCATGGGCATCACCCTGCAACCGGACTTCATCGTCGGCCAGGCCGTCGCCCGGGGCCAGCTGGTGCACCTGTTGCCGCAGTACCGGTTCCCGACGCTGAGCATCTTCGCGGTCTACGCCAGCCGCAGCCATCTCGCGCCGAAAGTGCGCAGCTTCATCGACTTCCTGGTCGAATCGTTTGCCGACGGCTGTCCACGCCGTGCGCTGGCGACCGACCAGCCGGAAGCCGCGTAGGAATTCTCCGATGTTTGCTTCAACGCCCCATTACGACCTGGCGATCATCGGCGGCGGCGCCGCCGGCACGCTGCTGGCCATTCACCTGTTGCGCGCGGCGCGCAGGCCGCTGCGCATCGTGGTACTGGAGCCGCGCGCCCACCTGGGCCGCGGCGGTGCCCATGCCACACGCCATGCCGAACATCTGCTCAACGTGCGCGCCGGCGGGATGAGCGCTTTTGACGCGGCGCCCGGGGATTTCGTTGACTGGCTGCAGCAAGGTGAGCCGGACACCGCGCGCGCAGATCTCGCGGCACGCTTCGTCCCGCGTCGTGCGTTCGCCGACTATCTGGCCCAGCGGCTGCAGGACGCGCGCGACGGCAGCGTCGCCAGTCTGAGTCATCTGCAGACCCGCGCGATCGGCATCGAGACGCGCGACGCTCAGCGACTGCTTCTGCTGGAGGATGGTGGCGCGTTGTCGGCGACGCATCTGGTGCTGGCCACCGGCAACGCGCCGCGTCCGCTGCCCGCGCGCGGCGCCTCGGCGTTGCCGGCCGGCCGTCGCATCGAAGCCTGGGACACCGTGGCGGTGGACAGCATTGCGACCGATGCCGAGGTGTGCATCATCGGCGCGGGCCTGAGCATGGTTGACACGGTGATGGCGCTGCTCACTGCGGGCCATCGCGGCACGTTGCATGTGCTTTCCCGACACGGCCTGATGCCGCTGCCGCATGTCGATGGACAGCCAGCGTATGCGTTGGACGTCGATGCCTTTGCCGCCCTGTCACTGCGGGGCCGCATGCGCGCGCTGCGTGCCGAAGTCGCCAAGGCTTCGGCTGTTGGCATCGCCTGGCAGAGCGTGGTCGATGCGCTGCGCCCCCACGTCCAGGCGCTGTGGACCAGCCTGTCCTGCGCGGATCAGCGCCGCTTCCTGCGTCACGTGGTACGGCTCTGGGACGTGCACCGCCACCGCATCGCGCCCAGCGTGCATGCACGCCTGCGCCAGGCACTCGACGCCGGCCAGCTCAAGCGCCACCGCGCGCGCCTGGATACCGCGGTGGCCAGCGAACGCTGCGTGCAACTGCGTGCCCACGGCCTGCACGGCGCACCACTGTCGCTTGAAGCGGCCTGCGTGGTCAACGCCACCGGCGTCGAATTACGCGTGCAGGCGATGCGCAATCCCTTGCTGACCGAACTGGCCGGCCGCGGCCTGGCCCAACCCGGGCCGCACGGCATCGGCCTTGCCACCTGTACGCGCGGCCGCGTGCTCGACGCCGAAGGCAGGTCGCAGCCTGCGATCTTCGCGCTGGGGAGCCTGCGGATTGGATCGCTATGGGAGAGCCTGGCGATTCCGGAGTTGCGCAGGCAGGCGGAGGAGATTGCGATGGCGGTGTTGATGTCGTCGGGTGACGTTGCGCACTGAGCGTTTCAACGGCCAATCAAGCGCTTTGCTGCCCCTTCCCGACCCGGGCTGGCTTTGCGCTTGGAGAAAGTAGCCAGTGCCACAGCGTCTGTCCCCAAGCGTGGAGTGAGGACACTCGACGGTGCTGCCCGCCGGGGCCCTGTGATTCCTTCTCTGATCGGGCTCGGCGCCCAACTTCGCCGCGCTCGGACAGGGCGCCTCTTCGACCTGATCGGCCTGCGGTGATCGGCTCGCTTCTAGGGCGTTGAGGATCAAGGGCGGAAGCAACAAATCCAGA
>JBIIHJ010000390.1:0-3634 GCA_044235875.1 Pseudoxanthomonas sp.
GGTCCGCGATGCCACCACCGGCATGCCGATCGACGCGGTGTCGCTGCCCAATACCACCACTTCCAAGGCCGATCCGGTGATCGGTGCAACCCAGGGCCTGGGTCTGCGTCGCAACGCCGGCGAAGCCGCCAGCGCCCCGGCCAGCCACGGCAACCAGACCGCCGAGCTGCCGGACAACTACCTGGATATCCCGGCTTTCCTGCGTCGCCAGGCGGACTAATGCCCTCCATGGCGAAGCAGCTGCGGCTTCGGATCGGCCTGCCCGGCCATCCGTGGCCGGGCGTTCGACGGCATGTGAGGCCATGTCTCGCAAGCGTGCCGCTCACCCTGCATCGCCAGGCGGACTGATTCACCCGCCCCGACGGTCTATGCCCCCGCCCGTTCGTGGCGGCGGACGGCCGGCAGGTCGGTTGCTGTAACGCGATACCGTGTCATGTCCTTACATTTTCCGCCGGGCCGGCATGTCCGGTCCGGCGGGTTTTTCCTTGCAAAGGCAGGAGACGGGCCCTATCTCGACGGGCAGGGGATTACTGTCCTCTTCCGTACAGATTCATTTGCCTGCGTGGTATTCTCACGCGGTCTTGACGTTCTGATTTCCTAGCTGCGACCCATGATTCCCCAGCGCACCCTCAAAAACGTGATCCGCGCCACCGGCGTCGGCCTGCACAGCGGCGAAAAGGTCTTCATGACCCTGCGCCCTGCCGCGCCGAATACCGGCGTGGTGTTCCGTCGCGTCGATCTTGAGCCGGTCGTTGAGATTCCCGCGGACGCGGCGCTCGTCACCGAGACCACCCTGTGCACCGGCCTGACCTGCGGTGTGGCCAAGGTGCAGACGGTCGAGCATCTGATGTCCGCGCTGGCGGGCCTGGGCGTGGACAACGTCTACGTTGAACTGTCCTCGGCCGAGCTGCCGATCATGGATGGTTCGGCCAGTCCGTTCGTGTTCCTGCTGCAGTCGGCGGGCATTGCCGAGCAGAACGTACCCAAGCGTTTCATTCGTATCATCAAGCCAGTGGAAGTGCGCGATGGCGACAAGGTCGCCAGTTTCGTGCCCTACGAGGGCTTCAAGCTGGGCTTCACGGTCAAGTTCGACCATCCGATGATCCCGGCCTCGCAGTCGCGTGCCGAGGTGGATTTCTCCACCGGTGGCTACGTCAAGGAAGTGGCGCGTGCGCGCACCTTCGGTTTCATGCGGGACCTTGAATACATGCGCGAGCGCAACCTCGGCCTCGGTGGCTCGATGGACAACGCGATCGTGCTGGACGAATTCCGCGTGCTCAACGACGACGGCCTGCGTTACGCCGACGAGTTCGTGCGCCACAAGATCCTGGACGCCATCGGCGATCTGTATCTGGCCGGGCACGCGATTCTGGGCGCCTACGAGGGCTACAAGTCCGGGCATGCGCTCAACAACACCCTGGTGCGGGCGCTGATGGCGCAGACCGATGCCTGGGAAGAAGTGTCCTTCGGCGCGGACGCCAAGGAATCGGCACCGGTGCTGTACGGCGCGCCTGCGCTGGCCCACTGAGTCGCTGGTCGGGATTCCCTGACCACAGTGGCCGAACCGTGAACCGCGTTGCCTGAACAGGCTGTGGTTAACTATTTTCTAACTTCCATCTAACGACTGGTGCAGACCAGGCCGGTACGATGCCTGCCGGTCTTCCACCTGGCCTTAACGTTTAGGATCTGGTCGGGAGCCGTGTTTCACGGCGGTCGTGGTGGCGGAGGGGGATTCCTCCAGCATGGCCAGCGCCTCCTTCAGCGCTTCGCGCGCGACGGGAGATTGCTGCCAGGTCGGGCTATGTGCCGACGTGGCCGGGAACAGCGGTTGCAGGGAAGTTCGGGCGGTCACGGAGTTGACCCCCAATCCGAGGGATCGGGCCACTTCGATGAGTTGGGTAGAGGCCAGGCGCAACCTGGCATTCCAGACCGGCGAGTCGACCACGAAAACAAGACGATCGCCCGTGATGTTGGCAAGCCGGCAGTGCTCCGAAAGAGGAAACGGCAGGCAAGGGCGAAGTTGCTGTTCCAGCGCGTCGAGCTTCATGGCATGACGCAAAGGGTCGGCGGCTGACGACGCCATCGCGGCCTCCAGGGCCGGGAGCGGACTCGCCGGACGACGCGGCTGGGACTTCGGATGGGACATCGCAGATCCATGAGCTTCAACAACATTGTTCACAATACGCGCTCCTGGGCGCGCCATCACCTGAGCCTGCGCACCGTGCAGGTGCGCCGCTTCAGCCACACCCGGCCGCTGCTCAGCGCCGGCATCCTGGTGGCGAGCGGGCTGCTGTTCGGCCTGGTCGGCCGCAGCGCGTTCGGCATGGCCCAGGTGTCCTACCTGCAGGCCAAGGCCGATCGGCAGCAGGTGGAGATGGAACAGGTCAAGCGCGGCGCGCAGCAGGAAGTCAACGCCATGTCCGCCCGCCTGGGCGAGCTGCAGGCGCAGGCCAATCGGCTCAACGCGCTGGGCGAGCGCCTGACCCAGATGGGCAAGCTGGAAGACGGCGAATTCAACTTCGATGAACCAGTCGGCGTGGGTGGACCGGAAGGCGCCACCAGCGACATGCCGCCGCGTGAGTTGGCCCAGGGCCTGGACGAGCTGCAGGCCAAGTTCGATGCCTCCGGCCAGCAGCTGTCGGTGCTCGAATCGCTGCTGTTCAACCGCCAGTTGGACCGCAACGCCACGCCCTCGCGCATGCCGCTAGCCAATACCTACATCACTTCGGGCTTCGGCGGCCGTGCCGATCCGTTCGGCGGCGGTGGCGAGCGCCACAAGGGCATCGACTTCAAGGCCAGCGTCGGCGATCCCGTGTTGTCGGTCGCCGATGGCGTGGTCAGCTTTGCCGGGGTGCGCAGTGGCTACGGCAACGTGGTGGAGGTGGACCACGGTAATGGCTACGTTACCCGCTACGCACACAACTCGCGCCTGGTGGTGAAGCCGGGCGACCTGGTCCGCGCAGGCCAGACCGTGGCCAAGGCCGGTTCGACCGGGCGTTCGACCGGTGCGCACGTGCACTTCGAGGTCTGGGAAGACGGGCGGGTGGTCAATCCGCGCAAGTTCCTGGGCGAGAACGCCAATACGCCAGTGGGTGTCCGCGGCCGCGGATGAGGTCTGGGGCACTTGATCGGACGCCTTGATTCGTCCGGCGGCGCCCCAAGCTACAATGTCGTGTTGCCGGAACGGGGCGCCATGCGCTCTGTTTCGCTTTTCGGCACCCGGCCTTGGGGATGAGATGAGGTTTGGGCAGCGCCGACGCTCCTTTCCATTCCGGTTCCTTCTTCATGATCAACAGTTTGCTCACCCGCGTCTTCGGCAGCCGCAACGAACGTCTGCTCAAACAGCTCGACCGCCTGGTGGCGCGCATCAATGCGCTGGAACCTGACATCCAGAAGCTCAGCGACGACGAGCTGAAGGCCAAGACCCCCGAGTTCCAGAAGCGCATCGCCGAGGGCGAAGCCCTGGACAAGGTGCTGCCCGAGGCCTTCGCCGTCTGCCGCGAGGCTTCCACCCGCGTACTCGGCCTGCGTCATTACGACGTGCAGCTGGTCGGCGGCATGGTCCTGCACCTGGGCAAGATCGCCGAGATGCGCACCGGTGAAGGCAAGACCCTCGTCGCGACGCTGCCCTCCT
>JBIIHJ010000391.1:0-3627 GCA_044235875.1 Pseudoxanthomonas sp.
GCGGCCTGGGCGATGTCCTCGATCATGGCTTCGGCCAAGCGGCGCTGTTCGACACCCAGGCGCGGACCCGCACGTTCCAGCTGCAGGCCGGTCACGCCGACCGTGCCATGTTCGCCGCCCTGCATCGGCGCGAACCACCACTGCGCGCCGGCCAGCGTGTCGGTGCCACGCCCGCTGGCCATGCCGTGGCGCTGGGTCCAGGCCGCGGCGGCCTGGTCCGTGTCGCCCAAGGCAACAGTGTTGCCGCTTTCCACCTGCTCGCCCACGCGCAGCCAAGCGTGCGCATCCAGTGCGCGCTCCAACGACAGCCGGCCGGCCCGCAGCACCTGGCCCAGGTCGGCGGCGATGGCCAGCTCGCGCCCCAGCGTCTGCAGCGCCGTGGCATGGCGGTTGGCCGCGCGCAGCGCCAGCACCTGCATGCGCAGGCGCGAGGCCAGACGTCCGGCCACCAGCGCGGCCGCCAGGAACAGGAACACCGTCACCACGCCCTGGCGCGCACCGATCGCAAAGGTGAAACGCGGTTCGATGAAGAAGAAGTTGTAGGCGAAGAAGCACAGTGCGGCGGTCAATACCGCGGCGGTCATGCGCGTGCGCGTGGCCACCAGTACCACCGCCACGATGAACACCATCGACAGATCGTCCAGGCCGATCCAGCGTTCGGCCATCCAGGCCACTGCCACCGCGGCGGCGGTGGCCGCCAGCGCCATCAGCGCGTCGTAACGGCCAAGTCGCGGTCCCACCCCGTGCGAGGCCCGGCGCGCGCGGGCGCGGGCCAGCGGCGTGCTGACGATGTTGATCTCCAGGTGCGCGCCGTGCTGGATGAGCTGCTGGGTCAGGGTGCGGTTGAACATGCGCGCCAGCGGCCGCTCGCGCGTGCGTCCCAGCACCAGCGTGGACACGCCGTTGTGGCCGGCGTAGTCCAGCAGCGCATCGGCGATGTTGGGGCCGTGCAGCAGTTCGGTTTCGCCGCCCAGCCGTCGCGCCAGGGCGAAGGCCTGGTCGATTTCCTGCTGGGTGGTGGCGTCGAACGCACGCCGCTGCACGGTGACTACCGTCCACGGCGCGCCGCGGCGTTCGGCCAGGCGCCGGGCCACGCGCACCAGGTCGTCGCTCTGGCCGCCGCCATCGATGGCCACCAGCACGCGGCGGCGCACCGGGATGCCGGCCTGCCCGCGCGCGGCATGGGTTTCGCGCAGGGCGTTGTCCACGTGCTCGGCCGCGGTCTGCATGGCCAGTTCGCGCAGCGCGGTCAGGTTGGAGGGCGAGAAGAACGCCTGCAGCGCCTGCGCGGCCTGTTCTGGCAGGTAGACCTTGCCCTGCTGCAGTCGCTCGACCAGCTCGCGCGGCGGGATGTCCACCAGCACGATGTCGTGCAGTCGATCGAACACCGCATCGGGCACGGTCTCGGACACGCGCACGCCGGTGATGCGCAGGACCATGTCGTTGAGGCTTTCCAGATGCTGGACGTTGACCGTGGTCCATACATCGATGCCGGCATCGAGCAGTTCCACCACGTCCTGCCAGCGGCGCTCATGGCGGCTGCCGGGCACGTTGCGATGGGCCAGCTCGTCCACCAGCACCAGCGCCGGCTTGCGCGCCAGCAGCGCATCCAGGTCCAGTTCGTCCAGCTGGCGGCCCTGGTGCTCGATGCGCCTGCGCGGCTGTTGCGGCAGGCCCTGCGCCAGGGCGGCGGTCTCGCTGCGGCCGTGGGTCTCGACGATGCCGATCACCAGGTTGCGCCCACGCCGCAGTTGGTCCTGCGCACGCGACAGCATCGCGTAGGTCTTGCCCACGCCAGGGGCGGCACCGAGGAACACGGTGAGCTTGCCGCCGTGTTCGCGCTGCAGGCCTTCGATGAGGGCGTCGGCCTGGCGGGTGCGGGAGTCGGTCATGGATGTGATTTTGTTCTTTTTCTGCTGGGCTTGGTGGTTTGTTGTTTGCGCTTTGAATCGCATGGAAGCAAGAGCTTTCACGCCCTGCGGGCGCGAGTGTCTTTTGTCGCGGCAAAAGGCACCAAAACCGCTACTCGCCGGACACTCGCCGCCGCTGCGCGACGGTCCTCTGCGCTTCTCGAAGAAGACGGCACGTCGCCCAAACTCGTTGCGCTCAGACAGGGCGACTCTTCGGCCGTCGTCTTCTCCAATGCTCGGCTCGCTTTACGGCTCAGACAGGAGAAGCGAAGACCAGAGCAAAGGCGGGGGCAAGAGCACACGCTGTTGCTCTGCTCTTGCTCGACATCCCCGTGAGGCACGGCGAAGCGACGAGGCAAAGACCCGCAGGGCACCGCACAGGGATGTGCGGCGTTTTTGGAAGGGGCATGGATGTCCCTTCCAAAAATCCCTCGTCACGTAGCGGACCTGCGCAACGCGCAGGCGTGCCGCCCGGGGCGTGTTTCTTTGCCTAGCTTTCTTTGCACGAGCAAAGAAAGTAGGTCGGGCGGCGAAGCCGCACGAAAGCTCTTGCTCTAACGGCAACGCCAAAAGCGAGCGATCACCGTTTGGAGGCCTCCGCCTCCAACGCCAAATTCAACCTCAACACATTCACCCGTGCCTCCCCCAACACCCCGAACTGCGGCGCCACCGTCTGCGCCCGCACCAACGCTTCCACCTGCGCAACCGGCAATCCGCGCACCCGTGCCACACGCGCGACCTGGATCCGTGCCGCAGCCGGCGAGATGTCCGGATCCAGTCCACCACCGGACTGGGTGACCAGGTCCGACGGCACATCTGCACGC
The DNA here is from genome assembly GCA_044235875.1 of Pseudoxanthomonas sp. Lineage (GTDB taxonomy): Bacteria > Pseudomonadota > Gammaproteobacteria > Xanthomonadales > Xanthomonadaceae > Pseudoxanthomonas_A. Next base: position 2,735 of record JBIIHJ010000391.1, read on the forward strand.
GCCACTCCCTCGCGCGCGGCCACTTCACTGATCGCAGCGTCGACGCGCTTGCGCAGATCGGGATTGCTGCGCGCCTGGTTACTGCCGGCCGCAGCCATCGGATCGTAGCTGGCAGCCGATGGACGGGGATGGAACCAGCCCGCGCCGGTGAAGGGCTGGGCGACCAGCGCCGAACCGATCACCGTCTCGCCCTGGTGGATCAGGCTGCCGGTGGCCTGGTCCGGAAACGCGGCGCGTCCCAGCCCGGTGCCCGCCAGGGAATAGGCCAGTCCCAATCCCACCAGCGTGATCAACGACAGCACGATGGCCGGGCGCCACGCGGCGCGGTCCTGCAAGACATAAGGCGACATGGCGGTACCTTGAACGGGTGGATTCTGTGATGAAGCGGCAAGCAACTGGGCGAGTTCGACGCGGCTCATGCGCCCACCACCGCGGCCAGCCCCAGGTCGATCAGCTTGATCGCCACAAACGGCAGGACCACCCCGCCCACGCCGTAGACCAGCATGTTCCGGCGCAGCAGCACGGTGGCGGTGGCAGGACGGAAGCGCACCCCGCGCAGGGCCAGCGGGATGAGCGCCGGGATGACGAGCGCATTGAAGATCAGCGCCGCCAGCACCGCGTTGCGCGGGCTGGACAGGTGCATCACGTTGAGCGTGGCCATCGAAGGAATCGCAGCGGCAAACAGCGCCGGCAGGATCGCGAAGTACTTGGACACGTCATTGGCCAGCGAGAAAGTGGTCAGCGCGCCGCGGGTGATCAGCTGCTGCTTGCCCACTTCCACCACCTGCAGCAGCTTGGCCGGATCGCTGTCCAGGTCGACCATGTTGCCGGCCTCTTTTGCAGCCTGGGTGCCGGAGTTCATCGCCAGGCCCACGTCGGCCTGGGCCAGCGCC
>JBIIHJ010000093.1:0-11720 GCA_044235875.1 Pseudoxanthomonas sp.
GACGTGCACTTCATCGAGCTGCTGGCCCAAGCGGTGGCAGCGCAGGACATCGCGCCACGTCGGCTGGTCTCCGGCGCCGGGCACGATGCGATGGTGATGCGTGCGCTGTGCCCGACCGCCATGTTGTTCATCCGCTGCGACGGCGGCATCTCGCACAACCCGGCCGAGCGCGCGAGCGCGGCCGACGCCGGCATGGCCGTGGCGGCCATGCTGGATTTCATCGAACGATTGGGAGCAACCCGTGGCAACTGATGTCTTTGGCGAGATCGATCCCCCGCAGCGCCTGCTGATGGGCCCAGGCCCGGTCAATGCGCACCCGCGCGTGCTGCGCGCCATGTCCGCCGACCTGCTGGGCCAGTTCGATCCGGAGATGACCGCGTACATGAATGAGGTCATGGCGCTGTATCGACCGATCTTCGGCACCCGCAACCAGCACACCTTCTTGGTCGATGGCACGGCGCGCGCGGGCATCGAGGCGGCCCTGGTGTCGCTGGTCGCGCCGGGCGACACGGTGCTGGTGGTCAACTTCGGTCGCTTCGGCCTGCTGCTGACCGAGATCCTGGGCCGCATCGGCGCGAAGATCGAAACGGTCCAAGCGCCCTGGGGTGAAGTGGTAGCGCTGGACGCGATCGAGGACGCGCTCAAGCGCGTGCGCCCGTCGCTGCTGGCGACCATCCACGGCGACACCTCCACCACCATGGCCCAGCCGCTGGAAGGCCTGGGCGCGCTGTGCCGGCAGTACGGCGCCCTGTCGTACGTGGATGCGACCGCGACCATCGGTGGCATGGAGATCGCGACCGACCGCTGGGACGTGGACGTGGTCACCGGCGGCCTGCAGAAGTGCCTGGGCGGACCCTCGGGCTCGGCGCCGATCACGATTTCCGAAGCGGCGGCCGCACGGATCTGCGCGCGTCGGCATGTCGAGCGCGGCATCGTCCGCGATGACATCGACGATGGCGACGGTCCGCGCATCGGCTCCAATTACTTCGATCTGGCCATGGTCATGGACTACTGGTCGGACAAGCGCCTCAACCACCACACCGAGGCCACCACGATGCTCTACGGCGCCCGTGAATGCGCGCGCATTGTGCTGCAGGAAGGCCTGGAGCAGCGCTATGCGCGCCATCGTGCCGCGGGTCGCGCCGTGACCGCCGGCGCCCGTGCGCTGGGCCTGGAGGTGTTCGGCGACGACCGCCATCGCATGACCAATGTCACCGGCATCGTGATTCCCGCGTCGGTCGATGGCGAGGCGGTGCGCAGGCGCATGCGCGAGGATTTCGAGATCGAGATCGGCACCGCTTTCGGCCCGCTGCAGGGCAAGGTCTGGCGCATCGGTGCGATGGGCTACAACGCGGCCAAGCACAAGGTGCTGATCACCCTGGGTGCGCTGGAGACCGTGCTGCGCAGCGAAGGCTTCGGCGGTGCCGCCGGCCTCGGCGTCGAAGCCGCGTTGGCGGCCTGGAACGCGGAATTGCAGGCATGAGCACCGGGCAAGGCCTGCCCATCAACGATCCGGCCACGGTGGCGCAGGTGCGGGCCGCGTTCGACGCCTACGAGCGGGCGCTGATGGCCGACGACATCGCCGCGCTGGATGGGCTGTTCCACGCAGCGCCGACCACGGTGCGCTATGGCGTGGGCGAGGTGCTGTACGGCATCGATCAGATCCGCGCGTTCCGCGTCGGCCGCGGCGGCTCGCCGCAGCGCACGCTAGGACACGTGCAGATCGCCACCTACGGCACCGATTTCGCCACCGCCAATGCCGAATTCTTCCGCGAAGGCGCTGGCCGCCGCGGCCGCCAGAGCCAGAGCTGGGTGCGCTTTGTCGATGGCTGGAAGGTGGTCTCGGCGCACGTCTCGCTGGAGGGCACGCACGCGTGAGCCTGGTTGATCTGGAAACACGCCTGGCTCACGACCTGGCCTGCCTGGACCACGGCAAGCCCGATTGGGCGCGTCCGCGCACGCACGACCAGGGCCACGTGTTCGACGTGGTGATCGTCGGCGGGGGGCAGAGCGGCCTGGGTGCGGCGTTTGCGCTGATGCGCGAGCGGGTGGCCAACCTGCTGGTGATCGACGAGTGCGCCGAAGGACGCGAAGGCCCGTGGCTCAGCTACGCGCGCATGGTCACGCTGCGCACGCCCAAGCACCTGACCTCGATCGACCTGGGATTGCCGTCCCTGACGTTCCGTGCGTGGTGGGAAGCCCAGCGCGGTGCGCAGGGCTGGGAAGCGCTGGACAAGATCCCGCGCGAGGAATGGATGGGCTACCTGCGCTGGTATCGGCGCGTGCTCGGCATTCCCGTGCGCAACCAGACACGCCTGCAACGCGTCGAACCGCTGCCGGCGCTGGGCCTGCATCGCCTGCACCTTGCAGACGGGCAGGCGCTGCTGGCGCGCAAGGTCATCCTGGCCACCGGCATCCAGGGCGGAGGTCAGTGGGTCGTGCCGAAGATGGTGTCGGAACGGCTGCCACCATCGCTGTACGCGCATACCTCCGGTCCGCTCGATTACGACGCGCTGGCCGGCAAGCGCATCGGCATCCTGGGGGGCGGCGCGTCCTCGTTCGACAACGCGCAGTACGCGCTGCAGCGTGGCGTGGCGCAGGCGCACGTGTTCGTGCGCCGGCCAGAACTACCACGCGTCAATCCGATCCGGCATATGGAGCAGGCCGGCATCATCGCGCGTTTTCCGTCGCTGCCCGATGCGGACAAGTACCGGCTGATGGCCAGCTTCTTCGCCCGCAACCAGCCGCCGACCAACGACACCTTCGCCCGTGCCGCGGCGATGCCAGGCTTCCACCTGCACCTGGGCGCACCGTGGCTGGACCTGGCCGAACGCGACGGTCGCGCGGTCGTGACCACGCCACAGGGCGAGCACGTGCTGGATTTCCTGGCGATCGCCACGGGCCTGGTCACCGATCCCGATCTGCGTCCGGAACTGGCCGACATCGCGCCGGCCATCGCCCGCTGGCGCGATCGCTATACCGCGCCAGTCGGGCAGGCCAATCCGCTGCTGGATGCGCATCCGTACCTCGGCGCCGGCTTTGAGTTACAGCCACGCACGGCCGACGATGCGGCACTGCTGCATGGCCTGTTCGCGTTCAACTACTCGGCGTTGATCAACCTCGGGCTGTCGGCGGCGGCGCTGTCGGGCCTGAAGTACGCGCTGCCACGCCTGGCCCAGGCCGTGGCCAACCAGCTGTTCGTCGATGACCGCCAGGCGGTGGTCGATGACTTCCTTGCATTCGATGAAACCGAGTTCACCGGGCAGTGGCCCCCGCAGGAGTCCGCCGCATGACCACCCTTTCGACCCACGTGCTGGACACCAGCCGCGGCGGCCCGGCCGCCGGCGTGGCCACGCAGCTCCACGATGGGCAGGGCGCGCTGCTGTGGCAGGGCGCCACCGATGCGGATGGACGTTGTCCTGGCCTGCGCACCCTGTCGCTGGAGCCAGGCCGTTACCGTCTGACCTTCGCCGTGGCGGCCTATTTCCGCAACAGCGGCGTGGCGCTGGCCGAGCCGCCTTTCCTGGATGAGGTGCGGCTCGAGTTCGGCCTCGGCGCAAGCGGGCATTACCACGTGCCGTTGTTGTGTTCGCCCTGGAGTTATTCGACCTATCGCGGAAGCTGAGCCGTCGAACAACCGCGGTCGGTGTTGCGGCCGCGGCTACACTGGTCGGCAGGTGGCTCGTGCTCGGCACGGTACGCCGATCGAATTCCACCGGTGTCCACGATGATCAGTTTCCATGACGCGTCTGACCTGGCCAGATGGCTGTTGCTGGCCGCCTGGAGCGCGCTGGCGTTGCTGCTGGTCTGGTGCGCGATGCGCTGGCGCCGTGGTCGAAGGCTTTGGGCCTTGCCCACGTTGGGCGTGATCGTCGTCCTGGTGGTCACGCTGTGGACCTCGGTGGCCTCGCGCGCACCGCCAGCGCCGATCAAGCCGCAGATGGCCGCCAGGCCGCTGTCGCCGGAAGCGCAGGCGGTGTGGCCCATCGTGGTCCGGCGCTGCCAGGTCTGCCATTCGGACCACGCCACGCGCATGACCTGGGCCAGGTATGGCCTCAGCCTCAACACCATGGACGATGTCGAGCGCAGCGCATCTCCCATTTACAGGCAGGTCGTCGAGCTGCAGGGCATGCCGATGGGCAACAGCACGCAGATGACCGCCGAAGAGCGCGCCACGATCGCCCGCTGGTACGCGGCACGAGCGCGTTGAATCCTGGGCGAGCGCTCGCCAAGAGCTGAGTCGCACGCCACACCCCAGAAACACGAAAAGCCCCTTGCGGGGCGTTCTTGTCGGTCTGCTGGCTGGCGAAGGCTGGCTTGCGGTGACCGGTGCACGTCGTCGCTGGCTTGAGCGGGCTGACGTCGTGCGGCAAGTCTAGCCAGCCTCGCATCCGCCTGGCGAAATGCGAATCACTCTTGCTTGGGGGTGATCAGGCTGCCGGGGTGATATCGCCGAACGAGGTCACCCTCGGATGCCCGTTGGCATCGGCTGCTCCGCGCGGTTGCGGGTAGTCCTCAAGCCGATCCAGCAACACGGTCTGCAGTCCTGCCGACCGGGCGGCATCCAGCTCGGCCACCACGTCGGACAGGAACAAGATCTCGTCGGGTGCCAGGCCGATCTTCTGCGCAATCGTCGTGTAGCTCCTGGCTTCGCGCTTGCCGCCGGTTTCGGTATCGAACCAGCCGGAAACCAGCGGTGTCAGGTCGCCCGCGTCGCTGTGGCCGAAGAACAGCTTCTGCGCCGGCACCGAGCCGGACGAGTACACGTACAGCACCAGGCCGTCGGCGTACCAGCGCTGCAGCGCTTCGGCTGCGTCCGGATACATGTGCGCGGTGAAGTCCGCCTCGCGGAAACCCGCGTCCCAGACCATGCCCTGCAGCGCCTTGAGCGCGGTGTGCTTGCGATCGCTGTCGATCCAGTCCTGCAGCACGGCCACACGCGCGGCATCGTCCTGCGCCTCGGGTGCGTCGGCGGTCACCGCATCCAGCCACTGGCGCACCTCCGGATCGTCGCCACGCTGGGCCACGAACTCCGGAAGCGCCCTGCGTGCGTACGGGAACAGCACATCCTTGACGAAGGAGATGCTGCTGGTGGTGCCTTCGATGTCGGTGAGGATCGCCTGGACGGTACCCATCAGTTGGATTGGCCCGGCGTGTAGCGTGGGAAGGTCGCAGCGATGGTCTCGCCGGTGAAATGCCCGACCCAGCCGTCCGGCTCGGTGAAGAAGCGGATCGCCACGAAGCTCGGCTCCTCGCCCATGTCGAACCAGTGCCTGGTGCCGTCGGGCACGGCGATCAGGTCGTCCTGCACGCACTCGATCTCGTAGACCTTGTCGTCCACGTGCAGGGTGAACAGGCCCGAGCCTGCGACGAAGAAGCGCACTTCGTCTTCCTTGTGGTAGTGCTCGTCCAGGAACTTGGTGCGCATCTCGGCGCGCGCGGGGTGGTCCGGCGCGATGCTGACCACGTCCACCGACTTGAAGCCGCGTTCGGTCACCAGGCGATCGATGTCCGCGCGATAGGCGTCCATGACCTCTTCCGGCGCGGCGCCGGGTGCGATGGCCTTGGAGGCCTTCCAGCGCTCGAACAGCACGCCGATCTTGTGCAGCTCGGTGGCGATGAAGTCCGGGTCGTAGCTGGCAAACAGCGGCGTGGCCGGGTCGGCGTGGTCAAAGATGCGAAGACGGCTCATGGCAGGCTCCTGGCGGGGGCGAAGGCCGGGCGGGAAAGGGTAACAAGTGCGGGCGGCGATGCGCGTTGCCAGGATGCAACGCTGCGGCCGGATTCAAGCGGTCGTGCTCATGCGGACGTGCTGGCCAGCAGGGCCAGGCCGGACGGTCAGCCGCGCGCGCCCAGCTTGCGCAGCTCCAGCTCGCAGTGGAACAGGAACTCGAAGGCCTCCAGGTGGCGGCGGGCCTCGGCCATCGTCCGGCCCCACGCGTACAGGCCGTGGCCGTCGATCAGGTAGCCCCACAGCGGACCTTGGTCCAGCAAGGCGTCGACCTGCGCGGCCAGGATGTTCATGTCCTGGGTGTTGGCGAACACCGGCACGTCCACCGCCATCTCGTGGGTGCTGTTGCCGTGGAAGGCCTTGAGCAGCTCGTAGCCTTCCAGACGGATGTGGCCGGCGCCGGCATACAGGCGCGAGGCGATGGTCTGCACGGGCGAATGGGTGTGCAGCACGCAGCCCACTTCAGGGAAGCGCTTGTACAGCTGGGTGTGAAGCAGGGTTTCGGCGGAGGGTCGCTTGTCGGTGGCCACCGGCGCGCCTTCGAAATCCACCACCATGATGTGGTCGCGGCCCATGCGCCCCTTGTCCGCGCCGGACACGGTGATCGCGGCATGGCGATCGTCCAGGCGCTCGGAGAAGTTGCTGCTGGTGGCGGGCGTCCAACCACGCGCGGCCAGCTCGGCCACGTTGCTGGTGATCTCATCGGCCAGGACGGCCAGGCGTGCGGCATCGTAGGGCAGGGCATTCATGGCATCGATTTTACCCGGATACGAAAACGGCGCGGGTGAGCGCGCCGTTTTCGTTTCAACTTGAGTGGCGGCAGCCCGTCAGGCCTGCGGACCTTCGTGGAACTTCGGTTCCGGCGGCATGCCCGGTCCCTGATCGTTCGGATCGTTACCCGGGATCATGTGGCTGCGCTTGTAGCCGTAGGCGAAGTACACGACCAGGCCGATCACCGCCCAGCCGAAGAACAGGCCGATGGTGTAGCCGGACAGATTGACGAACAGCAGCAGGCAGCCGGCGATGGCCAGGATGCAGGTCAACCACACGAACGGCGTCTTGAACGGGCGCGGGCGATTGGGCTGCTTCTTGCGCAGGATCAGCACGCCGACGGCCACCATGATGAAAGCGAACAGGGTGCCCGAGTTGGAGATGTCGGCCAGCATGCCGACCGGAAACATGGCCGCGAACAGGGCCACGAACACACCGGTGATCATGGTGATGATGTGCGGCGTGTGGAACTTCGGATGCACCTTGGACAGACGGGCCGGCAGCAGGCCATCGCGCGACATGGTGAAGAAGATGCGGGTCTGGCCGTAGATCATCATCAGGATCACGGTCGGCAGAGCCAGCGCGGCCACGATGCCGATCGCATTGCCCATCTTGCTCCAGCCCAGCACACGCAGCACGTGGGCCAGCGGCTCGTGGCTGCAGACCAGTGCCTCGGCGTGGGCGGGCAAGGCGCAGGCCGCGGCGAACTCCTTGCTGCCCGGCGGGATGGCCGCACCGACGGCGTCGAACAGCGGCTGGGCGCCCATCGAACCGACCGCGCCGTAGCCGACCAGCATGTAGAAGATGGTGCAGATCACCAGTGAGCCGATCAGGCCGATCGGGATGTTGCGGTTCGGGTTCTTGGTCTCCTCGGCGGCGGTGGACACCGCATCGAAGCCCACATAGGCAAAAAAGATCGAGGCCGCCGCACCCAGCACGCCAACGCCACCCATCGGGCTGCCCCAGCCAGTGGGCAGGAACGGCTGGAAGTTGGTGTCCTGCGAGGCGGGGACGGCGATGGCGATGAAGGCCAGCAGCGCGACGATCTTCAGGGTGACCAGCACCGCGTTGACCCAGGCGCTCTTGCTGGTCCCCAGCACGAGCAGGCCGGTGATGACCAGCGAGATCAGGCAGGCCAGCAGGTTGAAGATGCCGCCAGCCTGCGGGCCAGCCTTGAGCGCCAGCGGCAATCCGTAGCCCGCGCTGTCCAGCAGGCCATTCATGTAGCCGGACCAACCCACGGCGACTGCGCCGGCGGCCACTGCGTATTCCAGGACCAGCGCCCAGCCCACGATCCAGGCCAGCAATTCGCCCAGCACGCCATAGGTGTAGGTGTAGGCAGAGCCCGCGACCGGGATCATCGACGCCAGTTCGGCGTAGGCCAGGGCTGCCAGCGCGCAGACCACCGCGGCGATCACGAACGCGATCATCAGGCCAGGGCCCGCCTTCTGCCCTGCCTCGGCGGTCAAGACGAAGATGCCGGTACCGATCACGGCACCAATGCCGAGCATGGTCAGCTGGAACGCGCCGAGCTGGCGGGTCAGCGCCTTTTTCTCGGCGGTTTCGAGGATTTTTTCAAGCGGCTTGACGCGCCAGAACAGCATCGGTGTTTCCCCAAGGTTCGGTAAGCGGAAAGGACCCGCTTGCCCCCTTGGCGCGCGGATATGACCGCCGAACCTTACCCGGCATACTGTCGGTTGCACAAGTTACCTTGTGCCCTTGTCCGGCCGGTGACAGTCGCCAGGCCTATTCACCAAGAGTGCTCGATGTCCGATCCACACCGCGCGCGCCTGGCGGCGCAGTTCGATGGCTATTTCCAGCAATGGCCCGAGGAGCAGGCGGCCGATGCTGGATTTTCGGAGCTGCTGGGCGAGGCCGATCCCTTCGTGCGTGCAAGGCTGGAAGGCCACTTCACCGCCTCGGCCTGGCTGGTCAGTGCCGACGGCAGGCGCGTGCTGCTGATGCATCACGCCAAATTGCTGCGCTGGCTGCAGCCCGGCGGTCACGCCGATGGCGAGGCCGACCTGCCGGCCGTGGCCTTGAAGGAAGCAGAGGAGGAAACCGGCCTGGCTGGCCTGGTGCTGGAGGATGGCGCGATCTTCGACCTGGACCGGCACTGGATCCCGGACCGCAAGGACGTGCCGGGGCACTGGCACTTCGACGTGCGTTACGTGGTGCGCGCGGCCGGTGGCGAGGCCTTCGTGGGCAACCACGAATCACTGGGACTGGCCTGGCGACCGGTGGACGCGGTGGCCGCCGATCCGGACGTATCGCTCAGCCGCATGGCCGGCAAATGGCTGCGGCGGATAGCCCAGGCAAGCGCCTGAAGCGCCATTCCATGTAGAGCGGCGCTTGCTCCGCTGCTTTTCCACCTCTGTGCGGAACGTGCTCTACCGCTTCCTCGCCTATGTAGAGCGAAGCGTGCTCCGCTGCCTTTCGTTCAATCGAAAGAACAAGGCCCCAGCGGAGCAAGCTCCGCTCTACAAGGGGGCGGGAGGGTAGACCTGCGCTCTGCAAGTCTTTGCTCATGTAGAGCGGAGCTTGCTCCGCTGCCTTTCGTTCGACCGAAAGAACAAGGCCTCAGCGGAGCAAGCTCCGCTCTACAGGGCTACAAGGAAGTCCCGCGCTCGGCAAGTCTTTGCTCATGTAGAGCGGAGCTTGCTCCGCTGCCTTTCATTCGACCGAAAGAACAAGGCCCCAGCGGAGCAAGCTCCGCTCTACAGGGGAGTGGGGGGCAGCCCTGCGCTCTGCAAGTCTTTGCTCATGTAGAGCGGAGCTTGCTCCGCTGCCTTTCGTCCAACTTAAGAAAATAAAGAAGGCCTCAGCGGAGCGAGCTCCGCTCTACAAAGGGACTGGAGGGCAGGCCTTGCTCGCAAGGCCCCGCCTCAATACAGCGTACGCACCCGCAACGTGCCGTCGACCGCCGCGAGCGCATCCTTCAGCACCGCGGTCTGTTCTTCCGAAGCGGTAACGTCGATCACCACATAGCCGACCTGCGGGTCGGTGCGCAGGAACTGGCCGTCGATGTTGATGCCCTGGCTGCGAAACACGTCGTTGATCTGCGACAGCACGCCCGGCACGTTGCGGTGGATGTGCAGGATGCGGCGGCTGCCTTCGTGGCCGGGCAGGGTGACTTCGGGGAAGTTCACCGCCGACAGGGTGCTGCCGTTGTCGCTGTAGCGCACCAGCTTGGCCGCGACCTCGATCCCGATGTTGTCCTGCGCCTCCAGCGTGCTGCCTCCCACGTGCGGGGTCAGGATCACCTGGTCCAGGCCGGCCAGCGGCGAGACGAACGCATCGCCGTTGCCCTTGGGTTCGACCGGGAACACGTCCACCGCCGCGCCGCCGACCTGGCCGGATTTCAGGGCTTCGGCCAGCGCGTCGATGTCGACCACCGTGCCGCGCGAGGCGTTGATCAGGTGTGCGCCCTTCTTCATGCCGGCGATCTGCGCGGCGCCGAACATGTCCTTGGTCGCCGCCGTCTCCGGCACGTGCAGGGTGATCACGTCCGAGCGTTCCAGCAGGTCTTCCAGGCTCAGGGCCGGGGTGGCGTTGCCGAGGGAGAGCTTGGTTTCGATGTCGTGGAAGATCACCTTCATGCCCAGCGACTCGGCCAGCACGCCCACCTGGGTGCCGATGTGGCCGTAGCCGATGATGCCCAGGGTCTTGCCGCGCACTTCGTGGCTGCCGGTGGCCGACTTGGACCAGCCGCCGCGATGGCACTCGGCGCTTTTCTGCGGGATACCGCGCATGAGCATGATCGACTGGGCGATGACCAGTTCGGCGACGCTGCGGGTGTTGGAATAGGGGGCGTTGAAGACCGGGATGCCGGCCAGTTCGGCCGCGTCGGTGTCGACCTGGTTGGTGCCGATGCAGAAGCAGCCCACCGCGATCAGCCGGCGCGCATGCGAGAGCACCTCTTCGGTCAGCTGCGTGCGCGAGCGGATGCCGATGATGTGGGCCTCGGCGATGCGGGCCTTGAGCTCGTCCTCGGGCAGCGACTTGGTATGGAACTCGATCTGGCTGTAGCCGGCGGACTGGAAGACATCGACGGCGGACTGGCTGACGCCTTCCAGCAGCAGGACGCGGATGTCTTCCTTCGGGTACGAGGTCTTCTTCGACATGGTTGCAACGTGGGAGGCGGGCGAAACGGGGCGCCACTATGCCACGCGTGTTAAGAAGCTGCGCGGTGCGCTGGCTGGACGTGGCGTTGCGCTGCTGGCACGCTGGCGCACCTTCGATTTCCAGCGGTTTCAAGCGCAACTGTCATGACTGATTCCCTGTTGGATTCCCTGCTGTCCGCGGTGCCGGAACTGCGCCTGAAAACCGACGCTGGCGACCTGGAACACTATGGTCGCGACTGGACCCGGCGCTGGACGCCCAACCCGCTGGCCATCGCGCTGCCGGGCAGCGTCGAAGAAGTGCAGGCGGTGATGCGCTGGGCCGGCGCACACGACGTCAAGGTCGTGCCCTCGGGCGGCCGCACGGGATTGTCGGGTGGCGCGGTGGCGGCCAACGGCGAGCTGGTGCTCAGCCTGGAGCGACTCAACAAACCGCTCTCCTTCGATCGCGTGGACCGCACGCTGACCGTGCAGGCCGGCATGCCGCTGGAGGCCGTGCACAACGCCGCGCGCGAGGAAGGACTGGTGTATCCGGTGGATTTCGCGGCGCGCGGGTCGTGCTCGATCGGCGGCAACATCGCCACCAACGCCGGCGGCATCCGCGTGATCCGCTATGGCAACACCCGCGAATGGATCGCTGGATTGAAGGTGGTCACTGCCGATGGCGCGCTGCTCGATCTCAACCGCGCGCTGGTCAAGAACTCCAGCGGCTACGATCTGCGCCAGCTGATGATCGGCTCGGAAGGCACGCTGGGCATCGTGGTCGAAGCCACGCTGCGCCTGACCGACCCACCGCCGCCGACCAACGTGATGTTGCTGGCCCTGACCAGTTTCGAAGCGCTGATGGAGGTCTTCGCCGCGTTCCGCGAGCGCCTGCAGCTGGAAGCGTTCGAGTTTTTCACCGACATTGCGCTCAGGCACGTGCTGGCACACGGCGCGGTCAAGCCCTTCGATGAGGTGCATCCCTATTACGTGGTCACCGAGTTCGCCACCGGCGACGAGGCGAAAGAGGCCGCGGCGATGGCTGCGTTCGAGGACTGCATGGAACATGGCTGGGTCGCCGATGGCGTCATCAGCCAGTCCGATGCACAGGCCCA
>JBIIHJ010000392.1:0-3625 GCA_044235875.1 Pseudoxanthomonas sp.
CTTGTCGCGCTCGGGCGTGCGCAGCATCAGCGGCTGGAGGCGCGCGTTGATGATGAAGGGCGCGATGGCGTTGACCAGCTGCGTCTCCAGCAGTTCCACCGAGGGCACCTCGGCCATCAGCAGACGCCACGAATTGCGCCCGCGCAGATCGATCTGCTGCAGGTCCTGGTCCAGGCGGCCTTCCGGGAACAGATGCTGCTGACCCAGCAGTTCGTCGGCCAGCAGCGGCACCTGCGACAGCTCGGCGGCACGGGTCAGGCCGTCGGCGCTGCTGAGGCTGTTGCCCTGCGCGACCGGCAGCGTGCCGTCGGAGACCCCAGGCAGCAGATCGGCGCTGCGCAGGCCTTCGTAGTTGCCGATCAGCTTGCGCACGGTCTCGGGCAGTTCGTGCAGGGCCGCGGTCTCGCCGGCCATCATGTGCGCGTAGAACTGCGGCGGGCGGCGCACGGTCTGGCAGGCGTTGTTGATGATGAAGTCCAGGCGCGGGCGCGTGGCCACCAGCTGGCTGCAGAATGCCTCCACGCTGGGCGTGTGGCGCAGGTCCAGGCCGAACACTTCCAGGCGATGGCCCCATTCGGCGAAGTCCGGCTCCTGCGCGTAGCGCGCAGCCGAATCACGCGGGAAGCGCGTGGTCACGATCAGCTCGGCGCCGGCCCGCAGCAGCTTCAGGCCGGCCTGGTAACCGATCTTGACCCGGCCGCCGGTCAGCAGCGCGACCCGGCCGCGCAGGTCGGCGGTCTCGGTGCGCTTGAAGAAGTTCAGCTCGGCGCAGGCCGGGCACATCTGGTCGTAGAAGTGGTGCAGCCGGGTGAACTTCTGCTTGCACACGTAGCAATGGCGCAGCTCGGGCGAGTGCGTGGCCTCGGTCGCTTCGACCACGCCCTGGCCGTTATGCGCGTCGTGCATGCCGGCCGCGTGCGGTGGAAAGTAGTTGGGCGTGCTGAACACCGGCTTGCGGCGCAGGGTGCGGATGCCGGTCTGTTCCAGCAGGGCCTCGGCCTTGCGCACCTTTTCCTGGTGCTGCTGCTTGGCGCGCTGCTTGAGCATGGCCCGGCGTGCCTTGGGCTCGGGGTGGTAGACCTTGGCCACCACCTGGTGCAGGCGCACGCGATCGGCTTCGGGCAGCGTGTCCAGCACGCTGCGGTCGGCTTCGATCGCCTCCAGCAGGTCCAGGGCCGCGCGCAGGCGCTCGGTCAGGGGCAGGTCGTCGTCGGCGGGCAGGGGCGAGGCGGTGGTAGTCAAGACGGATCCGGATAAGCGGCCGCTGCCGAAGCGAACGCGGCGGGCAGGCAAGGAGGTAGGCAATGGACGGCGGGGCGATGACCGCGGCGGCGCAGGTCATGCTGGAGCGGGCCGAGGTCGCCGGCCGGGTGCCATCTTCGCCGATCCGGGGGGACGGACGCCAATGCCGGGCCCGGGTACGGCCCGCTGGCCGGCCTGCGTGACGAGTCGATCCAGGGCAATCGGGCTGTTTCAGCGCTTTCGGGGATGGCTTGCCTGCGGGCTGCGTACGACCCGGCTGCGGCGCTTGCGGCGGCGTGACGCGTGGTTTGGATGCCTACGCTGGTTTGCTGCACAGCGCTGCGCCTGGCCGCCGGCGTTGCGTGGCCGGCCAGAAAAAAGCAGGCCTGTCGGCCTGCTCGGGGTGCTTTCGCGGTGCTGCCGCGGATTATTTGATCTGGGTCCAGGCCACCTTGTCGGTGCCGTGCTTGCGGCCTTCGCAGGGATCTTCGACCACGTTGAAGGTCAGCACCTTGCCGGTCTTGGTCCAGGTGTACCTGCCCACCTTGCCCATGCAGTTTTCACCCTTGATCGGATCGCCTTCCCAGGTGTCGACCACGGTGGCGGCGTTGCCGGTGTGGGTGTAGGTGCCCTTGACCCAGTCCTCGCCTTTGGGCGTGGTGCCGACGAAGGTGCCATCCGGCTTGAAGATCACGATGTTCTGCTGGTTCTGGTAGCTGCCGACCGGGAAGGCGGCGGACTTGGTGTCGGCGGCGCTGGCGCAGGCAATCGCCAGCAGCGAAGTGGTGGCGGCCAGCACGGCGGCAACGCGAATCTTGGTGAACATGGGCATCTCCATACGCAGGTCGGAAAAAGGATCGGTGCAAGCGAGGCTGGCTGCGTCGGTACCGTCGGGCGGAAGCCGTGTCGCGTGCCGTCGATGCTACGCAGTCGCCTGGCGGACGGCTCGCCGCCTGCGCGGCATTGGACATAGGCCGGACGCCCTAGTCGCCTCCGCTACGCGTTTGACGATGCAGCACGCGCGCTGGAGGGCGGCTAGGATCGTGCCGATGAACACGCCCCATGCCGAACTTCTCGACCATCCCGCGTGGGCCAGCCTGAGCACCGTCCACCTGCCGCTATCGGTGGGCAACGCGCTGGCCCGCCGCTATGCGCCGGACATCAACCGCTTCGCCTCGGCCTGCGATGACAGCGCCGCCGCCCTGGAGGCCCTGGCCGCATGCGTGCAGCCGGGCGAGCAGGTCTACGTGCTGCAGGTGCCCCCGATTGCGATCCCTGAGGGGCTGCGCGCCGTGCGGGTGGGGCAGGTCGTGCAGCTGGTAGCGCGCACGCCGCTGGCGCCTCCGGAGGAAGGGGCGCACCGCATCGTGGCGCTGGGCGAGGCCGACACGGCCCAGATGCAGGCGCTGGTCGCGCTGACCGAACCGGGGCCGTTCCTGGCACGCACCCAGCGCATGGGCCAGTTCTTCGGCATCCGCGTCGACGGCCGGCTGGCGGCCATGGCGGGCGAGCGGTTTCGCTTCCCCGGCCATACCGAAGTCAGCGGCGTGTGCACCCATCCCGACTTCCGCGGCCACGGGTTTGCCAAACAGCTCTCCCGTCACGTGGCCGCCAACATCGCCGCACGTGGCGAGACCGCGTTCCTGCACGCGTGGACGCACAACACCGGCGCGATCACGCTGTACGAGGCGTTGGGCTTCCATTGGCGCACCGATGCCAACGTGGCGTTGCTGGAGCGCGTGGAAACCGCCTGAAACGTGCGGCACATGCGTCGCTGGAGAACACAATTGCGCTACGGCGCGCAGGGTTCTGGGGGCGTGTCGGGTCGCGCCTGTTGTTGCGCGATGGCAGGAAAATAGAAGTCGGCCGGCTGGCCATTGAAGACCAAGCGCACCTCGCTGATTTTGACGTCCTGCCGCACCAGTTCGCTCACGAGGGTTTGCAGGTGCTGCAGCTGTGCTTCGAATTCGATGGGATCAGCAGCAGACTTAGAAAGGAAGCCGCGCCCCAGTTCAACACACACCAGGCCAGATGCCGCCAGGGTGGCGGTGACCTGTGATGGCAGGATCTGGTCGGGCGTTTTACGCAAGTATTCGAAAGTCTCCGGATTTGCCAAGCGCGTAGCGGCCCAGGTGGCGTGTTGCTGGATGAGATTCGCGATCTGCTGACGCTGGCCTGGATCCAGCTGTCTTGGATCCACCGGCTCTGCCGACTTGGCGGCGAGTGTGGTCAGCCACAGGCACATGCCCAACATCACAGTCCGTGTCTTCATCGTTGTTCACGCCGTCCTTGGGTTCCCGTTTGGATTGCATATGACGGGTGGGTTTGGTGGCGAGGTTTCAGCCACGGAATGGCACCTTCCTGTGCTGTCGCGATGCGCTAC
>JBIIHJ010000393.1:0-3613 GCA_044235875.1 Pseudoxanthomonas sp.
CCCGTCCACCCCGAGCATGGCCCAGCCCAAGGTCGATGTTGCGGTGCTGAAGAAGGACGGTCGCACCACGCTGGAAGACAAGGTGCCGCAGGTGCTGGTCCAGCGCCTGTGGAACGTGCCGCAGGCCGCCACCCGCGACGCGGACCTGCTGGACCTGGTCTCCGACGTGCTGGGTGGCAGCGCCAGCTCGCGCCTGGACGCGCGCCTGGTCCACCAGGACCAACTGGTCGACAGCGTCAGTACCGCCAACTACAACTCGCAGTTGGGCGGCAATTTCTCGATCCGCGCCATGGTCAAGCAGGGTGTGGACCAGGCCAAGGTCGAGGCAGTCATCAACGAGGAACTGCAGCGCCTGATCACCCAGGGTCCGACCGCCGAAGAACTGGAGCGCGCCAAGACGACGTATCGCGCCGGCTTCATCCGCGGCATCGAGCGCATCGGCGGCTTCGGTGGCAAGGCCGATGCGCTGGCCTCGTGCGCCACCTTCACCGGCGATCCGGGCTGCTTCCGCGCCTCACTGGCCAATGTCGATGGCGCCACCATCGCCGATGTGCGCGACGCGGCGGCCAAGTGGCTGGGCAACCCGAGCCACGTGTTCGTGGTCAAGCCGGGCACGCGGGCGCCGCTGGTGGAAGAGGCATCGGCCAAGCCGGCGCCGTTCGCCACGCCCAAGCCCGATGCCAAGTACACCACCGCCGCCACCGGCGTGGACCGCAAGGCCGGCGTGCCCAAGGTCGAGACCTTCCCGCAGCTCAAGTTCCCGGCGCTGCAGCACGCCAAGCTGAAGAACGGCAGCAGCGTGGTCCTGGCCGAGCGCCACGAGATTCCGGTGGTCAACATCAGCTATGACTTCGACGGCGGTTACGCCAGCGACCACGGCGGCAAGCTGGGCACCGCCGGCTTTGCCACCTCGATGCTGGGCGAGGGCGCCGGCGACCTCGGCGCGCTGGCCTTCAAGTCGCGTTCGGAAGAATTGGGCGCTTCGCTGGAAGCCGGCGCTTCGCTGGACGGCGCCACCGCCTCGCTGTCGGCATTGAAGGAAAACCTCGACGCCTCGGTCGGGCTGTTCTCGACCATGCTGCGCGCGCCGCGTTTCGAACCGGGCGAGATCAACCGGGTCAAGGCCCAGTGGATCGCCGGCATCGCCCAGGAGAAGGCGCGCCCGCAGTCCGCCGCGCTGCGCGTGCTGCCGCCGCTGCTGTACGGTGACACCCATCCCTATGGCATCCCGTTCACCGGTACCGGCACCGAGGCGGCCATCGCCTCCATCGTCCGCGAGGACCTGCTGAACTACCAGAAGCAGTGGCTGCGTCCTGAAAAGGCCACCGTGATCGTGGTCGGCGACACCACCCTGGCCCAGATCGTGCCGATGCTGGATAAGTACTTCGGCGACTGGAAGGGCGAGGGCGAAGCCAAGGCCGGCGTGGCGATCCCCGAAGCCAAGCGTCCGGCCAAGCCGCGCGTGTTCCTGATCGACCAGCCCGGTGCGGTCCAGGCCAACATCTATGCCGGCGAGCTGCTGCCGTCGAGCAAGGACCCGGACGCGGTGAAGCTGGAGCTGAGCAACGACGTGCTGGGCGGCACCTTCACCTCGCGCCTGAACATGAACCTGCGCGAGGACAAGCACTGGTCCTACGGCGCCCGTACGATCCTGACCGGCGCGCTGGGCCAGCGTCCGTTCCTGTCCGTCGCGCCGGTGCAGATCGACAAGACCGCCGAGTCGGTGGCCGAGATGCAGCGCGAGATCGTCGACTACACCACCGGCAAGACGCCGGCCACCCAGGCCGAGGTCGACAAGATCGTGGCCAACGAGCTGCGCAGCCAGCCCGGCGCCTATGAAACCGCCGATGCGGTCATGAGCACTATCGGCGGCATCGTCCGTTACGGCCGTCCGGACAACTGGGTGCAGGTGCGCAACGAACAGGTCGCGCAGTTCAGCCCGGCCCAGGCCAACGCCGCGGCCAAGGGCATCGACGCCAATGCCCTGACCTGGGTGATCGTGGGCGACCTGTCCAAGATCCAGGCGCCGATCGAAGCCCTGAAGCTGGGCGAGCTGAGCGTGATCGACGCCGACGGCAAGCCGGCAACGGCGACCAAGGCGGCGGCCAAGCCGCGCAAGTAAAACGCCATCTCGCAAGCGCGGTTGCTCCCAAGCCCCGGCCCGCCCAGCGCGTGCCGGGGCTTTTTCATGGCGTGGTGGGAATCGCTTCAGTGGCGATAGGCGTGTGCCGCGCCGCATCGTCGTCGAAGCAGCGTTGACGCCCAGGCCAGCATGTTTCCGCTTCCCCGTTCATCCTGGCTGCGGCACCATGCAGGCCCGACCGCCGCCTCTTCCCGACCGGAGCCCCCATGCGCCTGATCGCCCTTGCTGCCCTGCTGCCCCTGCTCTCCGCCTGCACCTGGGTGGAACTGTCACCGCAGGCCAACGCGATCAAGGTCATCCCTGCCGGCAGCCCCAGCAGCTGCCAGAAGCTGGGCGAAGTGGCGGTCTCGGTCAAGGACAAGGTGGCCTTCTACGAGCGCAACCAGGTCAAGGTCCGCGATGAGCTGGAGACCCTGGCCCGCAACGAGGCCATGAGCCTGCAGGCCGACACGATCCAGCCCATGACCGAGCCGGTGGATGGCGAACAGCGCTTCGGCGCTTATCGCTGCCGCTGAACGGGTGGCTGAACGTCGTCACGATACTGGCCCATAGGGCGACGTAGCCGGCGGCGATGCGGGCGTTGCGCACCGCGTCAAAGATGCGTTAACCCCCGGAACCGGCTACCCTTGGCGCCCCTTCGCCTGAGCCTGGGCACCCGTCCAATGCTTTTCCAGAACGTCTCCATCGCGGGACTGGCGCATGTCGATGCGCCGCACACGCTGACCTCCAACGAAATCAACGTCCGCCTGCAGCCTACGTTCGATCGGCTGGGGATCAAGACCGACGTGCTCAACGACGTCGCGGGCATCCATGCCCGTCGCCTGTGGGACGACGAGACGCAGGCCTCGGACGCGGCGACGATGGCAGCGCGCAAGGCACTGGATGATGCCGGCATCACCGTCGACAAGATCGGCCTGCTGGTCAACACCTCGGTCAGCCGTGACTTCCTGGAGCCGTCCACCGCTTCGATCGTCTCGGGCAACCTGGGCGTGAGCGACCACTGCATGGCGTTCGATGTGGCCAATGCATGCCTGGCTTTCATCAACGGCATGGACATCGCCGCGCGCATGCTTGAGCGCGGCGAGATCGATTACGCGCTGGTCGTCGATGGCGAGACCGCCAACCTGGTCTACGAGAAGACCCTGGAGCGCATGACCTCGCCCACCGTGACCGAAGCCGAGTTCCGCGACGAGCTGGCCGCGCTGACCCTGGGCTGCGGCGCCGCTGCGATGGTGATGGCGCGCCGCGAACTGGTGCCCAACGCGCCGATCTACAAGGGCGGCGTGACCCGTTCTGCGACCGAGTGGAACAAGCTCTGCCGCGGCAACCTGGACCGCATGGTCACCGACACCAAGATGCTGCTGATCGAGGGCATCAAGCTGGCGCAGAAGACCTTCGTGGCCGCCAAGCAGGCCATGGGCTGGGCGGTGGACGAGCTGGACCAGTTCGTCATCCACCAGGTCAGCCTGC
>JBIIHJ010000394.1:0-3611 GCA_044235875.1 Pseudoxanthomonas sp.
AGGCCCAACGTCTCCAGCACAACCTCGGCGCAGCGGGTCATGCGCTCGTGCTCGTCGTAGCTTTCTTCCGGGCGGCTGATGGCCACCAGCTCGACCTTTTCGAATTGATGCTGGCGGATCATGCCGCGCGTATCGCGGCCATGGCTGCCTGCTTCGGCGCGGAAGCACATCGAATGGGCCGTCATGCGCAGCGGCAGCACGGTGTCTTCGACGATGCTGTCGCGGACGATGTTGGTCAACGGCACTTCCGAGGTCGGGATCAGATAGCGCTTGGTTTCGTTGACCTGCGTCGAGAACAGATCGTCCTCGAACTTGGGCAACTGGCCGGTGCCACGCATCGACTCGCTGTTGACGATCACCGGCACGTTGGTTTCCTGATAGCCGTGCGGACCGGTGTGCAGGTCCAGCATCAATTGCGCCAGCGCCCGGTGCAGGCGTGCAATGGGTCCGCGCAGCACGGTGAAGCGCGCACCGGAGAGCTTGGCTGCGGTATCGCCGTCCAGCCAGCCATTGCGCGCGCCCAGCTCGACATGGTCCTTGACCGCGAAGTCGAAGCTGCGCGGCGTGCCCCAGCGGTGCTGCTCGACGTTGCTGGCCTCATCGGCGCCCGACGGTACGCTGGCGTGCGGCAGGTTGGGGATGCCCATGGCGATGGCGTCGATCTGCGCGCGCAACTGGTCCAGCTCGACTTCCGAAGCCTTGAGTTCTTCACCGAAACCGGCGACCTCTGCCATCAACGACGCGACGTCCTCGCCCTTGGCCTTGGCCTGTCCGATCGCCTTCGAGCGGGTGTTGCGCAGGTTCTGCAGTTCCTGCGTGCGCACCTGCAACTGCTTGCGACGCGCCTCCAGGGACTCCAGCGCGGACACATCCAGATCGAAGCCACGCGTCTGATGCAGGCGTTGGGCAAGGTCGGCAGGCTGGTTGCGGAGCAGGACGGGATCAAGCATGGGAAGGGACGGATCGCACGTGGAAGAACGCGGGATTATCGCTTTTTCCGCCTGCCGGCGCCTCATGGCCAGCCGCCGGTCGGAATCGGGCCCAGCCTCTGTGCAAGAATCGCAGACTCCCGCTGCCCGCCCTCCTCTGCCATGTCACGTGCCACCTCCCGCGCTTTCACCTTCCGGCTGCCGCACCGTGCGTTGTGGATCGCGCTGGGCGCCTTCGCGGCCGGGCTGCTGTTGTTCGGCCTGGTGTGGCTGTCCAACCGCAAGGACGACACGTTCTATTCGGTCAAGCCCGCGGACAAGACCGGCGAAGCCGCCGCGATCGATCCGCTGCCCGAGCCGATGACCGCGCAGGACAGCGCCAGCGGCATGCAGGCGCCTTCGGCCGATGCGCAGAACCAGGTGGCCGCCACGCAGAGTCCCGATGACGGTGGTGCGTTCCCCAAGCCGATGCTGGAGGACACCCCCGAGAACGCCGCCAACGGAACCGCCGTGCCCTCGCCTGCCGGGGCCAGCGCGCCGCCGGCCGACCGCGTCACGCCGCTGCCCATCGATGGCCAGAGCCCGCCACCGACCTATCCACAGGCGGCCCTGCGTCGGGGCGAGACCGGTACTGTCACCGTTCGCATCCAGGTCGATGCGCAAGGCAATCCCGGCGGCGTCGCGCTGATCCAGCGCAGCGGTTCGCGTGATCTGGATCGTGCGGCGATGGAAGCGGTGCGCAAGTGGCGCTTCCAGCCCGCGATCGAAAGCGGCGAAGCGGTGGCCGGCACGGTCGATATTCCGGTGGAATTCAATCTGCAGCGCTGATGTCCTGGTGTTCTTGCCAAGCGTGAAAGGGGCTTCGCGGCGCTGAATCCTTTCGGCCTGTATTCGCGGGTTTTACCTGCGTGTCACGTCATAAAAACGAAATGCGATCGAAACTCCGCCCCTACACACCACCCGGTGTGCAGGCAAGGAGACACGCTATGTCCCGATCGCAGACTCAAATCAACGAGCAACTGTCGCAAGACGCGGCCGAACAGCAGGACAAGCCGACCAATCCGCTGATGTGGCTGCTGTTGTTGGCCGTGCTGCTGGTGGCCGGTGTCTGGTGGTTCGGCAACAGCCGTGACACTGCATCGCCGATCACGGCCGATACCCCGGTTCCCACCTCCAATCAGCCCATCGCGGTGGACAACACGCAGGCCGCCAAACCGGCCAAGGTCGTCACCGCGCATCGCGAACCGGTGCGCAAGGCTGTGATACGTGACCGCGCACCTTCGCTGATGGCCGGCACTGCCCAGCCCAAGTACCCGCCGAGCGCGCTGCGCGCTGGCATCGACGGTACAGTCACCCTGGACGTGCAGGTCGATCCGCAGGGCGAGCCGTCCGAGATCAGCATTGCCAAGCGCAGCGGCAACCGCGACCTGGACCGTGCCGCGCTGCGTGCTGCCAGCGATTGGCGCTTCGAGCCGGCCATGCGCAATGGCAAGGCCGTGGCTGCCGCGGTGAAAGTCCCGGTGGAGTTTTCGGTGCGGTAAATCGCGTTGATTGAATGCAGAATCGATGCGGCCCCGGCGCAGCGATGCGCCGGGGCTTTTGTCATGCATCGTGCAGGGTGGCTTGCCGTGGGAGGCCTACTGGCGAAAGCTCATGTCGAGATTGCACGCCGACGGGTGCGCACGCGCAGGCACCTGCCGTGGTGTTGTGTGCGTCAGCGCATTGAGAGATGAACTGTGACATCCAGGAATTTCGCGCAGCGGGCAGACGCTTGCCCAATGCGCGGCATCGCTTCCTCCTGGTGCCAAGCGGACGCACCAATCCATCGCGGCCACTGAGCCTGTTGCCCCTTGGGCTTACAGGGTCTGACAGCACCGCGTGCTCGAGCACTACGCGGTCGATCCCTCATCCTGGCCGCGCTGCCGATCACTGCCCCGATGTGTGGGCTGCTGCTGATCGGCTGGCCTAAAGGATCCGCACGCGCTCCGCCGACGCCGACAAGCGCAAGTCCGTCGGGACGTCGCCCACGAGGCGATCGACGACCGCATGGGCGCACTCCACCCCGTTGCCAGAACCCTGCGCACGCATCGCATCGTCACCGCGCGCCTGGATGACGATGCCCAACCTATTGGCGCGCGGGTGCCGGTCGGCTGATCGCCACGCCGTGGTGAACGCCGGCGTGGCGACTCCTGTCGCTTACTCAACCGGCAGGCTGATGAAGCTTGGCTGCTGCGGGGTATGCCAGATGCGCTGGGTGGCCTTCTGGTAGTCGCCCGGCCTGGCGAAGAAGATGTTGTCCACGAAGGTCTGCGGATTGCGGTCGTACAGCGGGAACAGGCTGGATTGCACCTGCACCATGATCCGGTGACCCTTGCCGAAGGTGTGGTTGGCATTGGGCAAGTCGAAGTCGTAGGCCAGCGCCGCGTTCGGGGTGATCGCCTTGGGATGTTCGAAGCTCTCCCGGTAACGGCCACGGAAGATCGTCAGCGCCACCGGCAGTTCATAGCCGCCCATCTTCGGATCCGAAGCCACTTCATCCGGACCGACGTCGATCAGCTTGACCACCCAGTCGCTGTCGCTGCCGCTGGTGGAAGCCTGCAGGTTGACCTGTGGACGACCGGCGATGCGCACCGGCTCGGTCAGCGGCTCGGAGACATAGGTCATCACGTCCGGACGCCCGTC
>JBIIHJ010000395.1:0-3610 GCA_044235875.1 Pseudoxanthomonas sp.
GCCTTCGACCAGGAGGCGCGGCCCCCGGCGCGACGCCAGCACTGAAGGAGATCGGACGGGTGGTGGACAGTACCGCCCCGCTGCGCGCGGGTGATGTGGAAGGCAACAGCGTCGGTGCGTTCATCGCCGCGGATGTGGGCGGCACCTTTGCCAGGCTGGGCCTGGCGCGGGACGCGTCGGGCGCGTCCGAGGTGGTCGGCCAGCGCCGCTACGCCTGCGCGGAATTCCCCAGCCTGGCGGCGGTGCTGCGCCGGTTCGGCGACGAACTGGTGGCCGAAGGCCTGGGCGAGCGACCGGCTGCGGCGGTGGTCGCCATCGCTGGCGTGCTGCAGGGCGACACCCTGCTCAACAGCAATCTGCCCTGGCCGGTGTCGATGGCCGCGACCCGCGCCGAGGCGGGCCTGGACACGCTGGCGCTGATCAACGATTTCCAGGCGCTGGCCTGGGCGCTGCCGCAGCTGCCGGCCGAGCAGATGATGCCGCTGCACGCCGATCCGGCGCTGGCGCCCCGGTTGCCTGCGCTGCTGCTCGGGCCGGGCACGGGCCTGGGCGCGGCGCTGGTGGTGCCTGATGGCGCCGGTTATCGCGTGCTGCCCAGCGAGGCTGGCCATGCCGCGCTTGGCGCCGGCAGCGCGCTCGAGCTGGAGGTCCTGCGCGGTCTGCAAGCGCGCTTCGACCATGTCGATAACGAACGCATTCTGTCCGGCACCGGCCTGATTCAGTTGTATGTCGCGCTGTGTGCGCAGCAGGGCCAGCCCGCGCGCTGGCACACGCCGGCCGAAGTGATCGCGGCGGCCGATGCGGGCGACGACGGGCTGGCGTTGCAGTGCCTGGAGGTGTTTTGCGGTTGGTTGGGTAGCCTGACCGGCGACCTGGCCATCGCCTTCTGCGCCGGCACGGTCTACCTGGCCGGGGGCATCACCGGGCATATCGGCCACCACCTGACACGCGGCGGCTTCATGCGTCGGTTCCTGGACAAGGGCGTGCTGACGCCGGCGTTGCAGGAGGTGCCGGTGTTCTGTATCGAACATGGCTGGCTCGGTATCGTCGGTGCCGCTGCCTGGTACCGCGCACAGGCACGCCAGATCGCTTCCTCCCCCTGACCCCACCTCAAGGATCGCCCATGCCGTCACGCCGCAGTTTCCTGCAGACCTCGCTCCTGGCCGCCGGTGCGACCGCGCTTCCCAAGGTCCGCGCGGCTACCACGCCCAGTGGCGCCCGCGTGGCCTCGACCTGGGACTTCGGCGTGCCGGCCAACGCCGCGGCCTGGTCCGTGCTGGGCAAGGGCGGCAGCGCCTTGGATGCGGTGGAAGCAGGCGCGCGCTGGGCCGAAACCGGCCAGTGCAACTCGACCGTGGGCCGCTGCGGTTATCCGGACCGCGACGGCTATGTGACCCTGGACGCCTGCATCATGGATGGTGATGGGCGCTGCGGCTCGGTCGCGGCGATCGAGGACATCGATCACCCCATTTCGGTGGCGCGCCGGGTGATGGAAAAGACCCCGCACGTGATGCTGGTCGGCGAGGGCGCCCAGCAGTTCGCCGTCAGCGAGGGCTTCAAGAAGCAGTCCCTGCGCACGCCCGAGGCCGAAAAGGCCTGGCGCGAATGGCTCAAGACCGCCCAATACAAGCCCGAGATCAACATCGAGCGCCGCGGCATGCCCGGCAACAAGGAAAACCACGACACCATCGGCATGCTGGCCATCGACGCCAACGGGCGCATGGCCGGTGCGTGCACCACCAGCGGCATGGCCTGGAAGATGCACGGCCGGGTCGGCGACAGCCCGATCATCGGCGCGGGCCTGTATGTGGACAACGACGTCGGCGGCGCCACCGCCTCGGGCGTGGGCGAGGAAATGATCCGCAACGTGGGCAGCTTCCTGGTGGTGGAGCTGATGCGCCAGGGCCATTCTCCCGTCGATGCATGTCGTGAGGCGATCGCGCGCGTGGTCCACAAGCGCCCGGAGGCCAGCAAGGAGCTGCAGGTGTGCTTCCTGGCCATGAACAAGCAAGGCGAGGTCGGCGCGTTCGCGCTGCACAGGGGCTTTTCCTACGCGGTCTGCGACAGCCGCAAGCAGGATGCGCTGCTGCAGTCGCAGGCGACCTACAAGACCGAGAAGTACTGAGCGCGATGGCGACCGCACCCGCCGGCACGTGCGTGCTGGAAATCGCGGCCAATTCGCTCGAATCGGCGCTCGCGGCCCAGGCCGGCGGCGCCGACCGGGTCGAGCTGTGCGAAAACCTGGGCGAAGGCGGCTGCACGCCGTCCTACGGCACCTTGGCCATGGCCCGCGACCGGCTGCAGGTCCCGCTATACGTGCTGATCCGTCCGCGTGGCGGCGATTTCGTCTATTCGCCGGCCGAATGGGAGGTCATGCAGCGCGATGTGGAGTTGTGCGTGCGCCTGGGCTGCGACGGGGTCGTGCTGGGCGCGCTGGATCGGCAAGGCATGGTGGATCTTCCCGCCTGCGCAACGCTGATCGCCGCGGCCGGTGGGCTCGGGGTGACCTTCCATCGCGCCTTCGACTGCGTGGCCGATCCGGCCCGGGCTTTGGAGGACGTGATCGGCCTGGGCTGCGAGCGGCTGCTGACTTCCGGTCAGGCCGACAGCGCGCCGGCCGGTGCGTCGCGCATCGGCCAGCTGGTGCGCCAGGCCGACGGGCGCCTGAGGATCATGGCCGGTGCCGGCGTGACGCCAGCCACCGTGCCGCTGCTGGCAGCGGTCGGGGTGAGTGAGTTCCACGCCTCGGCCAAGGCGCAGTTCAATGGCGGCGGCGGCCGGTCGCCGCAAGGGCTGGAACCGGCTTTCTGGCGAACCGATGCGGCCCTGGTCGGCCAGCTGCGCGCGCGGATCGACGCGTTGGACTGAAGATTGCCGTCAGATGCCCAAATCGCGTTCAGGGCGCGCTAAACCGACCCGAGTAGGCTTTGTTGCGCTGCGAAAGGCTCCGGCCAGCGCAACGCCCGCAAGGTTTCTCAACAGGAGTCGCCCATGAAATCCCGCACCGTATTGCTGCTGGCAGGCGCCGTCGCCGCGCTGTCCACCGCTGCCGTGGCCCTGGCCACGACAGGCGGATCGCAGGCTGAAAGCAAGGCGGCAACCACCTCCGGCCCGGCCAAGACCGACGACACGCGCAGCGAGGCCGACAAGCGCGCCGCGCGCCGCGCCGCCAACGAGCAGCGCCAGAAGGCGCAAGGTCAGGGCGCGGCAAATCCCGCCCCGCGCGAGGAAGAAGAGGAAGAGCAGACGCGCAAGCCGTAACGCGCGCCCCACTGGAATTCCCGCTGTTTCCAGCAAGAACGACGCACGCCCCGCCAGTCGGGGCGTGCGTTTTTTCGTTGTTCAATCCCCGGGTGGCAGCGCGCTCCACGCATCGCAGCGTTTGGCCGCGGGCGCCGCACCCGGTAAACTATGGCTTTCCAGGAGCCTTCGATCCATGACTCCCCTGATTTTCGTGACCGGCGGCGTGGTGTCCTCGCTGGGCAAAGGCATCGCCGCCGCGTCGCTGGCGTCCATCCTTGAATCGCGTGGCCTGAAGGTCACGATGATGAAGCTGGACCCTTACATCAACGTCGACCCGGGCACCATGAGCCCGTTTCAGCACGGCGAG
>JBIIHJ010000396.1:0-3599 GCA_044235875.1 Pseudoxanthomonas sp.
TGCAGCGTGGCCAGATTGCTGCCCGCGTTGCCCGGATTGTCCTCGCCGATCACGCCGATGCTCTGGATCACGGCGATGTCGGCCTCGTCCACGCCGGTGGGCGTGCGTGCCCGCTGCTGTGCACCGATGACGATGAACATCAGATTGCACAGCACGGCCAGGGTGAGGGCGATTTCCAGCGCCAGCAACGTCGCCGCAGCGCGATGGCTGCGCAGCGCCTTGACGATGGGGCGCGCCGATTCGATGGGGTTCATAGCGATTTGACCTGCAGGGCCGGGGCGATACGCGAAGCACGCCAGGCCGGCCATAGCCCGGCGAGCAGCGCGCACACCACCGCGATGAGCAGCGTGATGCCGAGCATCCCGGTGTCCAGGCCGACATGTGCCGCATAGGCCATCGGTTGCTGGCGCACCAGCCACAGACCCAGCCAAGCCAGTGGCAATCCCAGCAATCCGCCCGCCAGCCCGATCAGCGCCGACTCGGTCATGCATTGGGCGAACACCGCGCCCTGGCTGGCGCCCAGGGCGCGCCGCACGCCGACTTCGCCAGCCTTGCGCATGAACTTGGATACCAGCAGCCCGACGGCATTGACCAGGCAGACCAGCAGCACGCCGAAGGCGATGAGGGTCTGCATGCGGACGATGGACGGCACCACGCGCTTGTCGTCCAGCCAGTCGATCAGCCCGCGCAGGCGCACGTTGGGCGCGCGCTGGAACCGGCCCAGCTGGCGTTGCTGTGCGCTGTAGTTTTCCAGCGCCTGGCGATAACCGGCGACCTGTTCGGCCGTGTCCAGCTGGACCCAGAACTGCACCCACGTGCAGTTGGGCGTCTTCGGATCGTGCGTGCCGTCGCTGTTGTTCCAGCAACGCATCGGGCCGTATCCGTAATCCTGCGGCAGCTCCAGCCAGGTGAAGAACGGTATGAACATCTGCTCGGGCTTGCTGTAGGCGCCGGCGCCGTTGACATCGTAGAAGCGCGGCTGGGGATTCCAGTCGTCGATCACCCCCACGATGCGAAACACCTTGGTCGCGATCACCAGCGTGCGCCCGACACTGTCGGTGCCGCCGAACAGCTTGTCGTTGAGTGCGCGGGTCAGGACCACGACCAGGGCGCGCTGGTCATCGTCCTGGGGTGACCAGCCCGCGCCGTAGACCATGCGCATGTCGAACATGGAAAACATGTCAGCGGTGCCGGCGCGCATGGTGGTCATCGCCAACGGACTGTCGGGGGCATCGACGCGGGTGGGCAGCCAGGTGCTGCTGGTCAGCACGCGCTTGGGGCTGCCGGGCAGGCCATACAGATTGACCGCGTCCTGCCAGGTCAGGTCATCCGGGGGGGCGACATCGGCGCCGGGCAATTGTGCCGGCCGCGGATCGACCTGCGGGTGATACAGCACCCCACTGCGCGAGGGCAGCGGATCGCCCGACAGGTTGTGCAGCACCGTCAGCATCGTCATCGACGCACCGATCCCCAGCGCGATGGCCAGCACCATCAGCGCGGTCAGCACCTTGTGCCGGCCAAAGCTACGCAGGGCCAGGTGGCAGTAGTAGGCCAGCATGCTCGACTCCCCAGGCCGGCGCAGGTCAGGCTTGGGCCGAGGCCGACGGCGGAGTGGCCATCAGGCCCGCCTCGCGTACCAGGTCGGTGGCCTGGCCATCGACGATGTGCACGTTGCGCTGCGCGCGCGCGGCCAGTTCCGGGTCATGGGTGACCATCACGATCGTGCTGCCCTGGGCGTTGATCTCTTCAAGCAGTTCCATCACGCCGCGTGCCATCTGCGAGTCCAGGTTGCCGGTCGGTTCGTCGGCCAGCAGCAGGCGCGGGCTGCCTGCCAGCGCGCGGGCGATGGCGGCGCGCTGCTGCTGGCCGCCGGAGAGTTCGGCCGGGTAGTGCTTCATGCGCGAGCCCAGGCCCACGCGCTCCAGCGACTCGGTGATGCGCTGCTTGCGCTCGGCCGCGGCCATGCCGCGATAGCGCAGCGGCACATCGACGTTGTCGAACAGGTTGAGGTCCGGGATCAGGTTGAAGCTCTGGAAGATGAAGCCGATCTTCTGGTTGCGCAGCTTGCTGCGCGCGTTGTCCGACAGGTTGGACACGTCCTCACCATCGAGCTTGTAGGTGCCCGAGGTAAAGGTCTCCAGCAGTCCTGCGATGTTGAGGAAGGTGGTCTTGCCCGAGCCGGAGGGACCTGTGACGGCGACGAATTCGCCTTCCTTCACGTGCAGGTCCAGCGTGCGCAGGGCGTGGGTCTGCACCTGCTCGGTGCGGAAGACCTTGGAGACGGCGTGCATGTCGAGCATGGCGGATTCCTTCGTTGGAATTGAATGGATGGAGCGATGGCTATGGTTAATTTTTGTAGAGCGGAGCTTGCTCCGCTGTGGCATTACCGGTGGAGCCCCAGCGGAGCGAGCTCCGCTCTACCGGTCGTGCGTGATCGATTGATGTGGGTCATGCCTTTGATCAATGCACCGTCACGCGCGGGGCATCGCCGAACTGGTCGGCGCCGGAGACGACCACGCGGTCGCCGACCGACAGGCCGGAAAGCACTTCGGTTTCCGACAGGCTCGACACGCCCAGCTGCACCGGCTGGCGCTGGGCGCTGGAGCCGGTCATGACGTAGGCGTAGCGGCCGCCGGATTGTTCGACGAACGGGCCGCGCTCGACCTTGAGCACGTTCTTGCGCGTATCCAGCAGGATGCGCGCGCTCATGCGCTGGCTCTGGCGCAGGCCCGGCGGCTGCTTGCCGTCGAAGCGCACGCGCGCGGTGACTTCGCCGGCCACCACTTCGGGCGACACCGCGGAAATCTTGCCGGGATAAGGCTCGCCGCTGCCACTGGTCAGCTGCGCCGGCACGCCGATGGCCAGGTCGCGGGCGAAGCTTTCGGGCACCTTGATCTCCACTTCGAACTTGGACAGATCCACCACACTCAGAATCGGCGCGTTGATCGCCACGTTGGTGCCCTGGGCGATCTGCACCTGGCCCACCTGGCCGTCGAACGGCGCGCGCAGGGTCAGCGCATCGACCTGGCGCTGCAGTTCTTCCACGACAGCCTGCTGGCGCTGGGCCAGCAGCGCCTTGTTGCGCGCATCCAGCTGCGCGCCCTGCTGCTTGAGCGATGCGTCCTGCTCGGCGTGCTGCAGTTCGATCTCGGTCTTCTTCAGCGTGTCCTGGGCCTTGGCCAGGTCCACCTGCGGCAGCGCGCCGGCATCAAAGGCACGCTGGTAGCGCTCGACGTCGCGCACGGCGGCCTGGCGGTCGATCTTGCCCTGGTCGATGGATTTGCTGGCCTCGGAGCGGGCCTTGGCCACATCCAGTGTGGCGCGGCTGGTCTCGGCCTGCAGGCCGGCCAGGGTGGATTCTTCCTGGGCCAGCTTGCTGCGCAGCGCCGGGCTGTCGATCACCGCCAACGGGTCGCCTTTCTTGACCACGTCACCGGCCACCACCGTCAGCGAGACGGTGCCGCCGTCGATGGCGTACAGGGTCGGGCTGTTGGCGGTGATGACGCGGCCATCGGCGGCCAGGTCACGGACCAGGTCACCGCGGGTGACCGTGGCGATGCGCACGCGGCTGGCGTCGAACGAGCGCCCGCCCGCGGCCC
>JBIIHJ010000094.1:0-11608 GCA_044235875.1 Pseudoxanthomonas sp.
TTTCGACGCCGTTGATCGCCTCTTCAAGCGGCGTGGCGACGGTCTCGGCGATGACCTTGGGGTTGGCGCCCGGGTAGGTGGCGCGCACCTGCACGCTGGGCGGCACGACTTCGGGATATTCACTGATCGGCAGCAGCGGCATCGCGATCAGGCCGGCGGCGAAGATCACGATGGACAGCACCGCGGCGAAGATCGGCCGGTCGATGAAGAACTTGGAAATGTTCATGGGTGGCTCGCACTCAAGGGAGATGCTCTGGCTGGCGCGTGGATGCGGGCCAAAGGGCGCCCGACGGACCCCTGTGGGCGGTCCGGGGCATTGCATGGGGGTCCCTGCCGCCGCACTGAAGGCAGCAGGGTCCTGGGTCAGGCCGGGCGCATCATGCGCACCGGCCGGGCCGCGCTCAGTCGACCATGGCCGTGGCCTTGCCGGCCGGTGGCGGCGTCATCGCCACGACCTTGGCCTGCACCGGCATGCCGGGCATGAAGACCTTCTGCACGCCGTCGACGATCACCTTGTCGCCCGCCTTCAAGCCACTGCTGACGATGCGCAGGCCATCGGCCAGGCGACCCAGCTGCACGTCGCGGCGCTGCGCCTTGCCT
Organism: Pseudoxanthomonas sp.; assembly: GCA_044235875.1. GTDB lineage: Bacteria > Pseudomonadota > Gammaproteobacteria > Xanthomonadales > Xanthomonadaceae > Pseudoxanthomonas_A. Next base: position 601 of record JBIIHJ010000094.1, read on the forward strand.
TGGCCATCGACCACGTAGACATACTTGCGGTCCTGGTCGGTCAGCACGGCCTTGTCGTCGACCAGCATGGCTTCGAATTCGCCACTGCCGGGCAGCAACACCCGGGCGAACAGGCCCGGCACCAGGCTGTGGTCCTGGTTGTCCATCAGTGCGCGCACGCGAATGGTGCCGGTGCTGGCGCTGAGCTGGTTGTCGACGAAATCGACCTGGCCGCCGTGCGGATAACCGTCCTCGCCCACCAGCGCCACCTTGACCGGCAACTGCCCGTCACGGCCGCTCGGACGCGCACCGTCGCGGGCCAGCTGCGAGTAGCGCAGGAAGGTCGCCTCGTCCGCATCGAAGTGCACCTGCACCTGGTCCGACACGACCGTGGTCAGCACGCTGGCCGCATCACCGGCGCCGACCAGGTTGCCCGCCGTGACCAGCGCGCGACCCGCACGACCGTCGATGGGCGCGCGGACCTTGGTCCACTCCATGTCCAGCTTGGCCGCATCCACCGCCGCCTGCGCAGCCTGGACTTCGGCACTGGCCTCATCGGCCGCCGAGCGACGCTGTTCATACAGCTCGGTCGACATCGCCTGCTGATCGGCGAGCTTCTTGGCGCGGTCGGACTCGCCCTTGGTCTGGACGGCACCGCTGCGGGCGCGGGCCAGTTGTGCCTGGGCCTGGGCGAGTGCGGCCCTGTAGCTGCGCGCATCGATGGTGAACAGCACATCGCCGGCCTTGACCTCATCGCCTTCGCGATAATTGACCTGGTCGATGTAACCGGACACACGCGGGCGCAGCTGCACGGTCTGGACCGCCTCGATGCGGCCGCTGAACTCGTCCCACTGCTTGATCGGCTTGATCAGCACCGGGGCGGCGCTGACCGCGGGCGGCGGCGGTGCGGCGGCTTCGCCGGCCTTGCTGCTGCAGCCGGCGATCACGGCCACCGACAGCGCAAGGAGCGCGAACGGGGCCAGGCGCTTGCTGCGCGAAAAGATCTGGGAAGTACGCTGGGTCATGACGGATTCTCTGGTGGGGGAGAAAGTGGAAAGACGGGCAATGCTCGGACCTGGACCTTGGTTGAGGTCAAGCACTTGAAATGGAGGGAACCTGCGGCAGCGGATCGAACAGCGTGCGCAGCGGTGGCGGCGTCCAGGCGGCATCGAAGCGCACGATCGCGCGCACCGGACCGGGCTTGGTCGGTCGCAGCAGTTCGACCGCCTTGCGGCCCACGCTCATCGCATCAGGCCAACCGGCGCAGGCGTGCACGCGGTTCTCCGGGGTGGAGAGCGGATGCTCGACCGCTAGCAGCTGCGCCCGTACGCCCATCGGCGCGGCCTCCTCATGCAGCACCTTGGCGAGCATGTGCAAAGCCGCCGACCCGATCGAGGCATGCCCGTGCCCTGCCCAACCGCACTCGGTGGCTGGGCCGCCGATCATCACGTAATGGGTGGTGGCGTGCTCGTCCTGCAGCAGCGGCAGCAGGTGACGCGCGGCGGCCAGGTGCGACAGCACATCGCTGTTGAAGCGCTCGCCCAACTTGTCGCTGGATTTTTCCAGCAGCCGTCCGCTGAAGGACGGCGCGAACAGATGCGCGAACACCGCATGCAACGTCAGCCCACGGGCGCGGACCTCGTTGGCCAGCGCGCGGGCCCCGGCTTCGTCGATCAACTGCTCGCGAGTCACCAGGGTCAGGTGGTCGTCTTCGCCGTAGCAGGAGGCCAGCGCCTCCATGTATTCCCCCGGCTCGCCGACGGCCAGGACCGGACTGCCGGCCTCGATCAGCGCGCCGACGACGCCAGCCCCAGCGGCGCTGTGCGCTCCCAACACCAGCGCGGTGGGGATCCGTGTCTGGGCAATCATCCCACTCACGGGAGTTTTACTCCCATCGACGGGACAATCCCAAAATCACGACCCAGCAGGCGCGGCCCTGACATGCTCACCCGGGCTACACCCAGCTGACTGCGGCGTGAGGGGGCAAAGTCGCGCAAGCCCTTGCCCTGACTGGCGATCAGCCGCGAAGACGCGCGTGAAACGGCGCTTTCATTGTGAACTTTCGGGTTCAATATTTGGCGGATCGAGGAAAGAAAGGACATGGCGGCGGGCGGAGTCATCAGGACAGGCCGCCACCTTAGTCTTGCATCCAAGACTTGATTAGTCCGGATTTAGGGGAATAATCATCCCGCTCCCGGTCCAATCCCTCCCCAACGAGGATTCACCATGTCCCACGATCTCAACGACACCCTGATCTTCGTCAAGGTGGTCGAGCAGGGCAGCTTCGTCGGCGCCGCCAGCGCGCTGCGTCTGCCCAAGACCACCGTCAGCCGCAAGGTGCAGGAACTGGAAACCCGCCTGGGCGCGCAACTGCTGCATCGGACCACGCGCAAGCTGGGTCTGACCGAAGCGGGCAACGTCTATTACGAACATTGCCAACGCATCGCCCGCGAACTGGCCGAGGCCGAAAGCGCCGTTGGCCAGCTGCACGCCGGACCGCGTGGCTGGCTGCGCTTCACCGCGCCCTATTCCATCGGCATCGACAAGATCGCCCCGCTGCTGGGCGAGTTCCATGCACGCCACCCGGAAGTCCGCGTGGAGATGCTGCTCAGCAACGAACCGATGGACCTGATCGGCGGCGAGATCGACTTGGCGCTGCGCGTGGGCAACCTGCCCGACTCCAACATGGTCGCGCGCAAGCTGGGCATCCTCAACACCCAGGTGTTTGCCGGCACCAGTTACATCGCCCGCCACGGCGAGCCGCTGCATCCGGATGATCTGCAGTACCACCGCACCTTCGCCATGCCCAAGCATCGCCACGGCAACACCTATCAGTGGTCGCTGGACGACGGCAACGGCATGCGCGACTTCACGGTCAATCCTATCCTGGTCGCCAACGATCCGGCCGCACTCAAGGGCGCGCTGCTGTGTGGCGAGGGCCTGGTGATCGCCGCCGACGTCATGGTCAAGCCGTTCGTCGAACAAGGCTTTGTCCAACGCGTGCTGGCGGGCTGGACCGGCGGCGAATACGTGCTCAACGCGGTGTTCCCGCGCGGCCACGTGCAGTCGCCCAAGGTCCGCGCCTTTGTCGACTTCCTGCTGGAGCGCCTGAACCTGGAGATCGACTACATGACCGCGCACTGCCCGCTGATGCAGCAGGACCGACGCGCGGCCGGGATCGGCGTGGGCGATGCAAGCGAGGACGTCCAGCGCATCATGGAAGAAGCCATCGCCTGACGTTGCACTGGGATGCGCATTGAAAAAGCCGGCTGCAATGCCGGCTTCTTTGTGTGCCCCGATCAGGGCAGGCGCTTGCGCCTGCTAGTGACCAGCGCGGCCAACGCATCGGCGGCGACGGCGATCAGGCATGCCGCGCCAAGGAAGATCATCAGCTGTGCGTCCATGGGCATTCCTTCACGATCAGGGATGGGCGACCACGCTCCGCGTCGACAGGGACCGCCAGCTGTCGCGCCTCCGATGCGGGATCGGGGCGCGTCAGCCTGGCCGGACGGAACACCCGCATCTTGCGCGCCGGTGCCGGCCCCCAACATCAGCCAAGTACGCACATCGCTGTAGGACTAATCCGAATTGCGTGTGCGAAAAACGCCGCGCACCCGTTCCTGCATACCGGCGAAAACGCGCGGATCGACTGCGGATCGCAGCGCGATGCCCCTCGTTCAGCGCCAGGGACTTCTTGCCGGGATTACAAAAAACCCGGCACATGGCCGGGTTTTTCGGGACTCGCGAACACCTGCGAGTCTAGGTGTCTTGGTGGGCGGTGCAGGGATCGAACCTGCGACCCTTGCCGTGTGAAGGCAATGCTCTACCGCTGAGCTAACCGCCCGCGATGCAGGCCCTCAGGCCCGATCGGGGCGCAAATGGTAATGGCGTTCGCCGATCCGGTCAAACCGTTTTTTGTATCCCTTGGGCAAACCCAAGCGCACGACGACTGACAAGGACGCTGGCACGCCCATCACCTCACGCCAGACAGTGCGGACTCACGTTCGCGGCGCGTGGCCAGGCGGGCACCGGGGCCGTGAAGCGTGTTCTAGGATCCGGCTCCAGGCCGTGCGAACAGGGTTCTCAACCTGCTCCCGGTCCAGATCGCACGCGCCCCGCGTTCGCCGTCTCCAAGACTTTGCGCATCTGGGCCAGCGTGGCGCGGGATGGCGTACATGGAGCAGGTATCGCCCTCCGATCAGTGGCCCCCAGTTCTCCAGCGCCATGCCCTGCCGTGCGCAGGGCAAGCCCCGGAACCGCTCCAGCCAGCGCGTGCGCCCGTCGCACAGGCCCAGCCAATCCGGCATGGGCGGTGGGACGTTCCCAGGCATGGTCGCGCGGGACCTTTTCCACGGGGCATGGTGCAGTCGTGCACCATGCCAAGGCTTGTACGGACGTACGATCGGATTGGACACGGCTGCCATCTCGGCCCCTTGCGCCTGCCGAACTGGCCTGTCTTTCGGAATCGGGCTTCGGCTTCTCCGTTCGCGCGCCGTGCACTGGCCGATCCAGGGTGCGCACCCCGTTCTAGGCACAGACGAGTCGGAGACTTGTGTGTGGCCCCCGCCGCCACGCCCGGCCAAGGGCTCACCGGCAATGCGCTATCGCGCCTTCATCAGTTACAGCCATCGGGACGTCCGCTGGGCGCGCTGGCTGCATGGACATCTTGAGCGCTACCGCATCCCTACCCCACTGCGCGGCCGCGAGGGCGCCTTCGGTCCCGTGCCCGATCGGGTGGCACCGGTGTTGCGCGATCGCGAGGAATGGACCGGCGATGAAGGCCTGAGCGCCAAGGTCGACGCCGCGTTGGCCGATGCCGAGGCATTGGTGGTGATCTGCTCGCCAGCGGCGGCACGGTCGCAGCGGGTCAACGGGCAGGTATTGGCCTTCAAGCGCATGGGCCGGGCCGAGCACATCTACTGCCTGGTCGTGTCAGGGCGACCGCACGCAGGTGACGAACTTGAGTGCTTCCCGCCGGCGCTGCACCTGGACCTGGATGCCAAGGGCGAACTGGGCACGCGCATGCTCGAACCGGTCGTGGCCGACGTCCGTCCGGGCTTCGACGGCAAGCCGCTGGCGCTGATGAAGCTGCTGTCCAGCCTGCTGGGCGTGGAACTGGGCACGCTGCGCCAGCATGCCTTCGAGCGTCGCCAGCGCCGACTGGCGATCGCTGCGTCGGTGGCCTTCACTGTGGCACTGATCACCAGCAGCCTGGCGATCCAGTCCGTGGTGGCGCGCAAGGCTGCCCAGCGCCAACAGCAGCAAGCCGAGGCGCTGGTCGGTTTCATGCTGGGCGATCTCACCGACAAGCTCGGCAAGGCTTCGCGGCTTGACGTCATGGAGTCGGCCAACGATCACGCCCTGTCCTATCTGCGATCGTTACCCACCGGCGAGGCGAGCACGCAGGTCCTGCGGCAGCGGCTGGGCGCCCTGGAGAACATCGGCCATGTCCGTCGCGATCAAGGCGATCTGCCTGGCGCGCTGGAGAGCTACCAGAGCGCTGAAGTGCTGGCGCGGCACCTGTCTCAACTTCCGTCAGGACATCTGTCCGAGCAGTTGGCCCTCGCCCAGGTCCTGACGCTCATCGGCACGGTGCAGTGGCGACAGGGTCGGCTGGATCCGGCCGAGGCCGACTTCATCGCGGCCCAGCGCTTGCTGCCTGGCAAGCCGCAGGGGCCGGCAAAGCCCCAGCTGCTTTATCAGCGCGCGCTCATCGCCAACCTGCTGGGGCAGGTGCGCGAAGGCCGGGGCCACCCGGACCAGGCCCTGGCCCAGTACCGCGACATGGCGGCGCTGACCCGGCAGTTGACCGCACTGGACCCGACCCAGACCGCGTGGCTCGTGCAGGCCGGCCTGGCCCGCAACCACCTGGCGCGCATGGCGCTGCTGCGGGGCGATCTGGGTGGCGCGCTGAGCGGCTACCAGGACGAGCGGGAACTGCGGATGGGGTTGGCCTTGCGCGACCCGCGCAACACCGACCTGGCCCGGCAACTGGCGCAGTCGCACGCCACCGTCGGCCACACGCTGGCGCTGACCGGCGCGATCGATGCCGGTATCGCCCAGCTGCGCCAGGCGATGGATGGCATGACCCGGCTGCTGATGGTCGATCCCGGCAATCCAGCGTTGCAGGCCGACGAAGGCCTGTATGCGGTGCAGCTGGCGCAGTGGCTGCGCATTGCAGGCCAGATCGAGGCCGCCAGGCCGCTGGCCGCGCAGGGACTGAGCGTGTTCGAGCAGCTGGCCCGGCAGGACACCGCCAATCCCGACTGGCAGCGCGGCCTGGCCCGCGCCAGGATCGAGCAGGCCGAAGAAGCCGACGCGCAGGGCGCGCGCATGCTGGCCCGCGATCACCTGCATGCGGCCCTGCACACCCTTCAGTCGCAGCTTGCCGCCCAGCCGCACGACCGCGACACCCTGCTGCTCACCATCCACGCCGGGCTACTGCTGGCCCGGGCCAGCGACGATCCGGCCATCGCCGCGCGACGACGCGCAGAGGCGTTGCGCCTGATCCAGGCCGTTGCGGCAGGACGCGGCGATCCACGGCTGCTGGCACTGCAGGCCGAAGCGCTGCTGGACCTGGGCGAACTCGAACAGGCCCGCGCGCTGCTGCCAACGCTGTGGTCCACCGGCTTCCGCGATCCGCGTTTCATGGCGCTGCTGCGCGGTCTGCAATTGCCGCAACCCAGCGTGGCACGGGTCGAACCCGGCCCGGCCCATCGGCTGCGCTAGCGCCAGTCCGATCCGGGACGCGGGATGCGGCCTTGAAGCAGCTCAGGGCAAGCGCGGCGACGGCGGCGGCTTGGCCACCAGCACGCAGTCGCCGCCCAGGCGCTGGGCCTGGTGCATCGCGCCTTCGGCACCCCGGAGCCAATCGCCCGATCCGCCCCATCGCCCCGGCCAGATGGCGATGCCGACACTGGCCGTGCACTGCAATTGCAGGTGCTCCTCCAGCACGAGCTGCCGCACCCGCATGCGCACCAGCTCGCCGATCGAGGTCGCCAGGTCTTCGTCGGTACGCGGCAGCAGCAGGGCGAAGGCGCTGTGATCCCAGCGCGCCGGCACGCCGCTGTTGCGCGCCATGTCCCGCACCATTTCGGTCATCAACCCCAGCACTGCTTCGCCGACACCCGGGCCATAGCTGCCGCTGATCCCGGCAGCCTGGTCCAGGCGGATCACCATCAACGCCGCATGCTGGTTGTCCACGGCCGGCGTGCGGACGAAGGCCGCGACCTGCTCGATGAGGCGCTGGCGGTTGGGCAGTTCACCACGCGCGCCGAGCGGCCCCAGCGAGGCGAGCTGGCGATTCTGATGGGCCACGCGCACGGCCAGCCGGCGTCCCAGGATGCTCAGCGCAAGCGGATAGATCGCCAGCAGCGGCAGCGATGCCAGCATGACCCGCTCGCTGACGGCCAGATCGACCGTGCCGCCGCGGAGCATCAGCGAGGCCACCAGCGCCGTGACAAAACCCAGCGCCGCGCGCCTGACCAAGGGCCAGCCGCCCGCCGCATAACGGTCGGACAGCAGGATCGAGGCGACCAGCACGCTGGGCAGCGCACTCAACTGCATCACCGCCACCCAGCATCCGCCGGCGACGCCATCCAGGGTCAGGCTCCACAGCTCCATCCGCACCGGCCGCTGCGCGCGCAGGCCAAGCAGCCAGGCCACCTGCGGCCAGACCAGGACGTTGGCCGCCAGCGCGATCCACAGCCACCGATGACCGCCGGTTTCGGACAGGTATGCCGCGATCGGCAACGCCGTGAGCACCACGCCGAGCATGCGCATGCGATGCATGCGCCGCACGAAACGGAGATCGCGCGCGCGGTCGTTGGCATCCGGACTAGGCAAAAGATGAGGCATCGTGACTCGCAGGTGTTCCTGGAGTACGCCCACCAGACCCGAAGGCCACAAACCCGACGGCCAACCGCGACTCCCCCTGCGCGCAGTGTGCACCAAGTCCGGCGCCTTGGTGGGCACCTGGCGTCGCCTTCTCAGGAGGTGGCGACACAGCCGACCAGCGCAGTGCGATGCGACCTATGCGGCGGGCGCGGCCGTGGATCCACGCAGCATCAGGCTGAAGGCCAAGGTCTGCTGGTGCGGGACGTCAGCGGCTTCGAACAGCGCCAGCAGAAGATTGACGGCCCGGCGGCCGATCTGGCGCATCGGCTGGGCGATGGTGGTCAGCGGCGGAGTGAGATAGCGCGATGAGGCCAGATCGTCGAAGCCGACAATCGAGAACGCGTCCGGCACGTGGATGCCAGCGTCCCTGCAGGCGGCGAGCGCACCCAGCGCCATCTGATCGCTGAAGCAGAACGCCGCCGTCGGTGCCGGCACAAGGTCGAGCAGCTTCCTGGCGGCGGCATAACCGGACTCCACCGAGAAATCGCCTGGCACCAGGGTCAGCAGTCGCAGCCGCCCGCGCGCCCTGGCCGCCGCCTTGACGCCTTCCAACCGTTGCTGATGCAGCGGATTGTCGGTCGGCCCACCGACCACCGCGATCCGCGCGTGCCCCAGCTCGTAGAGATGTTCCATCGCCGCGCGCGCGGCGGCCGCATTGTCGATATGGACGCTGGGAATGCCCAGCGACGGATCGAACTCACAGCCGTTGACCACCGGCGCGGCGGCGCCCAGCTGCTTGACGATCGCGCGCGCGGTGGGCGGCAGCCGATGTCCCAGCACGATCAGGCCATCGGCCTCGTTGCGCCGGAGCATCTGCGCATAGCGCTCCTCGCGCTCGGGCTGGTGCTGGGTGTCGCCAAGCAGCACCGCGTAGTCGGCCGCCTGCGCGGCTTCTTCGGCGCCCTGCAGGATCTGGGCGAAGAACGGGTTGGCGATGTCCGGCACGGTGACCAGGATCTTGCCGGTGCGCTGGGTCTTGAGCGTCCTGGCCGCGGCATTGGGGACATAGCCCAACGTGGCAGCGGCCTGCTCGATGCGAGTGCGCGTGGCGGGCAGGACTTTCTCCGGACGCGAGAGCGCGCGGGAGACCGTGCCTGCCGAGACGCCAGCGTGCTTTGCGATGTCATAGATCGTGGGCATGGATCAATCCGTCGGTGTCCGATGCAATGCACAACGGAGGTGCCTACTGTCGCATGCTAGGATCATGCAATCGATTGCATCAAGGCTGTGCGGCATGAAGACGCTCAAGGGTCCGGCGCTGTTCCTGGCGCAGTTCATCGGTGACAAGGCCCCGTTCGATCGGCTGGACACCCTGGCCAAATGGGCCTCCGATCTTGGCTATGTCGGCATCCAGGTGCCGACCAGCGCGCCCCGGCTTTTCGATCTGGCGCAGGCCGCGCAGAGCCAGGCCTATTGCGATGACATCGCCGGCATGCTGGCCCAGCACGGCATCCAGATCACCGAGCTGTCCACGCATCTGCAAGGGCAGCTGGTGGCCGTCCACCCCGCCTACGACACGCTGTTCGATGGCTTCGCGCCGCAGGACATGCGCGGCAACCCGGCCGCGCGCCAGGCCTGGGCGGTCGAGCAGGTCAAGCTGGCCGCCAAGGCCAGCCAGCGCCTCGGGCTGACCGCGCACGCCACCTTTTCCGGCGCGCTGGCCTGGCCTTACTTCTATCCATGGCCACAACGGCCCAACGGCCTGGTGGACGAAGCCTTCACCGAACTCGGCCGCCGCTGGCGCCCGATCCTGGATGTGTTCGACGAACACGGCGTGGATCTGTGCTACGAGATCCATCCGGGCGAGGACCTGCACGACGGCGCGACCTTCGAGCGCTTCCTCGAGGTGGTCGATCATCATCCACGCGCCAAGATCCTCTACGACCCCAGCCACCTGCTGCTGCAGCAGATGGACTACCTGGGCTTCATCGATCGCTACCACGCGCGTATCGGCATCTTCCACGTCAAGGACGCCGAGTACCGGCCCAGCGCCCGCAGCGGCGTGTACGGCGGCTACGAGAACTGGATCGATCGCCCGGGCAGGTTCCGCTCGCTTGGCGATGGCCAGGTGGATTTCAAGGCGATCTTCTCCAAGTTCGCGCAGTACGATTTCCCGGGCTGGGCGGTGCTGGAATGGGAGTGCTGCCTGAAGCATCCGGAAGACGGCGCGCGCGAAGGTGCGGCCTTCATCCGCGACCACATCATCCGCGTGACCGAGCACGCGTTCGACGACTTTGCCGATAGCGGCGCCAGCCCGGAAGCGCTGCGCGGCCTGCTGGGTCTTTGAAGCACACTTGGCCTGATCCAACACCGACCTGGGAGGGGAAGTCATGACGTCCACGATGTCGCGCCTCGGCGCGATGATGTTTCTGCAGTTCTTCATCTGGGGGGCGTGGTTCGTCACCCTGGGCACGTATCTGGTGCAGGGCCCGCTGCAGGCCAGCGCAGGCCAGGTGGCCACGGCATTCCTGAGCCAGTCCATCGGCGCCATCGTCGCGCCCTTCCTCGTCGGCCTGATCGCCGACCGTTACTTCGCCGCCCAGCGCATCCTGGCCGTGCTGCACCTGGCGGGTGCGGTGCTGATGTGGGGCGCCTCGGTGGCCACGAGCTTCGACACCTTCGCCGCCTGTGTCATGGGCTACATGCTGCTGTTCATGCCCACCCTGGCGCTGGCCAACAGCATCGCGATGCGGCACATGCAGGTGCCGGAGAAGCAGTTCCCGCCCGTGCGCGTGGCCGGCAGCGTCGGCTGGATCATCGCCGGCGTGCTGATCGGCTGGCTGGGTTGGGAACAGGCCCATCGCCTGGAGCTGACCTTCCAGATGGCCGCTGGCGCCTCGGTGCTGCTGGGCCTGTATGCGCTGACCCTGCCGCATACGCCGCCGCTGGAGCAGCAGCGCAACGCCAGGCTCGGACAGATACTGGGCCTGGATGCGCTGCGCCTGCTGAAGTCGCGCTCGTACCTGGTGTTCTTCCTGGCCTCGATCGCGATCTGCATCCCGCTGTCGTTCTATTACAACTTCACCAACCCCTACCTCAACGATCTGGGCGTGCGTGGCGCAGCTGGCCTGCAGTCACTGGGCCAGGTCTCCGAAGTGCTGCTGATGCTGGCCATGCCGTTCCTGTTCGCCCG
>JBIIHJ010000397.1:0-3560 GCA_044235875.1 Pseudoxanthomonas sp.
TTGAATTCCAGCGACTGGGTCGCCGGCGGCACCAGGATGCGCAGTGCCTGCAGCAGGTCCATGCCACCGGCGATCAGCAGCTCCAGCATGTTGTCCAGGCTCTGCGAGTCCGAGCCGTGCATGGAGATCACCGGATTGAACTGGCCGATGTCGAACTTCGGCGTCTTCCACACCTTGCTGCGCGCCTGCGCCCAGGAGCGGTTGCCTTCGATGGTGTTGATCTCGCCGTTGTGGGCGAGCATCCGGAACGGGTGCGCCAGCGGCCAACGCGGCAGCGTGTTGGTCGAAAACCGCTGGTGGAACACGATCGCGCTGGAGGTCAGGTCGCTGCGCTGCAGGTCCTGGAAGAAGGTGGACAGCTTGTCCGGCAGCACCATGCCCTTGTAGCCGATCGAATGCGGCGACAGGGTGACCACGTAGTAGTCGTTGGTGGCCTCGCGCACGGCCTGCTCGCTGCGCCGACGGGCCAGGAACAGCGCCAGGGTGAAGGCGTCCACGTCCTGACCCTCGCCGGCCTCGACGAAGATCTGCTCGATCCGCGGTAGGGTGCTCTTGGCCAGCTCGCCGCACACCGACTCATCGGTCGGCGGCACGCGCCAGCCGGCCACGCGCACGCCCAAGGTGACCAGCTCGGCCTCCAGCTGGGTGCGGCACTGCTGCGCCAGCGCGGCATCGGTCGGCAGGAATACCAGGCCCGAGGCAAAGCTCGCGCCGATGGCAATCTGCGCTTCGCGCGCCAAGGCGCGCAGGAAGGCGTCCGGTTTGCGGATCAGCAGGCCACAACCATCGCCGGTCAGGCCGTCGGCTGCGACGCCACCCCGGTGGGTCATGCGCGACAGCGCAGAGATGGCGGTATCAACGAGCTGGCGCGAAGGCTGGTCGTCCAACTGCGCGACCATGCCGAAACCACAGGCATCGCGTTCATCGCTGGGGTCGTACAGCCCGTGGCGGTTGCGGGGGGCCATTGGTGCTACCTCAAAACGGAGAAGGTGAGGCGGCACCCGTGCCCTTCATTGGGCGGCGCAGACGTGAAGAAGGTGTCACCGGACTTGCGATGACACCACAAGTTGGTGCGCCGCCGCAACGGCTGCGCCATCGTGGTGCGCAGACGGTTTCAGGGGCAACAAAAAAGCGGCGCGCGCGCTGCCGAAAGACCGCCAGCACCAGGCACTTTCGACGTCAGCCGCAGCGCACCGATACCGCGACACCTTTCTCGTCCACTTCCACGTTCAGACGCGCGGCGTTGAATTCCATGGTCACGGCCTGGTCGGGTTTGAGCAGGCGCACGGTGGTGGCGCCTGCATCGCCCTTGGCCTGGGTGGTGTCGGCCTCGGTCGGGGTCTTGCCGACGATCCACTGGGCCTGGGTAGCATCGCAGGCATTGGCATCGGCGGGCGGCGCGGCATCGGGCGTGGTGGTGGCGGCCGCTTCGGCGCGCTGCTCGGACTGGGCCAGGGCCTGTTGCTGCTCGTCCGGTGTGGGCCCACTGCAGGCGGCCAGGCTCAGGACAAACAGGGACAACGGCAGGATGAGACGGGACATGTGCGGTTCCATGACCTGGGGGAGAGGGTCATGTTAACCAGCCTGATGTTCGATGCGGGTTGGCTTGACGAGGTTTTCATGACGCGCGCGCCACCGTGGTACGCCATGGCACGACCTTCCCGCACCGCGCGTCCGCGCACTTCCGCACCCGAGGTGGCCGTGGTGCCGCCCGAAGCCGCCGGCATTGCCGCGCAGGCGGGCCTGATCTACGTCACCGATGCCGACCCGGGCTATGCCCGGCGCAAGGTCGGTACCGGATTCGGCTATCGCACGCCTGCCGGCATGGCGGTCAAGGACCAGCGCGCGCTGGCGCGCATCCGTGCCTTGGCCATTCCGCCGGCCTACACCGACGTGTGGATCTGCATGGACCATCGCGGCCACCTGCAGGCGACCGGGCGCGATGCGCGCAGGCGCAAGCAGTACCGCTATCACGCCGACTGGACCCAGGTCAGTGGCGAGGGCAAGTACGACCGCATCGTCCAGTTCGGCGCTGCCTTGCCCAAGCTGCGTCGACGCCTGCGCCAGGACCTGGCGCTGCGCGGCTTCCCGCGCGAGAAGGTGCTGGCGATCGTCGTGGCGGTGATGGCCGAAACGCTGGTGCGCATCGGCAATGCGACCTATGCACGCGACAACCGTTCTTTTGGGCTGACCACGCTGCGCAACCGGCACGTGGCCTTTGCGCGCGATGGACGGGTGCGGCTTAAGTTCCGTGGCAAGGGGGGGCTGGAGCACGACATCGGCGTCGGCGATGCGCGCCTGGTCAAGCTGATCCGCGCGGTCCAGCACCTGCCGGGGCAGGCGCTGTTCCAGTATCACGACGACCAGGGGGCCTTGCAGCCGGTCGATTCCGGCGCGGTCAACGGCTACCTGCAGGAGGTGCTGGGCGAGGACTTCACCGCCAAGGACTTCCGCACCTGGGGCGGTACGCTGGCCGCCTTCAAGCTGCTGGCGGCCACGCCCGTCCCCGAGCCGGCCAGCCAGGCCGCGCTGAACCGCGCCAAGAACGCGGTGATCAAGGAAGTCGCCCATGCCCTGGGCAATACGCCGGCGGTGGCGCGCAAGGCCTATATCGATCCGTGCATGTTCATGGCGTGGGAGGACGGACGCCTGCAGAAGATCGCAGATGGCGCCCGCGGCGAGCGCCAGTGGGAGCAGGCCGCGCTCAAGCTGCTGGCCAAGGTGCACAAGGTCTCGGTGCGCAGCGCGCGCAAGGTGGTGGCGGCCACACGCTGACAGCGCGAACGAAAACGGCCGGCATGAGAGCCGGCCGCTGTCCAACGGATCAGACGGTACGCGCCGGCCGCCTTCGCAGCCAGACGCCCGATGCGCGGATCAGTTCGCGGCGACCTGGGTGCCGCTGCAGCTGATCGCGGTGATCGCGTTGTTCTCGCCGACCTGCACGTTGACCGACGAGCCGCCTTCGGCACTGCCGGTGTCCTTGCCCGTGGTCAGCGCGGTGCTGTCGCTGTCCACGCGGATGCGCTCCAGCGTTGGCTGGGCGGCGGCCAGGCCAACGGCGCCCTTGACCATGTCGGTGTGGCAGGTGCCGGAGATGGTGCCGTCCAGCGGCTCGAAGGCCAGCGGCGCCGACGCACAGGCGGACAGGGCAAGCGGCAGGACAACGGCAACGGTGGCAAGGGCAAGACGCATGGTGACTCTCTCCGGTGGGGCGCGAACGCGGTGAAGCATTGCCCGCCGCGTGTTGAGGCTTGATGAAACCCGATGCCGAACCGGTCAGAAGGTCCATCGGCCGGCGCCGACGGCACGATTCACAGCCGCGCCAGCATCCGGATCCGCACCTCGCCCGGCCCCACGCCATGTCGGTGTCCCGCGCGCTGACGGATCGCATCGATCAGCGCATCGTCATTGGGGCCATGGCCCACGCCCGTCCAGCCCTGCACTAGCTGGCCCCAGGCGACGGCTTGGCCGCCCGACCAGATTTCGTAGTCGACGAAATAGCGGTCGGGCGTCGAGCGCTCAGGTGCCGACATGGACCTCACCGATCTCGGCGCAGCCCA
>JBIIHJ010000095.1:0-11524 GCA_044235875.1 Pseudoxanthomonas sp.
ATCGTTCAGGCCAAAAAAAACGGGCGACCCCCGTCGCCCGTCCGTAGCAAATGTTGTTGCTGGTGGTGCTGGCGCCGCCGATCAGGAACCGGCGAGCGCGCTGTTGTTCTGGGCAAAGGTGACGTCTTCGTTCTGGTAGGACGAGATCAGTCGCTCATAGACGGCATTGTTGAGGCGTTCGAATTCCCAGTCCTGCGTGTGGCCAGTGACGGCCAGCTGGTACAGCCCTTCGAGCAGCGTAAAGTCGCTCGGCCCGTTGTTGCTCTGGGACGCTTCTTCAATGTGGCTCATTGCACTTCCCCTGTCCGAATGATCTCGGGAGGGGTGATGCAGAAACCGTGCCAAGCAGCCGTACGCGCGTTGGTCCGGGCGGAGAGCCTGCTCTGGCGGGCTTTTTGCCGCAATGTGACGTATCGCGTCCAACCTGGTCCGGCGCCTGGGTCATTCCTGGGCCGGCGTATCCTCCCCACGTGTTCTCCAGGAACCCCCGTATGTCATCGAGCGTCCAGCATGTGCCGCAGGCCAGCCGCTTCCAACTGGAACAGGAGGGCGCCCTGGCCGTGCTGGAGTACCGGCTGCGGGACGGTGAGCTGCACATTACCCACACCGCCGTACCGGTGGCCCTGCGCGACCGCGGACTGGCCGCGACGCTGACCCGGGCGGCACTGGCGTATGCCCAGACCGAGGGCCTCAAGGTCGTGCCGGCCTGCGCGTATGCCGCCGGCTTCCTGCATCGCCATCCGGAATATGCGGGCTTGCGCGCGTAACGCAGCGTGGGTCGATGGGTACACTTGGCATGGTCTGCCTGACGAAGGATGTCCACGTGGGAACCGGAAAGACCCTTGCCCTCTCGCTATTGGTAACCGGGCTGCTTGCGGCCTGCACCCAACAGCCGCCTGCGGCGCCCGCTGCCAACGCGCCACCGGCCTCGACACCGCCAGCCGGAGCCCCCGCTGCTCCGCTGGCGTCAACGACGCTTGCCGATGTGGCCGAGTCCGATCCGCGCTATGTGGTGGGCATCAGCTATCCGCCGCAGGCCAATCAGTACCCGGGCCTGGCCAAGGCCATGGGCGATTACGCCAACGCCGCGCGCGCCGAGCTGATGCAGGCGATCAATGCCTTGGGCAGCGAGAAGCCGTCGGCACCCTACGAACTGTCCCTGGCCTTCGAGGTGGTGGCCGATACCCCGGAGGTGATGGCGGTGGCGGCAGACGGCGGGCGCTACACCGGCGGCGCGCATGGTGAGCCGCTGGTCGCGCGCTTCACCTGGCTGCCCAGGCACAATGCATTGCTGACCACCCAAGCGTTGCTGCCTTCGCCCGAAGGCCTGCAGGCCGTCAGCAGCTACGTGCGTGAGCAGCTGCACACCGGCCTGTCGCTGCGCACCGATGGGGGCGACATGCCGCCGGACGAGCGCGCCCAGTTGCTGTTGGCGGGCAACAAGATGATCGACGATGGCACCAACCCGGAGCCGGGCAACTTCAGCCAGTTCCAGCCAGTGATGAATGCCGACGGCAGGATTGCCGCGGTGCGGTTCGTGTTCCCGCCCTACCAAGTAGGTTCGTACGCGGACGGTACCCAGACCGTGGACGTGCCGGCGCAGGTGCTTCAGCCTTATGTCGCGCCGGAGTACGAGGAGCTGTTCCTGAAATAATCCAGGCCGGCGATGCGTGCCGGCTTGGATCAACGCTGTATGCCTGGGAAGGCGAAGCCGTCGTCGCCACCTGGCGACGCGGCTGGAAGGGACGTCCGGGAGTCAGGCCGCCTTGCGCGGCTTTCCGTACAGGTCGCGGAGCTCGTCCTTGGCCTGTTCCAGGACATCGACCCGGCGTTGGGGCAGGGTCTTGCCGGCGCGGTTGATGTAGAAGACCAACATCGACATGGCCGAGCGGAAGGGAGGCGCTTTGCGCCGGGTACTGGACTCTGCGGAGTGCTTCAGCGAGCGGGCGATGGCCCGCGGGTCGTCCTGCTCGAAAACGCTGGGTTTGAGGTCCATTGCATCACTGGTCTCGTTGACCTGTTGCGACCAGCGGTGTGTTTCTTCGTGGGTTTCGTCATGTCCGTGCTTCAAAGCCATCATAGGTATCCGTCCTCGTTCGCGCGCAGTGGGGGACAGCTGCGCGGGCAACTACGACGCTATCGGGCGCGACGTAAAACAATCGGCAACCAGTTGTTGTCAAAACCTTCAGGCGGCGTGTACGGATGAGCGGTCGGTTCCACTTCTGCTCAGGCAGGCGGTCACAGGCGTGCGGTGGCAGCGTTGATGCAATCCTCATCTGTCCCCATTTGAATGCCATCGCGCAACGCCGCGCGTCGTTGACGCCATGCCTGTGACCCATCAGTTCCATCCTGCCGTTGCGCACTGGTTTTCCCGTGCATTCGCCGCGCCGACCCCGGCGCAGCTGCAGGCATGGCCGGCGATCCAGTCCGGTCGGCATACGCTGGTGGCTGCGCCAACCGGCTCAGGCAAAACCCTGACTGCGTTCCTGGCTGCACTGGATGCGCTGGTCCGCGAGGGCCTGGACGCTGGCGGCGCCTTGCCCGACCAAACCCGGGTCTTGTACGTATCGCCGCTGAAGGCGCTGTCCAACGACATCCATCTGAACCTGCACGCGCCGCTGGCCGGCATCCGTGCACAGCTGGCGCGGCTGGGCCTGCCGGACGTGGCCATCCGCACCGCCGTGCGCACCGGCGACACCCCACAGCGCGAGCGCGCCGCTGCGCGCAAGCTGCCGCCGCACGTGCTGGTGACTACGCCCGAGTCGCTGTACGTGCTGCTGGGCAGCCAATCCGGCCGCGCCGCGCTGCGCCACGTGCGCACGGTGATCATCGATGAAATCCACGCCGTGGCCGCCAGCAAGCGCGGCAGCCACCTGGCCCTTACGCTCGAGCGCCTGCAGCATCTCTGCGAACAGCCGCCGACGCGCATCGGGCTGTCGGCCACGCAGAAGCCGATCGAGGAGGTCGCGCGCTTCCTGGTCGGCACGCGCAACGTGCATGGCGAAACGCCCGACTGCGCAATCGTCGATATCGGCTACACCCGCCAGCGCGACCTGGCACTGGAACTGCCGCCCACGCCGCTGTCGGCGGTGATGTCTGGCGACCAGCTGCAGCAGGTGCATGAACGCATCGCCGCGCTGGTCAGGCAGCACCGCACCACGCTGGTCTTCGTCAACACCCGGCGCATGGCCGAACGCGTCACCCGCCATCTGGGCGAACTGCTGGGCAAGGACGTCGTGGCCGCGCACCACGGCAGTCTGGCGCGCGATGCGCGTTTGTTGGCCGAACAGCGCCTCAAGGCTGGCCAGCTGCAGGTGCTGGTCGCCACCGCCTCGCTGGAACTGGGCCTGGATATCGGCGATGTCGACCTGGTCTGCCAGATCGGCTCGCCGCGTTCGATCGCCACCTTCCTGCAGCGGGCCGGGCGCTCCGGCCACGCGGTCGGCGGCACGCCCAAGGCGCGGCTCTTCCCGCAATCGCGCGACGAACTGGTCGAATGCGCCGCGCTGCTGGACGCCATCAAGCGCGGCGAACTGGACGCGCTGCACCTGCTCCAGGCCCCGCGCGATGTGCTGGCCCAGCAGATCGTCGCCGAGATCGCCACGCAGGAATGGGACCAGGACGCGTTGTTTGACCTGGTCCGCGGTGCATGGCCGTACGCGCGCCTGGGACGCGAGGATTTCGACGCCATCGTGCGGATGCTGTCCGAAGGTTATGCGACGCGTCATGGTCAGCGCGCCGGCTACGTCCATCGCGACGCGGTCAACGGCCGCCTGCGCCAGCGTCGCGGCGCGCGCCTGACCGCGCTCACCAGCGGCGGCACGATCCCCGAGACCGGCGACTACAGCGTGGTGCTGGAGCCGCAGTCGGACACCATCGGCACGGTCAACGAGGACTTTGCGGTGGAAAGCCTGGCAGGCGATGTGTTCCAGCTGGGCAACACCAGCTACCGGATCCTGCGCGTGGAGGCCGGCCGGGTGCGCGTGGAAGACGCGCGTGGCGCGGCGCCCAACATTCCGTTCTGGATCGGCGAGGCGCCGGGCCGTACCGATGAGTTGTCCTATGCGGTCTCGCGCCTGCGCGCGCAGGTGGTCCACGCCGTGGGGCAGGGCGGCCATGCCGCGGTGCAGCCCATGCTGATGCGCGAGCTGCAGCTGGAGCCTGAGTCCGCGCGCCAGATCGCCGATTACCTGGGCAGCGCGGCGACCGCGCTCGGCACGTTGCCTACCCAGCAGCAGCTGGTGATGGAGCGCTTCTTCGATGCCTCCGGCGGCACCCAGCTGGTCATCCACAGTCCCTACGGCAGCCGGCTCAACCGCGCCTGGGGACTGGCGCTGCGCAAGCGCTTCTGCCGTACGTTCAATTTCGAGCTGCAGGCCGCAGCGACCGAAGATGCGATCGTGCTGTCGCTGTCTACCAGCCACAGCTTTCCGCTGGAGGAGGTCTGGCATTACCTCAAATCGGGCAGCGCGCTGGAGGTGCTGGTCCAGGCGCTGCTGGACGCGCCGCTGTTTGGCGTGCGCTGGCGCTGGAATGCGACCAATGCCCTGGCGTTGCCGCGCTTTGCCGGTGGCCGCAAGACTGCCCCGCAGCTGCAGCGGATGAAGTCCGAGGATTTGCTGGCCACGGTCTTTCCCGACCAGGTCGCGTGCCTGGAAAACATCGTCGGCGAACGCGAGGTGCCCGACCATCCGCTGGTCGCACAGACGCTGGAAGACTGCCTGCACGAGGCGATGGATGCCGACGGCTGGCTTGCCCTGTTGCGGCGGATGGAGTCGGGCGAAGTGAAGCTGCTGGCGCGCGACCTGGCCGCGCCGTCGCCGTTGGCCGCCGAAGCGCTCAACGCCAAGCCCTATGCCTTCCTCGACGACGCGCCGCTGGAAGAGCGCCGCACCCAGGCGGTGCAGAACCGCGGCTATACCGATCCCCAGAGCGCCGACGATCTGGGCCAGCTCGACCCGGAAGCGATCGCCGCCGTGCGCGCGGAGGCCTGGCCGCAGGTGCGAGATGCCGATGAATTGCACGAAGCACTGACCGGGCTGGGCGTGCTAACGCCACAAGAACTCGCGGCCAACGTGGGATGGTCCGACTGGATCGCGCAGCTCGCTGCCGACGGCCGCGCCGCCCAACTCCTCGCGACAGACGGTACGCCCGGCGTGTGGATCGGCGCAGAGCGCCTGGCCCAGTTCGGCCCCCTGTACCCACAGGCCGCGCCAGTGCCCACCCTCACGGTGCCGCGCGGCTATGCCGTCGCCGGCTGGCAACCGGACACGGCGCTGCGCGAACTGCTGCGCGCGCGCATGTCCGGCTTCGGGCCAATGCCCGCGGCGGCGCTTGCGGACGACCTGCAGCTACCGCTGCCGGAGGTGCAGGTGGCGTTGCTGGCATTGCAGACCGATGGCTTCGTCATCGCCGGGCGCTTCAGCCCAGGCGCAGCGCAGGACCAATGGTGCGAGCGCCACCTGCTGGCCCGCATCCATCGTTACACGCTGGGCCGCCTGCGCCGCGAGATCGAGCCGGTGCCGGTGCGCGATTTCGCTCGGTTCCTGTTCCAGTGGCAGCACGTGGATGCCGACACGCGCGTGGCCGGGCCCGAAGCGCTGGCCGGCGTGCTGGCGCAGCTGGAAGGCTTCCAAGCCCAGGCTGCGGTGTGGGAAAACGAAATCCTCTCGGCCCGCGTGCGTGACTATGCACCTTCGTGGCTCGACGAGTTGTGCAGTGCCGGCCGCATCCTGTGGACGCGGCTGCGTCCGTCGCCAGGTGCAGGCGTCGCGACGACAACGCCGGCAGCCCCGACCGCGTCGTCCGCGCGCAGGCGTGGCTCCAGCGGCGCGCACAAGACGGTCGCCGAAGCGGCCACGCCACCTCCCGCAAGAGCCCGCGGAATGAGCGGCACCTCGCTGCGTTCCACGCCCATCCTGTTGTTGCCGCGCCGCAGCGCTGCGCACTGGACGCGCCTGGCGCCCGAGGGCGATGGCGAGGCCGCACTGGGATCGCGCGCGCAGCGCGTGGCCGATTACCTGGGCTTGCATGGCGCGTCGTTCTTCGACGAGATCGCCGACGGCACGCGCCTGCTGTCGACCGAACTGGAAGATGCGCTGTCCGAACTGGTCGCCCGCGGCCGTGCGCACTGCGACAGCTTCGGCGGCTTGCGTGCGCTGCTGGTGCCGGCCTCCAAACGGCCTTCGGCGCTGTCGCGCAAGCGTCGGCGCGTGCCGCTGTTCGGCATCCAGGACGCCGGACGCTGGGCGCTGGTGCGCGCCCGCAACACGACTCAAACCGACGATGCGCAAGGCCGCGCGCTGATCGCCGAGGCGCGTGGTGATTCGATCGAACACATCGCCCGCCAGCTGCTGCAGCGCTACGGCGTGGTCGCTTGGCGCCTGTTGGAACGGGAAGCGGCTTGGCTGCCCGCCTGGCGCGAATTGGTCCGGGTCTACCAGCGCCTGGAAGCGCGTGGCGAGATCCGCGGTGGACGCTTCATCGACGGTCTGTCCGGTGAGCAGTTCGCCTTGCCCGAGGCGATCGGCCTGCTGCGCCAGATGCGCCGCAGGCCGCACGACGGCCGCATCGTCAGCCTCTCGGCATCGGACCCGGCCAACCTGCTTGGCAGCGTGCTGGCCGGCGAACGCATCCCCCGCGTGCCAGGCAATCGCGTCCTGTTCCGCGATGGCGTGCCCATCGCCACCTGGGTCGGCGAGCGCCTGGACGCACTGGTGCCCCTGGACGGCGAGGAGCGCGCCACTGCGATGGCCATTCTCAGTGGCCGGCAGGCCAGGTTGCAGGCGCTGATGTCCGCCTGAAGCCGCGCCTGGTTGCGCCGATGGCGGCGTCGCTTGCCATGCAGCGCCGAGCGCGCTCCGCTATGCGTGTTGCCTTGTCTGGTGCCGCGTCGGCAAGTGACGTCGCCTCGTTGACCGGTCCCGCCAAGCTTCATCGCACCTGTGTCCCCACCCACCACGTCGTTCCACCCGCATCGCGGAAACCGCCCCGCCTGTCGGCATCGTCCTGCTGCACGGGCGCCTGGACCGGATCGGCGCCGGCCGCGATCGCGCGGGCGTAGGTGGCATCGACATCCGGCACATACACGTGCACGTGTGCCGCCACCGCCGGGAAGCCGTCGACCGCATCGCACAGCATGATCACCGTATCGTCGATCCGCACTTCGCCATGGCCCACCTTGCCGGCCTGGCCAGGATGGAAGCGCAGGCGCAGCGCGCCGAACACGGTCTCCAGAAACTGCATCGTCTGTTCCGCGCCCGCCACGATCAGGTACGGCGACACGGAGGTGTAGTGCTCGGGTTTGTAGGTCATCGTGTTCTCCCGACGGCTGCGGTTTGTTGCGGGTCTCATCGTTCCTGCGCGGCCTGCTTGCCGCACCACCAGAGAGCACCAAGCCAGCATCCGGGAAACGGCGTGAGCACCGAGGCGATCTGTGACCAGACCGGGACCGGATTTGGATAGGGAAGACATGTCATGAGCAAGACTGCCACCGAGGAGACGGCGCATGCGGAAAAGCCAGCGCATTTCAGAGGGCTGCCGGCCCCCAGCCGAGCCGCCCAGTACCCGCCTGGCATGCAGCTGAGAACTCCCAGTGCATGAACAAGCAAAAGCAAGGGTACCGATTGCGCCGCGCGCATGAAAAGTGCTTCGAGCGGAACGCCTTGCCAACGCAGTAGCCAGAAGTAGATATAGGGCGGCACCTGCATGACGACATAGGCCAGCCCATTTGCGACGCTGGCGCCCACGAAAATCGCATTCAGGTGATGCTGGTCGATGGGCGTGTGCGGCCGCGGCCCAGGCGTCCTCGGTGGTGCATAGGGGTTGGGGGGCGTCTGTAAATCCATCGGCTTTCGCATTCCTTGGCGACCAGTGTTGTCGTTATCCGCCCCCGCGGCCGACCCAACGCCGGACGCATTCCAGCTGCGGCGCATTGAGTGAACCACGATACGGCCACCGTGCGCCGCAGAGGCCGTATCGCGCCGGCGATGCCGGTGCGTTCGCCGAACGCATCAATGCCAGCGTGGCAGGTCATCGCAGATCCACGATCGTGGCCAGCGTCCATGGATGACGGTATTCCGCGGCGGGGTAGATGAAATTCATGGGCTTCCCGCCTGCCTGAGGGGCTGGTGAAGCCGCCTACGCGCGTGTCCTCGAATCCTCGCGATCTGCCGATCCTGCAGGCGGCTGCAGAACAGCAGCGCGGCGATGGCGCCAACCAGGGCGCAGAACATGTCCGACTGCGTGTCGAATGGATCGCCCTGGGTGCCCAGAAACGCATCGGCGCCCTGGCCAAGCGCCAGGGCCGTGCCCCATTCGGCGAACTCGTAGCAGGCACTGATCGCCAGCACGATGCAGATCACGATGAAGGCGGTCCAGCGGCGGCCATGCACCACGTGCAGGCGCAACAAGACCTCGCGCGCAGCGAGTGCGGGCACGAAGCCTTGCATCAGATGCCCCAGCTTGTCGTAGGGGTTGCGCGTCATGCCCAGCAGTTCGGCCATCCAGAAACCCAGCGGCACCCGCGCATAGGTGTAGGCACCGCCAAGCATCAGCACCAGCGCATGCAGGAAGATGCCCGCGTAGAGCAAGGTCGTCAGTGGAAAGCGCCGGTGTGTGGCCCAGAGCGCCGGGATGACGACCAGCACCGGCGCCACTTCCATCCACCAGGTCGCGCGTTCATGGGGATGCCAGCCGGAGACGAGCAGGGCGACAAGCAACAGCACCGTCGCAATGGCGAGGGTGGTCCTGGAGGGCGTGCCGGATTTCATGTCGTAGGGACTGCACCCAACGCTGAGAGAAACCCAACGGCAGCGCTTTCGTCACTGTTCTGGATCATAAACCCACTCATGTATGCCGGCCTTCTTTTCAATGACGTCAACCAGCATTGCAAGACTCTGTGGTGGCTTGCCACCTCTGCAGCCGTAGTAGAACAACACCGTCTTGGACGCGGACTGCCGCGTGACGGTGAAGTTGGCAGTGGGCGCATCCGACCAGATTTCCTTGCAGCCTTCGCTTTTTGCTGTGTATCGACTAGCCAGATGATCGAAACGCATGCTTTCAATGGTGTCTGTGATGGTTTTGAATTCCAATGGCGTGATCTGACGAACGCGATGGCCGGTTGTCCGCACCGCGCTGTGACCGTCATACGTCACCTCACCTGTTTCCATGATCCTCACGTCGTAATGTGGGCATGTCCTCCAGAAGCATTCACTTCTCGACATTTCGACGGAAAGGATCGGGTCGGAGGCACGGTTGCGGGGCGCGTCAGGAAACGACGTGCATCCAGCGATCGCATAGAACGCAACCAAAAAGGATGCTCGCTCGAATTTCACCATTTCACTATTTGAGTGCGAGCTGCACGATGACACCCCAGAGCGCGAGCACCGCCAGGAAATTCAACGTGAACACCAGCCCGCGCAGGCGGATGTTGGTGGTCAGGATCTGCACGGCACTGTGCAGGACGCGACCTGCGATGAAGCCCCAGGCCAGGACCAGCGTGACATCACTGGGCACGGGCTGAAGCAGCAGGAACACCACGCAGCCCACATGGAAGAACAGCGGCCACTCGAACTGATTGGAGAGGTTGGCACTGATCCGCGGCTCCCAATTCGCCCAGGGATTGCTGCCGTCCGGGCGGCGTCCGATGCCCCACACCGCCGGTGCCCGGGCCACGGTCAGGGCGACATACAACACCGCCGCCCATGCGACATGGGCGGCCATGGGAAAGATGAGCAAGGACGACATGGGCTTCGATGATCCTTTCGAGGCGTGGTGAGACAGTCGGGAGATGCGGCTCAGCCGAGCTTGTTGTTTTCGTCCCAGGCCATCGGTTCCCACAACTCGACCTTGTTGCCCTCCGGATCCAGGATCCAGGCGAACTTGCCGTTCTCGTGCGATTCCGGACCCTTGAGGGTTTCGATGCCCGCTTCATGCAGCTGCGCAAGCAGCGCCTCCAGATCATCGACCCGGTAATTGATCATGAAGGCCGAATCGCTGGGACTGAACCACTGACTGTCTTTCTCGGCCACCGTCCAGACCGTCAGTCCCTGGTCGTTGGCGGTATCCTCAGGCCAACGCAGCACCGCGCCACCCCAGCTTTCCAGCGGCAGCCCCAGATGCGTGTGGTACCACGCACCCAGCGCTGCGCTGTCGTGCCTGCTCTTGAAGAAGATGCCGCCGATTCCCGTGACCTTGGCCATGGTGGTGCCCGCTGGTGGAAGACCCGCGAAGCTGACCCGTATTCGACGGCAAATGCAACTGGCCCGGTTGGCCTGCGATATCCAACCGAGCCAGATCTGCTGCGGGGTCCTTCAGGCCGCCGGCGCCAGCGCCGCCAGCAGTCCCTTGGCCGCATTGAAACGGTCGGCCGGGTCGGGCAGGGGGAGCTTGATCTTGAGCTTGTCCGGGCCATCCATGACATAGATGCGCGGCTGCTTCTGGATCATCTGGATGACGGTCATCGGGTCGACCTGCGGCTTGGCGTCGAACACGATGCGGCCGCCGTTCTCGCCCAGCTCCAGCTTGCGGATGCCCAGCAGGTCGGCGCTGAGCTTGAGTTCGGCGGTGGCGAACAGGTACTTGACCGGATCGGGCAACAGGCCGAAGCGGTCGATCATCTCGACCTGCAACTCGCGCAGTTCGTGCACGTCCGGTGCGCTGGAGATGCGCTTGTACAGGGTCAGGCGCGTGTGCACGTCGGGCAGGTAATCCTCGGGGATCAGCGCCGGCACGTGCAGGCCGATCTCGGCGCCGCGCGATTCACCAGCGTCCACGTCGGGTAGCTGGCCCTTGCGGATCGAGCGCACCGCGCGGTCCAGCAGCTCGGTGTACAGGCTGAAGCCGATCTCGGCCATCTGGCCGCTCTGGTCCTCACCCAGCAGCTCGCCGGCACCGCGGATCTCCAGGTCGTGGGTGGACAGCATGAAGCCGGCGCCCAGTTCGTCCATGGAGGAAATGGCTTCCAGGCGGCGGCGCGCGTCATCGGTCAGCGAGCGTGTTTCCGGTGCGACCAGATACGCGTAGGAGCGATGGTGCGAACGTCCCACGCGTCCGCGCAGCTGGTGCAGCTGGGCCAGGCCGAAGCGGTCGGCGCGGTTGATGATGATGGTATTCGCGTTGGGAATATCGATGCCCGATTCGATGATGGTCGAGCACAGCAGCACGTTGAAGCGCTGCTTCTGGAAGCTGAGCATCACCTGCTCCAGCTCGCGCTCGGGCATCTGGCCGTGGGCCACGCCGATGCGCGCCTCCGGTACCAGGATCTGCAGGTCGCGCTGCATGCGGCCGATGCTCTCGACATCGTTGTGCAGGAAGTAGACCTGGCCGCCTCGGCTGAGCTCGCGCTGGAAGGCTTCGCGCAGCAGCGCCTCGTCCCACACGGTGACGAAGGTCTGCACCGCCATGCGGTTGGCGGGCGGGGTGGCGATGATCGACAGATCCCGCAGGCCGGCCATGGCCATGTTGAGTGTGCGCGGGATGGGCGTGGCGGTCAGGGTCAGCACATCCACGTTGGCGCGCATGG
>JBIIHJ010000096.1:0-11476 GCA_044235875.1 Pseudoxanthomonas sp.
CTGCCCAAGGGGTGGCTTGGAACTGGATCGTGACCTGGCGCTGCAGCGGCTGCGCAGCGTCCAGGAGCAGCGCTTCCTCCGCGCCACGCACGGTGACCCGGGGCGCAGGGGCCTGGGCGGGGTCATCCGGCGCGCCCATCTCAGGGCAGGTCCTCGCCACCGGGCTCGTCGGGCCACGCGCCCTGGCCGGTGTCCAGCGCCGGTTCGACCGACAGCGGTGCATCCTCCCATCGTGTGGTGCCCGCCAGGACCGGCTTTTCGCACGCCGCGCCATCGACCAGTCGCTCGTAGAAGCGGCAGGCGAAGGTGTCCTGTCCTCGTGCATAGCGCCGCCCGGCATCCGGCAGGCGCAACTGGCGTCGCGTCGCGGCATCGGACCAGAAGCGCCGCCTGCAACCCGCGTCGCCATCCTCCGCCGCCGGACATGGCCACAGCGCTGGATCGATCCGCGCGCCAGGCGCAAACAGCAGCACCAGCACGCGCCGGTTGGGCGCGTTGAATGCGTTGCGCGCCTGCCGGGCGTCTTCGCGTTCGAAGCGCGCCTGGTCCTGCGCGCTGGGCAGGATCAGCGGATTGAATTCCCCGCACGCGTGCAGGTCGCCCTTGCCCTGCGCATCGGCGCCACGCGCGAGGAAGTCCCGCTGGCGGTGCAGGTGCAGGTGCAGGCCGGGACCACACAGCGCCTCCATGTACGCGGCGAACAGGCCTGCGCGCGTGCCCGGTCCCGCCACGCCATCGGCCGCCAGGCCGGAGGCCTGCTGGTAGCGCGACACCGCCGCGCGCGTCTGTTCGCCATCCACGCCATCGACCAGCAGCGATGCGGCGCACAGATGGTTGAGGATGGTCTGCACCGCCCGCACGCGCCAGTCGTCATGCCCCAGCGGCGTGGAGTACAGCTGCTCCCAGCGCGCCACGTCGCGGGTGAGCAGCGCATGCAGCGCCTGCGCGCGACGCGCCGCCAGGCGCTTGTTGTAAGCATCATCGCCGCTGGGATCTGCGTGGGCGTAGAGGCTGGCCGGCGGATACACAGGCTGGCCATCGAGCCCGACCACGGCCAGGCGGCGCCGCTGTAGCCCCAGATGGCGCAGGTCATTGCGCATGCCCGGATCGATGAACGAGGCGTCGAACGCGAAATGCGCGTGCGCGGCGCGCCAGCAGCCGATCGCACGCAGCGGCAGGCGCAGCCGATTGCCGGCACTGGCGAAGGTCGGCGCCACCGGCCATGACGCCGATGGCCCTTCGCTGCGTTCGGCGGCGATGCCCAGCGTATCCAGGTGGGTGATCGCCCAGTCGCCCTGCATCGCTCAGGCGCTCCGGTGCCGGGCGCAATCTCGCGTCGGCCGCGGCATCACGCCGGCGTCCAGGCTTTTTCGTCCAGGTCGGGGAAGGTGACCTCGCAATTGCCCGCGTCGATGCCCGCCACGCGGTACAGGCCCTTGTCGTTGGTGGTGCCGGTGCTGACGCTGCCGTCGGGCAGCTTGACCTGCACCGACTCGCCGGCGACAGGCTGTCCGGCTTCGTCCAGCAACTCGACCTCGATCCAGTGGGTCTTGGCCGGATCGGGTTGGTGGTCGGGCATCTCCTGTGGCGGCTTGCCCTTGCCGGCCTGTCCTTCCGGGCCGTCCTCGGGCGCCTTGCCGGGGTCGGCCAGCGCGGCCAGCAGCGCAGGGATCGCCGCCAACGGCGCCACCAGCTTGCCGGCCTTGCCCGACTGCTTGGCGCCACTGCTGTTGATCTGGGTCTTGGGGCCGTGGATGTCCACGCCGGCGGCGCTGATGGCGATGAAGCTGCCGCCGACCTGCAGGGTGATGTTGGCGCCGGATTCGATCACCAGGTTGCCGCCGGACTTCAGATACAGCGTGCCCGCCACGCTGGTGCTGGCATCGGCGCCGACGCTGTGGTTCATCGCGCCGCTGATGCTGATCGACTGCGAGCCACCGATCTTCAGCGCCTGCTTGCCGGTGACATCGAGCGAGTCGTCGCGCCCGGCCACCACGATCCGGTCGCGCCCGGTCTTGAGGCTGATGTCGCGGTTGATTTCCTGCAGGCGATCGCGCTTGACGATCAGGCTGTCGTCCTGGCCGATGTGCACGCGCGCGTCCTTGCCCACGCGCTGGTCCAGGTCCTTCTGCGCGTGGACGAACAGCTGCTCGTTGTCCTTCTTGTCCTCGAAGCGGATCTCGTTGAAGCCATCGCCGCCCTTGGATGAGTACGACTTCAACGTGGACTTGGTTGCCTCGGCCGGCAGGGCATACGGCGGCACGTTGACGCCGTTGTAGACGCTGCCGGTGATCAGCGGCGCATCCGGATCGCCCTCCAGGAAATCCACTACCACTTCCATGCCGATGCGCGGGATGAACATCGTGCCCCAGCCGCGGCCGGCCCACATCTGGGCCACGCGCAGCCAGCACGAGCTGTTCTCGTCGCGCTTGCCGCGCCGGTCCCAGTGGAACTGCACCTTGACCCGGCCGTGCGCGTCGCAGTGGATCTCCTCGCCCGCCGGGCCGACCACCATGGCCGTCTGCGGGCCATGCATGTGCGGCTTGGGCGTGCGCAGCGCCGCGCGCCAGGTGGCTTGGTGCGGGATCACGCTGAAGTGATTGCGGTACTGCGTGTTTTCCTCGACCAGATTGTTGGTGCCGGTGTGTTGCACGCTGACCACCAGATATTCCTGGTTGAGCGCCTCATCGGGATGGTCGATCAGTTCGAAGGCATAACCCGGCGTCATCAACCGCGCGTTGCCGCTGCCCTGCAGGGTGTCGTGGTCGGCCTCTTCCACCTCGATCAGCAACCGCGCCAGGCGGTCGCCGACATCGTGCTCGGTGAAGTGCGCCGGCGGATGCAGGAAACGCTCCAGGCTCTGGTTGTCGCCGATCTGCAGCACCGAGGGCACCGAGGATTCCAGCAGGTCGCCTGGCCGCACGAAGTCGTAGTCGCGCAGGGTGATGCGGCCACTGCGCAGGCTCTCGCGCCGGGTCAGGGTCAGCACCAGGTCATCGGCGTCCTGTTCGACATCCTGTGCGGCCAGGGCGAAGCGCAGTTCGCGCGGGTCCAGCACCGGGTTGTTGTCGCGGTTGTCGGTGAACACCCATACCTCGGCCTGCGCATCGTGGCGGAAGAAGTAATGGATGCCCGCGCGCTCCAGCAGGCGCGAGATGAAGGCGAAGGTGCTTTCGCGGTACTGGACGCAGTAGTCCAGTGGCGGATAGGTCTGATTGAGATGGAACTCGAAGTCGCTCAGCCCCGCCTCGCCCAGCAGCAGCTCGATGATCTCCTGCACGTTCTTGCCCTGGAAGATGCGGCTGTCCTCGATCAGCTGCAGCTGCCAGGCCCACGGCACCAGCTGCGCCTGGTAGACGGTAACCTCGGTTTCCTGCTGGCCGCCGAGCTGGCGCGTGCCGGTGCGGCCAAAGCTGACGAAGATGCCGCTCCAGTGGCGCACGTCGTGCAGGGTTTCCAGCTCAAGGCGCACGCGCTTGCCGATGATGTCGGCCGGCTTGATGTCGTCATCCAGCGACATCAGGGTGAAGTTGAACTCGAACAATCGCGACAGGCCCTCGCTGCCCTCCATCGTATGCACCAGCAGCGCGTCCTCGCCAAGCGGGGTGATCAGGTTGTAGGCGCGATGCGCGGTGCTGAACGACATGACGGTGGCGGGCAGGGTCCAGGACGATCCGCACATGCTGGGCCAGGCATGCGCCGCGCCGATATCGGCCGGACGCACTAGGCGAGGCGGCCGGTCCAGCGGTCGCGACCGCCGATCAACTGTCTTGACCACCGCTCGTCGGCAGGCGTGCGGGACCTTCTGCAATGGCGCGTGCACCGGCGGGACAGGCGTAGAGTCGCGGCCATCCACCGCGTGGAGGTGTCCGATGTCCGTCCTGGCTTCGTTCCTGCTCGCCACCGCCCTGGCCACCGCGCCAGCGCCCGTGCCGACCGCCCAAATCCTTCCACCGCCGTCGCCGGACACTCTGCTGGAGGTGCCACCGGCGCTGCGCCACCTGTTGCAGCAGCGCGTGGTCCGACGCAGCCAGTCCGAGCCGGAAAAACTGCAGCGCCTGATCGCGCTGATGTTCGATGCCGATGGACTGGCCCTGCAATACGGCACCAGTGACACCCACAGCGTGGCCGAGAGCTACACCACGCGCCGGATCAACTGCCTGTCCTTCACCCTGCTGTTCGTCGCGTTGGCGCGTGAGGTCGGACTGACCGCGCGCCCACAGGAAGTCGGCCAGGCATTGAGCTGGTACGAGCAGGATGGCTTCGCGTTCAACTACGGCCACCTCAACGCCCAGTTGCGCATGGATGGGCGCATCGCCACAGTCGATCTGGACCGCAGCGTCCTGCTCGACCGGCGCGGGCCGCGCACGATCTCCGATGCGCGCCTGTTCGCGCACTACTACAACAACCGCGCCGCCGAGCTGATGACCACCAGCCAGCGTGTCCAGGCACGGGCCTATTTCCAGCAGGCGCTACAAAGCGACCCCACCCTGGTCGATGCCTGGAACAACCTGGGCCTGCTCGATGCGATGGAACACCGCACGGACGCGGCCATCGCCGACTATGCCCACGCGCTGGTGCTGGACCCGCAGCATCCGGCCGCGCTGTCCAATGCGTTCAACCTGTATCGGCGGCTGGGCAACGAAGCGGATGCGGCGCAGATGCTGGCGCGGCTGCAGCAGGTGCGCGCGCGTGATCCGTTTCGTCAGTACACGCTCGGCACCGAGGCCGAGCGCGAGGGCGACTACGTAGCCGCCGCGCGCTACTACGCCGGCGCAATCCGGCTGTACCCGGAGGCCCATCAGTTCCACTTCGGGCTGGCCAGGGTTGCGTTCCTGCGCGGTGACGGCGTGATCGCCGAACGCGAACTGCGCCTGGCCCGCGCGCTTGGGCCACCCGGCGAGCAGCAGCGTTACCAGGCCAAGCTGGACAGCCTGCGCCGCTGGTCGCAGCCAATGGCGAACGTGCAGGGGGCACGGATGCGGGACGTGCCGTGAGCACTGTGTTTTTACCCTTTGGGGTGCCATGCAGCGACAGCCAGGATCGCGATGCCTCAACGTTGATCGGGAAGACACGATGACGCTCGGGAGGCGCGTTGAATGTTGCTGCGGTGTTGAAGCCAAAGGCTGAAGAGCAACCCCTCCCCATCCCTCCCCTTTGCTACGCAAAAGGGAGGGGGCAATAGGCTGCTGGCTGCAGCGGCGCACGCGCAGATGCTGAAGAGCAACCCCTCCCCGTCCCTCCCCTTTGCTCCGCAAAAGGGAGGGGCAAAAGGCTGCTGGCTGCAGCGGCGTTCGCGCAGATGCTGAAGAGCAACCCCTCCCCGGCCCTCCCCTTTGCTACGCAAAAGGGAGGGGGCAATAGGCTGCTGGCTGCAGCGGCGTACGCGCAGATGCTGAAGAGCAACCCCTCCCCGCCCCTCCCCTTTGCTCCGCAAAAGGGAGGGGCAAAAGGCTGCTGGCTGCAGCGGCGTTCGCGCAGATGCTGAAGAGCAACCCGTCCCCGGCCCTCCCCTTTGCTACGCAAAAGGGAGGGGGCAAAAGGCTGCCGGCAGCAGCTGCGTACGCACAGCAGCCAGGAAGCAAAAAGTGTTTGGCGTTTGGCGTTTGGCCTTTGGCCCCCTCCCTTGCGAAGCAGGGGAGGGCTGGGGAGGGGTGCTTTTCAGGATCGCGGGAAGAAGCACGCTCAGTTTCAACGGCGATCCGTAACGGCACCATCGTCCCAGGAGCACGCGCTGCCACACGCGCGACGCGCAACTCAGGCACTGGCCAGCACCATCTTCATCCGTGACAGGCGGGGCAGCACCGCGTCGGGCGCTTCGGCGCGCTCCAGCACCACATCGCTGTTGGTGAGCTTCATCACCAGGCGCAACTGGAACACCAGGGTCTGTCCTGCCTGCGCCTCGAAGCTGGCGGTGGCCGGTGTCCCACCGCTGTTGAGCAACGCGGTCAGGCTGGCGCGCAGCGTGTGCTGGCCCGGCGCCAGCTGCAGGACGGTGAAGCGTGGGCTCTTGAGCTGGGCCACGGCGCGGCCATCCAGTTCCAGGTCCACGCCGTTGGACTTGGCCACCATCCCTTCGCGCACCACGATCAGACGCGCCATGCCTGCCGGGGGGTGCAGGGACAAGGCCTGCGCGCGGGTCTGGTCGTCGGCCAACGGCGCGTGCTTGTTGCCGCTCAGGTTCAGCACGCCCATCGCGACGAACACCCCGCCGGTCAGTCCGCCCAGCAGCAGCCCTGGGCTATGGGCGACGCCGGCCGACAGGGCAAGCAGGTTGGGCAGGATGCCGATCAGCAGGAAGACCCCGAGACCGGCCAGGAGGGCTTTCACCTTCAGTGTCATGTCGCACCTTTGCCGTTGGGTTGGATGGAGCGCGGGCCCAGGCTCAGGCCAGCGCGTAGGAGAAGCGTCCGTCGTCGGCCACGCCGGCGCGGATGCTGGTGAACGCTTCGCCCTGGCCCATGCGCGCCAGGACCTCGCCCGCGACTTCGGGCAGCAGGCTGCCGGTCAAAATGTTGTCGATGTTGCGTGCACCCGAGTCCACTTCGGTGCAGCGCGCCGCGACGGTCTCCACCAGGGCATCGTCGTAATCGAAGCGGGCGCCGTGGTTGGCCTGGATGCGGCGGGCGATCTTGCCCAGCTTGAGCCGCACGATCCGGCGCATGTCGGCGTCCTCCAGCGGATAGAACGGGATGACCGTGGTGCGCCCGAGGAACGCCGGCTTGAACACGCGGTTGAGCTCGGGCTTGAGCAGGGTGGCCAGCGCCTCCACGTCCGGTCGCGCCTCCGCACCGCGGCAGGCCTGCATGATCAGGTCGGTGCCGGCATTGGAGGTCAGCAGGATCACGGTGTTGCGGAAGTCGATCTCACGGCCCTCGCCGTCTTCCATGCGGCCCTTGTCGAACACCTGAAAGAACAGCTCCAGCACGTCCGGATGGGCCTTCTCGATCTCGTCCAGCAGCACCACCGAGTACGGCTTGCGGCGCACCGCTTCGGTCAGCACGCCACCTTCGCCATAGCCGACGTAGCCGGGCGGCGAGCCCTTGAGCGTGGACACGGTATGCGCCTCCTGGTACTCGCTCATGTTGATGGTGATCATGCTGCGCTCGCCGCCGTAGAGCAGCTCGGCCAGAGCGATCGCGGTTTCGGTCTTGCCCACACCGGAGGTGCCCACCAGCAGGAACACGCCCTTGGGCTTGTCCGGGTCTTCCAGGTTGGCGCGCGAGGTGCGCACGCGCTGGGCGATGGCTTCCAGCGCGTGGCCCTGGCCGATGACGCGCTGCTCCAGGTGCTCGCGCAGGTTGAGCACGGTCTGGATCTCGTCGGCGACCATGCGGCCCAGCGGGATGCCGGTCCAGCCGGCGATGATCTGCGCGACCGCACTAGCATCGACCACCGGCATCACCATCGGCGCATCGCCCTGCAGGCTGCGCAGCTCGCCGCGCAGGCCGTCCAGTTCAGCGGTCGCGGCCGGGCGCTCTGCGGCATCGGCCGGCATGGCTTCCAGCACATCCAGGCCTGCGAGGATCCTGGTCACCAGCTCGCCTTCGCCCTGCCAGCGCAGTTCCAGCCCCTGCACGCGCAGGGCGAGCGAGGCCTGCTCTTCTTCCACCTCGGCCAGGCGCGTGGCGTGGTTGCTGCCGCCGCTGGCTTCGCGTTGCAGCTGGGCGTGTTCGGCCGCCAGCACGTCCTGGCGGCGACGCAGGTCTTCCAGCTGCGCGGGCGTGGCGCCCTGCCCGACCGCCACGCGTGCACACGCGGTATCCAGCACGCTGACCGCCTTGTCCGGCAGCTGGCGGCCGGCGATGTAGCGCGAGGACAGCTTGACTGCATCGCGCACGGCTTCTTCCAGGATGCGCACGCCGTGGTGGGCGGCCATCGCCGCGGCCACGCCGCGCAGCATCGCCACCGCGCGCTCGTCGTCGGGCTCGTCGACCTTGACCACCTGGAAGCGGCGGGTCAGCGCCGGGTCCTTCTCGAAGTACTTCTTGTATTCGCTCCAGGTGGTGGCCGCGATCGTGCGCATCTCGCCGCGCGCCAGCGCCGGCTTGAGCAGGTTGGCCGCGTCGTTCTGTCCGGCCGCGCCACCGGCGCCGATCAGGGTGTGCGCCTCGTCGATGAACATCACGATCGGCCTGGGGCTGGACTTGACCTCTTCGATCACGCCCTTGAGCCGGTTCTCGAACTCGCCCTTCACCGAGGCGCCGGCTTGCAACAGGCCCAGGTCCAGCGACAGCAGCTCGACCTCGCGCAGCGGCTTGGGCACATCGCCCGCGGCGATGCGCGCGGCCAGGCCTTCGACCACCGCGGTCTTGCCCACGCCGGCCTCGCCGGTGAGGATCGGATTGTTCTGGCGGCGACGGGTGAGTACGTCGATCATCTGCCGGATCTCGCCATCGCGGCCCAGCACCGGATCGAGCTTGCCTTCGCGCGCCTTGGCGGTGAGGTTCTGGCAGTACTGGTCCAGGTTGGGGGTGGCGCTGGGCGCGCCGCTGGCACCGGCGCCGCCATGGGCCGCAGCGTCGCTGGGCGTGCTAGCCGCATCACCCAGGGCCCGGGCCTGCCTGGCCTCGGCCGAGCCGGCGACGATGGCGTGGAAGTTCTGCAGCAGCGCTTCCAGGTTCACCGCGTCCAGCGCGCCGGCCACGCCGCCCAGCAGGCGACGCAGCTCACCATCGGCCAACAGGGCGACCAGCAGATGGCCGCTGCGCACCCTGGATTCGCCGAACTCGATCGTGGCCCAACTCCAGCCGCGCTCCAGCAGCAGCGGGATATGCGCCGACAGCGCCGGCGTGCGCTGGTTGCCCGTCTTCAGACCGTCCAGCGCCTGGTTCAACGCGCGCTCGACGCGCTCGGGCGCGATGTCGAACTGGCGCAGGATGCGGTGGATGTCGGTGTTGTCGGT
This sequence comes from Pseudoxanthomonas sp., assembly GCA_044235875.1. GTDB lineage: Bacteria > Pseudomonadota > Gammaproteobacteria > Xanthomonadales > Xanthomonadaceae > Pseudoxanthomonas_A. Next base: position 8,906 of record JBIIHJ010000096.1, read on the forward strand.
CTCCAGCAGCTTGAGCAGCAGGTGCTCGATCTCGACGTCGTAATGGGTGCGCGACAGGCACAGGCCGGCGGCGCCTTCGATGGCCCCCCGGCAGGTGGCGTCCAGTCGCGACACCAGGGAACGCAGGTTCAACGCCATGACGGAACTCCCATTGCGGAAAAGTGGAATTGGCTTTCGTTGGCCGCACGCGCGGCCGGGCGGCCGGACAGCCAGGTGTTCCAGCCCAGCTGCGCACGCGCGGGGCCGTGCGCGCCCAGCTGCAGCGGCGGGGTGTGGCCCGCGCGCAGGACCAGGACGATGCGCAGGTCCAGCGCCAGCCCGGTGAGAAAGCGCGCCAGCTCGACCACGTCGCCCAGCAGCGGGCCACGCGGCAGCAGGCGGGCGAAGGTGTCGCGATCCAGCGGGCCGATGCGCAGCCGCAACGTGGTCTGTCGATCCCAGAAACGCTGCCCCAGTACCGCCGCGCCCAAGGCATGGGCGCGCCGGCCCAGGCGGGTGCGGCCCTGTGGCGGCACCGGTTGCCAGGTGCCCACGCAGCTGTCGACCTGCACCGGTGCGCCGACGCAGGCGGCGATCACCTGCGACAGTGCCGCGGCGCCATGCGGGCGCTGCGAGATCAGCCCGGAGAAATACGCCGCCGCCGCGCCCGGCAACCGAGGCGCCTGGCTCGAACCCGGCACGGTGTCCTTCGGCGCCAGTCGTGCCTGCAGCGCCGGCGTGCCCAGCCCCACCAGGTGGTGCACATAGCGCAGCGGCGTGTTGCGGAAGCCGAACTCGCGGCCGATCTCGGGCCGATGCTTGCCCCAGGCCTGCCAGAACAGCGCCAGCATCCGGTGGTTGAACAGGTCCAGGAAATCCTGCGTGGCCTTGTCCCGGCCCAGCGCGATCACAAGTTCGGTGTAATGCCGCGGCAATACGCCCAGCGGCCCGGTCAGGCCCAGGAAATTCACCCCCATGCGCCACGAGCCGGTGGCATCCTCGGCCAACCAGGCCAGCTCGGAGGTCGGGAAATTCAGCGTCGCCGGCGTGGCAAAGCGCACCGGGCCAGGCCGGGCGGCACTGCCGCGGGCATCGAAGCCATGCGCGCTGTACAGCAGCCTCACCGCCTGGAAAAAGCCGAACGCCTGCGGATCGGCGCGCAGCCGCGACAGCGGTGCCAGTGCATTGTCGCCACGCGCCTCGGTCGCAGCGAGCGGATCCATCAGTGCCAATCCTTCGGCTTGCATGCTCATCGCCTAGACCAGGTGCCAGGCGCCAGCGCGCGGCGCGAAGCTGGCCAGTTCGCCCTCGCGCTGCAGCGTGCGCACGCGCAGTTGGGTAAAGGCGTTGGCCGTGCTGTACAGGCCGAAGAACACATCCAACACCCGCGCCAGCAGATACACGCCACTGCCCACGTACTGGTTTTCGTCGAAGCTCAGTTCGATCTGCGTGCCACGCACGAACGCGCGCCGCGGCGCCTGCCCGATCGCCGTCATGGCCGGGCGGCTGTGGACTTCGACGATGCCTGCAATCTGCTTGCGCAAACTCGCCGAATCGGTCGTGTTGTACAGGCTCAGCACTTCCAGCAGCGCGTCGCGCCCGCCTTCGACGATGGACAGGTGGTTGAGCGCCAGGTGCGAGATCAATCGCCACTGGTTGGCCATGCGCATCGGCGCGCGCCAGGTGGCGGTGGGTTTTTTCAGCAGGCGCGCGGTGGCGATGACGCCGCCGCGCTCGACCTGCAGCACGCTGTCCTCGCCCCCGAAGGGTAGCTGCGAGGGCAGGTCGCGGTTGGTGCAGGTCAACGACAGCGACAGCGTGTCCACGCTGGGCAGCCGCGGATTCATCTGCCGGTCCACCAGGGCGATGGTCATTTCGCTGCCTTCATCGCCGGTGCGCAGCGACGGCTGCCGCTGCACATACCAGTTGCAGCCGTCGCCACTGTCGTGCAGCCCGTGCTGGACCGAGTAGAACGGCGCGAACTCGGTGATCTGCGCCTGCTCGCCCTGGCGGCTGAAACGCCGCACCGTATCGACCGAATACACCTCTAGCCCGAGCGGCCGGCGCACATCCGGGATCACCTGGTACTCGTGGCGTTCCTGGGTCAGGCGGATCGGCTCGGCCTGCTGGCGGAACAGGTTGACGATGGGCGTGCAGTTGAGGCGGAAGGTGTCGGCCGAGACCGACTGCTCTAGGCGCGCCAGGCGCTCAGGCCGGCCGAACGGGCCGATTTCCAGCACCAGGTCGGCCTGCTTGCCAAAACCGGACAGGTCCAGGCCCTCGATGTCGAAGAACAGGAACTTCTCCGGCAGCGCGAAGTACTCCTGAATCAGGCGATAGCCCAGGAACGAGCGCGGATCGTATTCCAGCAGGCCCTCGTCCTCGCCGAAGCCCACCACCCGCAACGCCGCGCGCGGCAGCGGCACCGCGCGCGCGCCATCGGGGGAGCGCAGCGTGATCGATTCGGTGGAATTGAGCACGATCTCGTACAGCGCATGGGCCAGCGGGCTTTCGCCGTCGATGTGAAAGCGAAGCCGCTCTATCGGCAGCTGGCCCAGCGACGCGTTGCCCGTGCTCTCCAGGCGCAGGCGC